>CAWUJS010000161.1:0-1579 GCA_963922705.1 uncultured Alphaproteobacteria bacterium | reverse complement strand
CAATGCTAGATTTGGTGGTTATTTTTAACCAATAAGTGCTGCACCCGTTGCGCCTCCATGGCGGTCTTTGCGTGAACGCGTTTATAGGAAGCAAACCGCAGGCTTGTTCGCGTTTACAGCGGGGATCTCATGCTTAAATCGAAGAGATCCCGGCGTTCGCCGGGATGACAAGTGGGGGAATAGGATGACAGCACAGAGTTAGGAGTATTGATGCTTTTTAAGCCTGTTAAACAGCTCGCTTTTAACGTGATCCGGCTCAGGCTCCTTGCCTGTGATCCAGTTATAGAGGTTTGGATCATTTTCTTTCAGGATCTCATCAAACTGATCCAATTCTTTCTCATTCATATCAGGTACATATTGCTTGGCAAATGATCCCAACAAAAGGTCCATTTCCTTTGTCCCCCGATGGTCGGATCGAAAAATAAGACGTTTGCGTTTATTATCTGTTGATTCTAAACTCATATGGTAGTGATACAAAATTTGCGGGGTAGAATGAAAGCTTTTTTAAAAGAGAATTTGGTTTTAGTGGCGGGAATATCCTTACCCGTTATTTTAGCGCTTGTGTTTATGGCATCCACAGCCGTCTACAAATCAGGTATCGAACCTCCACAATATAAGCTTATATTTGCCACGGATTACCGCAAAAGGAGCAACGAGTATGAATACCCTTACCGCTTCATTGTAAAGGGTAATAAAATTTTCTTAAACGTTACGCCGCCAGAAAAAGGCAAGTGGCCCAGACTTATGCCTAGCCTGTATATTTTTGACCCGGCAACAAAAACCAGCAATAAAATTAGAATTCCCAAAATTCCCGACCACACTAAAGCAACAAAAATAGAAATCTCCTCCCTTCCTAAAGGTCAATATTTTACATTGCAACAGAGCCCGGATGGCTATGCTTTTGAAAAAAGTTATCGTAGAGAGTTCAATCTTATGAGTGAAGTATTTGGAGGTGGGTATCGCTCACGATCTAGATATAGCTTACGCAAGAAAGGATACAAAATACATGTTCCTCATGCCAAATCTTATAACACCGAATTGATTGCATGGGTGAAAAACAATGGCTGAAATCAAGAATAAAGAAGATGCGATTAAACACATTACTTTTTTGGCGCACCAGCACAATCTTTCGATTGATGAAATTAGTGCGGCAATCACCCGGAAAACGATAAAAAGTAAGGATCCGTCATGGCTAAATAATCTGCTTGCATATCTGGGCGGCGCTTTTATATATGGTGGCCTTACTCTATTCATTTCAATGATGTGGGATGATTTAGGCAGTCCGGCACGGGTAATTATCACTTATGGTTCAGGGCTTGTTGCATTTGTTCTAGGCATCATAGTTTTAAAAGATGAACGCTATATGCGCGCCTCAGCGCCCCTCTTTTTAAAAAGCGCGATTTTATTACCAACCGGAATGTTTGTGTTTTTACACGAATATGCGCAAGGGGATGATGTGCAACTTGCCGCGATGATCGTGTTCGGGCTTTTGGCTTTTCAGTTTGTCGGTGCTTTTGCAAAACTACAATCGACTAGTCTTCTGTTTTTTGGCTATCTGTTTTGGAATGGGGCGCTTGGA
>CAWUJS010000160.1:0-1666 GCA_963922705.1 uncultured Alphaproteobacteria bacterium | reverse complement strand
CGCGCTTGTAATGCGGCTTAATCTCCTCCACCAACGCTGACCACGGCACGACCGCGTCCATCTCATCAAGAAATTTCTCAACTTTAAGCTTCTTCGCTTTCATCATATACCTCATACTTCTTTGCATAGAATAATACTACTACATTATTCCCGACTTTTGCAGAGGGTTCTATAGTTCCTTTAACTATGTTTATCGCTTGCCGTCTTTGTTCTGGAATTTCTTTGGAAGTTTTGCCTGCTCCATCACATCCCGGCGCATATCTTCCATGAAACGGGTACGATCCCGCGCATCATGTAAAACCCTGCTGATTACAAGCCTGTCATTTTCAATTGTGAAATAAAAAACAATGTGACGCGGGTTTTTGATAGGTGATTTTACGGTTTCTTTCACAAGATTGATGTGAAAGCTTCGCACATTGTCAGCAACATCAGAGCGATCTTTACTCCCCGGCCTGAAAGGGTCAATACTGAGTTGTTTGAATGTCTCCTTGAGAAGAGCGTCATAATCTCTGGCTGTTTTGGTCCCATGCGTTTTGAGACTATAAGCCATAATCTCCTTCATATCGGCTAGCGCATCAGACGATAGTTCAAATTTATACTGAGCCATAATTTATGAAGACTTTTGTTCGGCGGCGATTTCTGCATCGACTTCGGCGCGCATCTCTTCAAAAAGCTTATCAAGCTCTTCTTCGGAATTGATGGTTATATAATCGCCGCGTTCATAAGATTCTATGCCGAGCATAACCTCTTTGCGCAAGGCTTCCAGCTTGGCTTCATCCTCGGCGTTTTTTTGTTCCATAAGGCTGAGAGCAGCGCGGACAACCTCGCTGGCGTTCTGGAAACGCCCGGTTTCAAGCTGATCTGCGACAAATCCGTCATAATGCGGGGTTAGATTGATATTGCGTGTCGGCATGATTCTATCTCCTATTCTCTGATTATAGCAGTAAAAAAGCCTATTGACAATAATTGCCAATGACGTAAAATAACTTAACAGGTTCTGTAAATTAAAGGCGTTCCATTGATAACGGTTTCGCTATAATCCATACGCAAATCGCAGGCAATAGCATCATAGTCAATATAATTAGACAAGTGCTCAGGGATATCGCCAAATAAGCCTTCATTAACGAACTGTTCAGCAAGCTCTTCCATGGAATCAACCTCATAGATATCAATATCAAAATCGTATGGATCGTCTTTTGCCATGTCAAAACTATAGCCGCATTCATGCACTGCGATGAATAAATAATATTTCTCGTATTCTTCCCATTCTTCAACTTTCTCAATAAACAGGTGAATATTACCCTGATGAATGCCAAGTGCCTTGAACAACTGCGCATCAATACCTTCACCTTCAATAAACTGGATTTCAAACTCTTCAACCTGACCGCCAAAGTCATTTGTGCAAGTGGCGTATTTTGCGTCATATTGCTCCATGCTTTCAAAATAAAATCCTGTCGCCGAAACATCGTAGGGTTGGGCATAAAACTCTGTCATTGTTCTTTCCTTCCAAATAAAAAATGGGTTGCACATGCAACCCTGCCCTTTGGCGAAAACGGGGTGTGCAAGCGGAAGAAAAATCGGCGAAAGATTATTGCTTTGTTGGCGGTGCCTTTAGATGTTTAGTCCCACGGTGTGGTGGGATCATGTATTGTGATTTACCAACCAA
>CAWUJS010000159.1:0-1799 GCA_963922705.1 uncultured Alphaproteobacteria bacterium | reverse complement strand
AAAATCACACATTATTATTTTAAATGAGAAAACAATAAAAAACCGCAAAACCTATCCCAAAGGAGAATTGCATTCTTGTTTCTATTTATGATAGCAGTTATTCATTGTGTGATTATTGAGTGGGATTTTGTATTTTGCGATCTGTTTTTAAAATATTGTTTGGCATTCCACCGATAGAAGAACGGCCACAAAAGCAGTTCTTCTTGAACCATCTCTATGTCGCGGGATATAGCCCGGAGAGTGTAGAAAGCTTTATTTTATATAAAGGCATCATGTTTTGCCTGTGGTTATGTTTGGCGGCGATATCCGTTTATTTTCTTTCGGTGATATTTCCAATTGATATTGAAATCATAGGCGCGGGCGGCGATAAGCCGGTTAATGCATTCAAGGATCATTATACAAAAACCCTCGCTTTGCCTATTATTGCGCTCAGCTATATTTACACAATCTTGCTCTGCTATATGCACAAAGACAAGCATGACTGGCATTTTTCCAGCCTGCGGCCTGTTTATATTGAAAACCTCAAGAGAATTAAGCAGAAGCGGTTTGGGTTTCTGCAATTGGTTTGGATCCACTTGTTAGGCTTAATGATTGTATTTTGTATCTATTGGTTGGACGACATCATTGACTTACTTAATCGTTATATTGAGGTAAAAAACTTTAACGACTTCAATGCCGAAAGTCTGAAAAACTTTTTATTAATTGCGATAATTTATATTGTTTATAACATTTTGATGCTTTCGGTATTTGTAACGACCTCAATTGTTTTCTTTGAAAAAATTTATAGCCAACAAACGAATCTCAAACCGATTTTTAGAAAAAGGAAGTAACTATGCCGACATATAATATTTCAGAAGAAGAATGGATCACCCATTATGCCCATCAACAAGATTCGTTGCAAAATCAAACAAGCGAAACAGGATTTTTATCTTATCTTGAAGGTGCACTCGATGATGAAGCGCAAGAAGCAGCCAATAATGGAGAATCATATTTCCCCGAAATTCCTGTGGCGGTGACTGAATCCTTACAAAATGATATCCAACTCTATGATTCTGATACGCAGCAAACTGCGATTGATACAATTCGAAATTATCCGGCAAGCGTTGTCGGGCTGCAGGCGCAGCAATTGATCAACGCTTATTCGGTCAGCATGGCAAGTGCAGCGCGTAATGAGCTTGCGGGTGGACAGGCGACGCTCGGGCAAGCGCTCCAAAAAATGGTCGGCGGCGATTATATCGATGGTTTCTTTGGTCCGGCGGCAGAAACATCTCTTGCCATGAAAACGCTTGCCAAGGCCGGAACCGCTACTGCACTGGTGACAGCGGGCGTGCAGATTGCCAATGCTGATAATTCATGGGATGAGGCTGGGAAGCAGGCTTTGATTTTAGGTGGATCTGCCGTTGCTACTGCGGCAGTTACTGCTGCGGCTTCTTCAGCTATAATAAGTCTTCCAATACTAGCTACAGCAGGTTTGGGGGCTATTGTGGGCGGTGTCGTTGGCATTGCTCTTGACGCAAAATATGAATCCGATCTCAAACCTCTGATTGGGCAAGGCATTGATAATTTAGACGTTCTAGCAAACACAGCTTTCGATTATATTGATGAGATTTGGGAAAAAACCGGTCATGAGGCAGCGCAGCTTTTTGATGATTTCTTGGATTCTATGCAGGGAGTCCATGATGGCTTGGCGCAACTAGCCGATGATTTCGACTTGCCGTGGGACAGCCCCGAAAACCTTGTTGGCGAGCTTCCCTCATGGATTTTTGGTCCTGCGCAGGGTTTTGGTCAGGCGCCGATGT
>CAWUJS010000158.1:0-1814 GCA_963922705.1 uncultured Alphaproteobacteria bacterium | reverse complement strand
TATCATTGTCATTGTCATCCCATTCCCTACAGCTGTCATCCCGGACTTGATCCGGTATCTCTTCGATTGAGGCGCGAGATCCCCGCTTTCGCGGGAATGACAGAGCTCGTTAACAATCTAGCCTGTGTCTTCTGTGGCAAAAAAATATCCGTTCACGCAAAGACCGCCATGAAGGCGCAACGGGCGCAAAAGCAACTTGACATTTATGATGTTTCTATGATTTTTACCGTTCTATCACAAACATTGTCTCAATATATTTGACAACATCATGGCATTATGTGCTATGATTTCTGTTAAATAAGCAGAAGCACCGCACAATGAATGATAAATATGTATTTATAGCACCGACGATTGACCTTACAATTAGGAATAAAACGCTCATTCACCTCGAAGGATACAATAGCGTGAAGCAAATTTTTACAAACGGGGAGGAGTTAAAAATTGGCGACGAGGTTATTGGCTATGGTATTTATCGACATAGCCTGAACCCTGCAAAAGCACTTACAAAAAGCATCAAAGGTGAAGCAGCTAAATTTGACCTTTCCATCAAAGCACCAGTTGACGGTAAATATTATGCATTAGGTCGCTGCGCGAGCATGTTTAACTGTAGCAGCTTTAATGAATATGAAAAACATCAGGCGCGCAGGAATAATACCCCCCCTGCAAACCCGGATCAGTTTAATGATCATTTTAACTTTCCCTGTGCTTTTGCAGCTGTAACAGAGCAGCATATTGAAATGAACGGGGCAGAGTTACATAAGAATTTCTTCAAGGCACTGCTCGATAATCGTGAAGAAATTTCAAGCTGGGACAATATGAAATCTGTCGATCAGAACAGTTTTTGGGATGCTGTTGAGGCAGAGAAAGAGAGGCTTTCTGCAATAGAATGCCCTGTCCTTTACTATGATTCGTGCATGAATGGTTTGACACGCCAGGGTTAAGGGCAGTACCAAATACTTATGACTGTCAAAAAAATTACAATCGGGAAAATTGCTGCACCGCATGGTGTCAAGGGGCTGGTGAAGATATTACCTTTTTGCGAGGATTTATCACTGCTGGAAACCGTTGAAGCGTTTGACATTACCCTGAAAAATCCATCCGGGAAATATATCCTTGCGGAGATTGCCGGGCTGAATTCGCGCGAAGATGTCGAGGCTGTTAAGGGCACAGAGCTTACCATTTCCCGCGACCAACTCCCCGAGCCGGATGAGGGGGAATATTACATTGAGGATCTGGTCGGCATGAAAGCCATTCATGCGCAAAGCGGCGATGTGGCGGGCAAAATCATCGCCGTCCATAATTTTGGCGCTGGTGATTTGCTGGAGATTAAACCGCCATCGGGGGAGGCTTTCCTGATCCCGTTTAACGATGATACAGTCCCCGAAATCGGGGATTGCGTGGTTATTCAAAACTTTGAGCGGTATTTGTAACCATGGCGATTGCATTTGGATTTAACAGCCCGATTTTTAATACAATCCTGTCATCTCCGCGAAAGCGGCATAATCGCAAGAAACCCTGAAACCAACCCAGTTCGTCATTGCGAAGAGGCAGGGCCAACGAAGCAATCTAGATTGCTTCACTGCGTTCGCAATGACGGATAACAGGAGAATGTCATTGCGAGGAAGGCCAAAAGCCTGACGCAGCAATCTGGATTGCTTCACTGCGTTCGCAATGACAAGAGCGTCATTGCGAGGAAGCCGCAGGTTTGTTCGCATCTATATAACGGGGATCTCATTGTTGGGCACAATCAACAATTATCGTCATCTCCGCGAAAGCGGCATAATCGCAAGAAACCCTGAAACCAACCCAGTTCG
>CAWUJS010000157.1:0-2030 GCA_963922705.1 uncultured Alphaproteobacteria bacterium | reverse complement strand
AACTAAAAAAAATCACACCCTAGCACAAGCTGCTAAACTTTGCGACACTACCGAATCATCCCGGATAACCATTCTTTTGCACGTTCGCGCCAATGTTCTGAATGGCTTTTTTCCGGGATTAAAATGGCCTCGGCCAGATTTTCCGCATCGGGGATTTCATGATGCGTACGTAGCCGGATCATATCAAACGGATTGTACCAATCCGATTCCGAATGATCTTCTAAATTGATCCGGTAAACAGGGCCAAGGGTGCGGCGGTATTTGTTTGTAATGGCGTAGTTCTCACCCTTTGGATCAAGGATAACCAGTGAGCCTGGATAATCTAAAATCGTGGAAATAACTGGCCCGGTTCCCTTCCCGGATCTTGTGGGCGCAAATACAGCCATATGCCCTTCTTTATCATTATATCGAAGCGCACGAAAACCAACTTTACCGATAATAGGCCCCCGCCCCTTTAACAGCCTGGCGCGTTCAATTTCTGCGCGGGTTGCCTACCTGGAGGAACCAAAATTATTAGAGGTGCGTTGTAACAGCCAGTATCCAAATTTACCGGAGAAAACAAAAGCCCGGACAAATAACCATAGAAACCAAGCAATGCCTTTCAACACCAGGAACCAGAGCTTGAAAAACAAATCCATAATTATTCTTCTTGGTTTTCTATTTTCTCTAAATCTCTAAACAGCCGAACCGGAACATCCATGTTTTCATGTAAAATACTAAGTACGCCGATCACACCGCCGGAGAGTTCCCGGAAAAAGATATAGTGATGCTCATAATGGCTGAAATATGCCGATATATCCAAATCAGGCGGGACAATTAAGCTGTTTGGCAATGTGCGCCATTGTTTTTTCTTATCCGCTAAAGCCTGTAAATGGTCATGCAAACCGATAATATATTTATCGGCTTGTGCCTCACCCCATTCGTCATGGGTATACTGCCATATGCCGTCCTGGGCCTCATCAGCCGGAGGGAAAAAACGATAATAAGCCAAGTGATTATTTACCTTTATTGCGGTTGATTACATCCTGGGCAGAGACAGCCACAAAAGCGGATTCATCGGCCCGTAAGCCAGGTTCTAAATTTTGTTTGAGCCAGTCCCAGGCTTCCGTGCTGTTTTTAAGATCACGGCGAATAAGAGCACGGATGTACTCGCTTGCGTTTTCATACAAGCCCGTGACACCAATTTGTTGCTGCACATGCGTTTGCAATTCGCCTTTAACCCGGACATTGATGTTTTCTGATGCCATTTTAAAATCTCCTTATCTTTCTATTATATGGCATTGTAAACAAATATTTCAATATATTTTACAGACATTGTGGGTCGCAGATTAATAATATGCAAAACTTGCACTTCAATTAGGAATTGTATACAAAACGACAACAATAATTTCTGTGTGGAGTAAATTGCGTGTCTGAGTACAAAATTGCAATTGTTGGGGGTGGAGCCAACGGTGTTTCGGTTTTAAACGAGCTTGTTAATCAACTGACTGAAACAGGACAGTCTGAAAATACCGAAATAACATTATATGAAAAAAGTGGTATTTTTGGTGCGGGATTGGCATACGGTACAACATTAGATGCACATATCTTGAATATGCCAGCAAGCACTAT
Source organism: uncultured Alphaproteobacteria bacterium (assembly GCA_963922705.1). GTDB lineage: Bacteria > Pseudomonadota > Alphaproteobacteria > Micavibrionales > Micavibrionaceae > TMED27. The sequence continues at coordinate 419 of CAWUJS010000157.1, read as the reverse complement.
GAGTGCAGTTGGTGGTGATCCTGAACATTTTCACGAATGGCTGAAAAAACCTCATAAGCGTGCGCTACATCCTTATTTTAATGCGCAAGCGGAAGCAAAAGACTTTGTGCCTAGAAAAATTTTCGGTTCTGTCGCAAAGTTTAATGAAGGTTGAAAGTTTGGACAGGGTTGCCAGAATTTAGACGGTTGCCAGGCGGTAAAATTGCTGTGCTGGTGTTAGGTTTTGATCTATGTGTTTGGTGAAAATGAGTTGTCCTTTTTTAATGATGTTCATGAGCTCGATCCCTGCTATTGTTTTTGCGGCTGTTTTAAGGGATCGAAAACAGCCCATGGCCTTGGTAATCCTTTTGACCGATCGATGATCATTTGATTTGGCTCAGAATGAAGTTTCGCTCTCCGGTCAGCCAGCCCGGCTTGTT
>CAWUJS010000156.1:0-2053 GCA_963922705.1 uncultured Alphaproteobacteria bacterium | reverse complement strand
TTCTGGCAACCCTGTCCAAACTTTCAACCTTCATTAAACTTTGCGACAGAACCTTTTGAGCAAGCGATTACCGTTTTAACGGCTAAAGAGCCTGACCCTAAAACAGAACCCCGCCACGTCCTGATGCTTCTGGACGAGTTTCACATTTTAGGGCGTATGCCAATAATGAGTAAAGCCTTTACGCTTTTGGCCGGGTTTAACGTCCGGCTGCTCGGTGTTGTGCAAAATATCGGCCTGCTCGATGATGTCTATACCAAGCCCAAGCGTGAAACCATCCTGTCAAACTGCGCGCATCAGGTGTTTTTTGCCAGTAACAATGCTGAAACACAGCGATATGTCAGTACATCATGTGGTGAGCATACGGTGAAATCAAAGTCGGTATCAAAGGCGCGCAGCTTCAATCATGAAGCCCCCAAAATCTCGGTATCCGAAAAAATTGTGCCGCTTATTCGTCCGCATGAAGTCAATACATTCGGAGATAATAAGGAAATCATACTGGTTGAAAAAAATCACCCGATTAAGTGCAAGAAAGTTGTTTATTACAAAGACAAAGTATTTAAGGAACGCTTATTGCCTGCACACCCCACCCCCGAACTTAAGATTATACAAAATAAAGCGCCCCGTTTTGATATTCCCAAGCCTGATAACGACAATGGGGGCAAAACCACAAAGAAGAAAGCCAACAAAAAGGCAGCTTCCAAAACATCAACTCAGCCGGAAGAATCTCAAACACCGGAAAATGATGAAAATTATTCATCTTATGTTTAGCGAAATTACGCTTTAATCAAAACATCCATGATCGAAAGCGGTAAAACCAGTCTGTTTACTGATCCCGTCAGTCGTTTAAACCCGAACCCTTCATAAAACGAAACAGCCTTTTCATCTTTAGCATCAACAACCATGCCTAAGATTCCAACTTTTTCCGCAGCATCCAGTGTGGTTTTAAACGCGTGGAAGATCAGCGCGTCACCATACCCCTGCCCCTGAAATTCTCTATCAACCGCAAGCCTACCAAGCAAAAGGAATGGAACGTCTTTATAGCTGGCCAATTTAATATCATCTGGCAGATTATCCCGCAAAACGGAATGCGCGCTAATTGAATAATATCCAATCACCCGCTGCCCTTCTGCCAAAACATAGATTTTAGTCAGGCTGCGCCGTTGATCCTGATTTGCGCCACGTTTCAAGTACAGATTAAGAGCCTCGACACCGCAATCGAAGCTCTTACGATCATGTTTCTTAGGATTTAGATGTTCAAATAGCATGTGAGGCGGTAATTTCCTTGTATTTTTCCGCCGCCTTCTTCATACGCTCTGTAGGCTTTGGCGGATTATCAAGCATATCAAAGAACATGTACCAATCCTCTTGCGAAAACAGGGTTTTTTCATGCTCCGCGATAATCGCTTCAGCCTTTTCACGAATGCTGTGGCGTACAAACTTGCTTTTATCAAGTTTGACATAGGAACGCGCGCGTTCCATTAAATCAGCCGTAACAGCATCCATTCGGAATTTTAACGTATCGTCTTTCGTTGCATTTATACCCATAGCAAATACCTCGCCTTCTTACTCTTTTACTATTGTGCCCACAAATGTGGGCCATGTCAAGATGAAACGATGCCCAATAAAAACCATCGAAACAGATTGCAAACACTCTCCGTTGCGGTTTGACGCCAATCACTTATCTGCTAAAATGTATGATCCTCTGATCAAGCAAAAACAAACAGCTATGCACAACATAAGGGATAATTGGCTCATATCCATCTATTCACAAGGAAGACCTGGTTTGTTTGTTGCAGAGACTACTAGATCAGTAATCCGTAATCTTGCTTGCTCGTCTTCATCAATTTTTGTTTCCATTATCTGATATTTACGATATTCGATAGCAGCTCGATCAATTAATGGCATAGCTAAATGCTTGAATTTATCGTTGTAAATGTCTTTAGCAGCCCCTACAAATAAATCGATATTATTATTCTCTTCTGCTAATGTAATAGCATAGGTAGTGTCGCAAAGTTTAGCAGCTTGTGCTAGGGTGTGATTTTTTTTAGTTGAG
>CAWUJS010000155.1:0-2240 GCA_963922705.1 uncultured Alphaproteobacteria bacterium | reverse complement strand
TTTTTTGCCACAGAAGACACAGGCTAGATTGTTAACGAGCTCTGTCATCCCCGCTATATAGATGCGAACAAACCTGAGGCTTCCTCGCAATGACATTCTCCTGTTATCTGTCATTGCGAACGCAGTGAAGCAATCCAGATTGCTTCGTCGGCTCTGCCTCCTCGCAATGACGAATTGGGTTAGCTTCAGGGTTTCTTGCGATTACGCCGCTTTCGCGGGGATGACGGTATTGTATTAAAAACCGGGCTATTAAATCCAAATGCAATCGCCATGCCGAACACCTTTAACTTCAAATTCAATCCGTTCAAGCCTTTCTGCCACGCTGATAGAAATATCAATAATCTTGACAAGGTCTTCCTTACCAAGCTCAACAGCATTTACATCCTTCTTTTTCGCCATATTCTCTAAGCCGCCTCTTCTTTGCTTTTCGGCTTCATGCTCTCCAGCAATTCAGCGGTTTCCGAAACGCTATCCACCGCGAGCATACCAACCGTATGATACCCGCTATCAACATGCAGTGTTTCACCGGTCACGCCTGAGCCGAGCTCAGAAAGTAAAAACAACCCTGCCCTACCTACATCACCGATGGTAACATTGCGTTTGAGCGGCGCATTCAATTCATTCCATTTCAATATAAAACGGAAATCGCCTATGCCGCTCGCCGCCAATGTCTTAATCGGTCCGGCGGAGATAGCATTCACGCGGATATTATCCCTACCCAAATCCGCCGCCAAATATTTCACAGACGCTTCAAGCGCCGCTTTCGCCACACCCATCACATTGTAATGCGGCATGACCTGCTCTGCGCCGTAATAAGTCAGCGTTATGAGCGAGCCGCCCTCTTTCATCAAAGGCGCTGCGCGCTGCGCTACCGCCGTAAAGGAATAAACGGATATATCCATTGTGCGGGCAAAATTATCACGGCTTGTATTCAAATAAAGCCCATCCAGTTCTTTCTTATCTGAAAACGCGATTGCATGAACAACAAAGTCAATCTCACCCCATTGTTCTTCGATGGCTTTGAATGTGGCATCCAGACTAGCCTCATCGGTTACATCACAAGGCAGGACAATGTTCGCGCCGATCTTTTCAGCCAAAGGACGGACACGTTTCTCAAGCGCTTCACCTTGATAGGTAAAAGCAAGCTCCGCACCACTTGCCGCCGCTGCCTCGGCAATACCCCAGGCAATCGAGCGGTCATTAGCAACGCCCATAATTAATCCGCGCCTTCCCTTTAAAAAATCATTTTCAATCACAAGCAACGTCCTTTATTCTGATAATTCTGTGTTAGTCTTTTAGCATCCTACACATTAAAAAGCCCTCGTCCAGATGACAACGACAAATATTGAAGCAACCCACAATAAACATACAATAAGCTTGCAAGAAGCAAGAGCATGCTGTGACAGCATTACAGAGGAATTTTCAGCATTTGATAAGTCATTCAGGGTTATTTTTGTTCTGTCCGGAGTTCAGGATACGCAAAACGCATTGCTGGAAAAACAGGGCGACATTCTGGAATTGCCGCAAGGGCAGGAATTATTTAACAGTCTCAAAAAGCATCTGAAAAATAAAGATCATCGCTCAAAAGTGATTGGTGTTATCGCTTTAAAAGAAAAAACATTCATGGGTTTCAAAATAGTGCATAACCATGTAGCGCTCATCAATATCCATATTCCAGAAAATACAAATCTTAAATTGTTACAGTTAGAAGCACTCTGTCATGTCTGGAAAAGTATGAGTGTTATTAATGATATAATAAATAATCATCAAGAGACGCTTAGTGTCAAAGACTCCATTTATACAGCTAAATGGAATAACATGGATAATGCATCCAGAAATATGTTTGCTGATATGTTTGCTGGATTCCTTGCTGAACTAAACGGCAACCAGGCCGCATTAAAAATGCTTGCAAAGCAAAGGGCAACAGCCTGTTTTGAAGATTTAAGATTGTACAATGCCAAATCCAACCCATTTCCAATGATGCTGGAGATCGCTCAAATGATTTTTGATGATATTGGTCATGCGCCCAACAAACACAAGAGTAATGTTCAAGTAGCATTAAACATGGTAACCGAAGCCATTGAAACATACGATGAAAACACAATCACGCAATGGCAATCCTTTATCGAAACGACGCAGCAAATGGCTTGGTCTGGTTTATCCATTCCACAAATATTAGGAACCGCAATCTATACAAGTGATAATGTCTATAACAGAAACTCAGCTTATATTATCGCAGA
>CAWUJS010000154.1:0-2275 GCA_963922705.1 uncultured Alphaproteobacteria bacterium | reverse complement strand
CTGGCAACCCTGTCCAAACTTTCAACCTTCATTAAACTTTGCGACAGAACCGAAACTTTGATCCTAATGATTTTTTGGAAGAGTTTAACGCAAGTCGGACTGATAAACGCAAAACCTTATTTGCAGATAAACCAGTAGCTATTGCTGAAGGCCTTAATGCACTGCTTGACCATTTAGGAGAAAGACGCGCGCTCGCAACGAACAAAAAAGAAGCGAAACTAATTCCAGATATGAAAGCTATGGGAATAACGGGGTTGTTTAATGTCGTTATAACTTCAGATGGATTAAATAAAAAACCAGCACCAGATGTTATTTTGAAGGCTTTAGAAGCTTTATCAGCCGCTTCAGAACGAAGCGTTTATTTTGGAGACAATGTTACAGATATTGAAGCCGCCATATCAGCTAATGTTTGCGCTATAGGCTTTATTATTGAAGGCATAAAAGGCCACGAAGATAGGGCTAGAGCCATGCAAGCAGCAGGTGCTCATGCTGTTATTGATAACTATCAAGTTATGATTCCATTTTTCAATTAGTCTGATTTCAATAAGGTACGAGAAATTCAGACTAAACTTGTCCAGAGAAGATAGTTTACACAATCAACCTTATCCGATTAGGACCACACGGCAGAAATAGGCACGGCTTGAAGATTATCACCAAAGCCGCCCAGATATTGCTCTCCAGTATAAAGCACAATCCCGCGCTTGAATTTTTCCCCAGCTATCGTTGCTAATTTTCGTAAGCCATTAAAGTCTTTGTCTTGGAGCGTAGCTGCGGACTTTATTTCAATTCCAAATAAGCTCCCTGCCCTGTCTTCCAAAACCAGATCGACTTCCGAGCCTCTTTGAATGCTGAAATGATAATGCTTGAGATATATCTCCGACCAGCTTAACTGCTTTAAAATTTCCATCACGATGAAGTTTTCCAGATACGTTCCGGCATTGCTTCGTTGTTCCAAAAAGCTATCGTCTTCTTGCCCTATCAGGTGATTAAGAAGCCCTGTATCGTTCAGATAGACCTTGGGCGATTTCACGAACTCCCCTTCTGCGTTTTTTGTCCATGCAGGAACATGAACAATCAGGAAAATATGTTCCAAGAGCGTGACATAGCGTTTCAGAGTCGTGTTTTTCACACCGGACAGGCGCGATATGTCCGACATATTGATAGTGCTTCCTACTCTGGTAGCAATCAGTTTGAGGATATTCGGAATCTCTGTCAGCCCTTCGATATTGGCTAGCTCCCGAATGTCTTTTTGCAAAATGGCCGTGATGTAATCGGCAAACCACTTATTGCGTCTGGATGAAGAGCTGCGAGCTATGGATTCAGGATAGCCCCCTACCCTCATTACGGCCGCGATGTTTCTCCATGTAAGCTTTGAAGACTCAAATTTCTGATCGGTGTTTAGAAGCGTGTTCAGAAAGTTTGACCTTTTACCCTCAATTTCGTCTTGAGAAAGCGGCCATAGGTTATGAATTTCTATGCGCCCTGCAAGGGAGTCTCCTACTTTGGGCAGCATCATGACATTAGCCGAACCTGTTAAAATGATACGTCTGCCCTTCCGGTCTTCATCGACCACCTTTTTCATGGGCAGGAATAGCTCAGGGGTTCGTTGAACTTCGTCAATGATAACGTGCTTGCCTAGGTCTTCCAGAAATCCCATAGGGTCTTTTTGTGCGGCCAGTAGCGTGGCTGGATCGTCCATAGTGACGAACTCACCTTGAAAAGACCCCTCTTCTACTATTTTCTCGCATAGCGTGCTTTTGCCTGTCTGACGCGCCCCGTTTACCAAAATAACGGGCGTGTCTGTCAAAGCCTCTATGATTGTATCTGTTATATTTCTTCTATACATAGACTGATTTAACCACTTTTTGCAGGCACAGGCAAGTTCAAATGGTGAAAAATGTAGTTTCTATGTGGTGAAAAATGTATTTTTAGCCGAAGATATTTTAAAAGAAAGACTTGCTTTTTTCTTCTCTCAGAGTTTTTTCTGTTTGCTGTAAGCTTGTTTGATACGCCTGTTTTCATCGAGAAGCTTTGTTCCTTAGCGGCCTTCTCTTGATTGGCACATATGCCATTTATGAATTATTAAATGTTTTGATGCTTAAAACACAAGCATCAGCCGATCATTTTGCAAAATGAAATAAGTTATGCCCGATTCCATCCACTGAATTTGTGGATAAATAGTGCTAAGTTCCCGCTTCTATTTCAGCCTATTTCTTAAAGGGAAGTCTCAGTTTCTAAGTGCAACACCTTTTTGTTTACAGTTGAAACAGAAAGG
>CAWUJS010000153.1:0-2333 GCA_963922705.1 uncultured Alphaproteobacteria bacterium | reverse complement strand
GCTTTTTAAGGCGCTGGTTAGTGAGCGCACGGAGTGGCAAAAGGCCGCAAAAACAGGGGATATTCATTTGAGAAGTCTTGCAGGCATGGAGATGCGTAATGGAGGTATAGCAACGACAACAACAAATGCCACCCATGCACCGGATTTAACGATTGTTACAACAGGCATAGGCCATTTTGGAAATGTGTTTGAAGACTTTTCTCATGCCGGATCATTGCCCGCACAGCTTGCCAATCGCAATCCGGACGCTATTATTGTAACCGTTTTTCCAACGATGGAATCATATGGCCTCACGCCGGAAAGGCTCCTGACAGATGAATTTCGCAAAAACCCTCGAATTATTCCGGTAACATTGCGCGATCTTTCTGAGAGAATGCATTCTTATTCTTATGGTATAGATCAGTACAAAACGGCTAAAACTGTGCGGCAATCTTTTATTGATGCTGGTGCTGAGCCACCGCCAAAACCGAAATACACACCAAAAAGAGCTATGAAAGAAGAACTGCAAACCCTCATCGCCCAATGCGATGCTGCCCATCCGGGGCGACATCCCCCTTAATCGTCATTGCGAGCGCCTGCGAAGCAATCTATTCGCCGTTAAGAAGATTGCCACGTCAGCCTTCGGCTTCCTCGCAATGACAATCCCGTTTTTATCCGTCATTGCGAGTGCAAGCGAAGCAATCTAGTCTGCCATCTCGGGCTAACGCTTCTCCATGCAATGACAAAAGCCTCTAACCCTCCGCGGCAACATCGCCTGTAAATTAACCATTCCTTAACCGCTTCTCACCTATAATGACATCAAAGATAAATAAATTATTAATAACGGTGCATTTGAGAGGGTTCTTCTTTGGTCGCAGAACAAGTCAAACAACAAGTATCAGGTCTCCAGAGTAGCTTTGATAGCCTTAAGCTCTTTATGTTTTTGGTGAACCCGAAAACACAAAATAAAAGCTTTCAGGATTATCTGGATGCAGGCAATAAGGTGCCTGAAAATTTCCGTGAAATGCTGTATGGTCTGGCGCAAACGGCTGAAATGTTTGGGTTTAACGCCGATATTGGCGGTGATGTTACAGAGATGATTGATGATCTCAGCCCGCAAATGATGGTTGATATTCTTAAAAAACTGGATAAAGAAACATTCACTAAAACACTGAAAGATAACCCGAATTTAAATAAAATCATTACCGGAATTGCTGGACCGGTCATTGCACAAGAACTTCCCACAATGAAACTGGCCGAAGCCAGCAACCTGATCGGCATCACGATTGAATGGGGGGATGATTTAGGAGACTTAACGCTTCAACAAGCGCAAGAGCCGGCAAACGTTACCGAAGCTGTTTCCGAAATGGATAATAAAGAGACACTTGCCTTTTTAAACAGCCTGCCGAAGCAATTGCAGGCAGAAATTCGAAAAGGCCTCACAGCAGGGACAGAAGGGCTTGATATCTCCCAAATGTCGCTCAAAGATGCCATTAAAGCCCGCGCTGAATATGGTGAAGGAAAGTCCATATCGACTTTGTGGGGTGTATTTAATGATGCCTCAGAGACAGGCGAATCATCCATTAATGCCGTTTATGACAGTATTCGGCAACAACTCCCAGATCATATTTCCAAAGAGCTTAAAACAAGGCTTGCTTCTATGAATGGGGAGCAAGGCGGGAGCGCACCCAAAATTCCGCCTGAAAAGCTTTATGATGCTTTGCAGGAGAAAATCAAAGATGGCAGCCTTGTGAATATTTTATCTCAAAACGGTAAAATGCAGGAAATCAAAGAACAGCTTAAAGGGCTGGATGATCATGCATTTTTGATGCAGCTTTTGCCGCAAGAAATTCAAGATGAGGCCATATTTAATAAGCTGCGTGAGGGATTAAATCAATTTGGCCTCATGAACCCGATTGGTGGGATCGCCATGCAATTGGCGAGTTTTGTGCTTAATCTTGTAAAAGATTTTGCACCCGGCCTCATTGGACAGGATCAAACCAATAGCATAGTCTCAACACTACAAAGCTATGTCGATCCAACAATCATAATACCGCAAACACCAAAACCACCACCATCTGAACCAGCCGTAACGGCGACGACTGCCCCCCAAACCAGACGCGGCTAACCCCAAACCAAGCAGCGGTTAACCCCTAAAACAATCACTTCCCATTTGCGATTTTGTGAGGGGCGGGATAGAATGAACTTTGGAGTGTAATTTCAGCGCATGCTGAAGCTTGTATTCCTAAATGTCACCAGATTCCCGCTTTCGCGGGAAAAGCAAATAGTTATTTCATGGCCGATAATCTTCCCGCACAGCAAAGCAATGCTCCCTCCCCCGCCCAGAAAATTGG
>CAWUJS010000152.1:0-2351 GCA_963922705.1 uncultured Alphaproteobacteria bacterium | reverse complement strand
CTTTTGGGAGGTCTTTTAATTGCGCCAGGCTTTATTGATTGGGGGCAATATAAAGATAAAGGCCTTGCGCACGTTAAGTCCTTAAGTGGTTATGACATCACTATTGATGGTGATTTGAAAGTTGGGTTTTTACCGGCGCCGCATGTGAAGGTTCAGGGCGTTAAAGTTGTAAACCCTGCCGTTTCCAATGATACGTTGGCGCAGTTTGACACATTGTCGGTTGGCCTTGAGATTGCACCGCTTTTGCAAAAGCAAATTCAGGTGCGCTATGTAACATTAACCAGGCCTGTGTTTGACTTGCGCCTTGATCGTGCAGGCAAGGGGAATTGGTTATCACCGCAACTCGAAGCATTAACGGCTCAAAAAGACGGTGCGCAAAAGGCGGCGGCAAAGCCTAACAATGCTGTTTCTTTTGATAGTATTAAAATTCAAGACGGATCTTTGCGCTTTTTTGATGCGCTCAAAAATAAAACGACACAGATTTCCGATGTCAATCTGGATCTCTCGGCACAATCACTGCAAGGGCCGTTTGATGCGAAGGGCGCACTTAAATTTGGCGGGCAATCAGTTGCGTTTAACCTGGATGCTCAAACCATTGATGCCGGTGCATTGCCGCTTCGCGCTAACATCAATTATGGCCCCTATCATCTGTCCTTGAAAGGGGTTGCGGGTATTGAAAAACCTTTTGACGTTCAAGGAGAGATGCAAATAAAAGCCTCTGCATCTGCTCTTCCGATTTCAGAAGATGTTATGATTGCCGGAATTATTTCGGCCAATCAGGAATCTGCGGCTCTTAAAGATGCTGTTGTAAAAATTGGCGATAATGCGTTTCAAGGGCAGGCTCTTTTGGATTTAAAGCCTATGGTGATCAAGGCTGCATTTGAAGGTCAGGATATACTGAATACGGCGCAATTTCTGCCTGCAAATGATGGAAGCAAGAAACCCGTTGACCCCTTATTGCTTCTAACAGAATTATTACCAAAAGAGATAATTTTACCGCAGGATTTGGAAGCAGAGATTGCCTTAAAAACAGGCGGTATCCTTCATCAAAAACTCTTATTGAAGAATGCACGGATCAAGGCTTCTAAAAAAGGCAAAGCTTTTCAATTCTCGCTAAAAGCCGATGATATTCCAGGAAACGGCCCTGCGTCATTTGATGCAGACCTTATATTTGCATCGCGTTCCGCATCAAAAACAGGGGTGCAAATTTATTCTGACCCGTCCTTGAATTTCATGCTTCAGGCCAATACGCAAAATACAGGACAGCTTGTACAGGCGTTGACAGGGCAGGTTAATATTCCTGTCATCAGCACATCACGCATTGGAAAATTTTATATTAAAGGCGGTGCAAAACCGGGGCGTTTTGAGCTCAATGAGAGTGTCGTGAACCTTGATGACCTCAAAGTTTTGATGGGCGGTTCAGTGGCGCGTGATGGAGCAAAGGGTGGAGCAAAGCCTGTTTTAGACTTTAACGTGAACTCATCGGTTGATGATCCTTACGGGCTGGCGAAAAATCTTAATATCAAAACAGATGGATGGCCAGAGAATTTAGGGACAGTTCGTATCGCTGCGGATTTTAAAGGCAGCATGGACGACCTGTCTACGGACGCATCTATCAATGCTTTCGGCGCGGATCTCACAGTTTCAGGAAAACTGAATGCGCTTTTATCCGGTGAAGCTTTGGAGAATTTAAATATCCGTGTTCAGCATCCGAATTTACAGACATTATTGAGCAATATCGGTGCTTCTGCGCCCGCTTTTACGGCGGTATCTCAACCACTCGATATGCAAGGCGTTGTTTCGGTAGATGGAAAGCGTATTGCGTTCAGCAATGTTGATGCGAAACTGCTTGGAACGACAATGAAAGGGTCATTGCGCTATGACGGTTCGGCGACCAAACCATCCATGAGCGGAAATTTAAATTTTGGTGAGCTTTCACTCAAAACAGCGAAAACCAGCGCGTCTTCCGGCAAAAAGACTAGAGCCTCCGGGGCAGGAAAATGGTCTGATGCGCCGATGAATTCGGGCTGGCTGCATGCGATGAATGCCAATTTTGATATCAGCGCAGAGCGCCTGATCTATGAAACATGGGATATTACCAAACCATCCCTCAATATTGTGATGCAAAATGGCGTGCTGGACATTCAAAACCTGAAAGGCGGTTTGGCAGGCGGTCAGATTGCTATGCAAAGCAGAATGTCTTCATCATCTCCTGATGCCGCGATGAATGTATCCACACAAGCGAATATCAGCCAGGTTAATATCGGTCAGCTCGCCAAGGCGTTATCCGGGACAAACAGGCTGCAAGGAGATGGAACGGTCTCCTTGACCATGGATATAGCAGGGAGCGG
>CAWUJS010000151.1:0-2399 GCA_963922705.1 uncultured Alphaproteobacteria bacterium | reverse complement strand
GCGATGGGCACAATTTAATACCGCTGCATACTTTTGCTTGCGCTTGATTTCGCAATTTTTTAATGTCCCGTTGATGCATGCAAAAGATAATAGTTTCCCGATCGTGCCGAGCTTGCTGTTTATGCGCGCTTGAGCACAATTTACAACGATTGCGCTGGAACGCGTGCCCCGCGGGGCAAAGATGAACGAGATTTTTATTTTAAAATGGCCTAAAATAAAATGAAAGAGTCGCACGCCAATTAACGGTTTCCTATCTCACAGAAAGTTAAAGCTTGCAACGCTCATGCAGCAAGCTTTTGTTTCAATTTGTAAATATTATCAGTTCGGCAAAAGCGTTAAATTTTTCGTTACACAATTTTTCTAAAGGAGTCGCGTCGAGTCGCTTAGATTATAGCAAGCATCGCACCTCAAATTTGGTGGCCCGTACGGTGTTAATTTTTGCTATGACTTTGGTCTTTAAAGTCCCCAATAGGGGATTAGTAAATCCCACGCCTTTAGGCGGCATATGGGATTAAGAGTAAAGGGCTTTTTCGCTATTGCTGATTTTGTTGTCTCCAAATTTTCGGTATGAAGGCGTCAAAGCACCGACTTTGTTTGAGGCACCCAGTCCGCCGCATGGCGGACCAATCCGGCTTTTAGCCGGTGGTTGTTCACGCTCTAGCGTCTATTCTTACTGATCACTCGTATCCGGTTTGTCTTTTTCAGTTTTGCGCTTCTGCGCATTCAGACCAACTTCACGCGATTCAGCAGATCCACCTTTTATTTCGCGTGCCACTCTTATTTGCGGCAATAGTGTCAAGTCAGCACGGAGCATGCGCAGCAACGTCACCGCCGCTACGTTCTTGATAGGCCGTCCTTCGTACAGCCATTTACTGATGCCGCTCGCAGTCATGCCGACAATTTCAGCTGTTTCCTCGTAGGTTAAGCCTAAATCGGCCATCACCCCCCGAAGCTCCCCTGCATCCATCGGCTCAAAATTCGGTAAATGCAATTTCATGCCCTCTCTTCTACAGGTCACCACCTCTGTAGGCAATAATGATACACCCTCAAGGGATATATTCCGGAGTAGTGACATAATATATGCAAGGCAATATATATTATCCTCAAGGGAATGAAAAATATCCCTTCAGGGTGCGTTTAATAGCCCTGAATTGTCTCACAGGTTAACCTAGCGGCACATTGCCCTATCTGCACTTTACCAACAGTCTCAATTGTCAAGGGGTACGAGACATGGACAAAAGGGAAGTATTATTCAAAGAACCTGCCACAACTAAAAAGATATCAAGCCCCATAAAGGGTCTTCGTTGGAGACGCATAAACGGTCAGTCCATACTGCAATATGCAGCGGACTCCATTCTTTTTGATGATGATGGAAATTTCGTGCATTTGGAAATTATCTGGCATGACGTTCCAAGCGTCATGGACGCTCAAGAATCCGAGCCATACAAGGAGGAACATGTCAAAGACATCGTAGCAGAAATCACACAAGGCAAACCAAAAACCTGAACCGTCTGTGCGTAAGACCGCGGTTCCATATTGACCTTGAAAGACGATCCCCTTAACTGATGGCTACTTTTTTGCGGGGGCAGGTGAGAGCCGGTACACTCACGGGCGATGCGTATCGGCTTTCACCTTTTAAAATCGTCAGATCCGCCAGGTCTCTGCAATGTCAAAGAGCTTGTTTAATCCAAAGCCTATGCCGTAAGAAATGAACGCAAAATATAATGCGTTGCCGATCAAATTCCGCCACACATAAAGACTGGCGCGCGGGCTTCGCAAACTCCATGCCTTGCAAATCATGTCCCAGTACTGCACCGTATCCCGCGCCAGCAAGCACATCACTTCCCAAGCGATAGCCCATGCGCTATAACCGGTCGCACCGGATAAAATAATAACCCCAATGATTGCCAGCACCAGCCAGTCATGGGGCAGGGCGCTTTTAGATCTCTCAGACATCGCGCAGTTCGCCAGTTTCAATGTGAACCAATGGATATTGGCCGTCAGGGCCAAACCACTTCTGACACATTGCAACTTCCTTTGGTGTCATCGCCCTCGCCTTACGTGGCAGCAAACCAACAACCTGAGCATCGACTTGATGCCCGTCAAACCATTCGACTGGCCAGAAAATATTCTCTTTCCAGGTTTGCTGACCTTTGCCAAAGCAGGCAGCATTAGACTGAATGCTTATCACATCATTATTGTGTTAACGCTATTTCTTGCTCTTATGCTGATTATTGTAGTTATCCTTTCTTGGAAGTTGAAAAATATTCACAGACAAAACTAAACTTGATCTGCCAAAAATTTTCGTTCGAAACTAAGTTCACTTATGGCTTGTAAAAAAAAATCGGACATTTCTGAAAATGGAGGTGTATTTTGTGCAGGCCACTTATGCGAGAAGC
>CAWUJS010000150.1:0-2565 GCA_963922705.1 uncultured Alphaproteobacteria bacterium | reverse complement strand
GGGGCTGGCCGACGTGATCGCCAAGTTTCTGCCGGATGGGCGCAATCCGATGCTCCTCACGCACACCTACAGCGATATGATCACCGCCCGCATGATGTCATAAGGATCATCATCATCGATCCCCGGTTATTGAACTCAAAATCATCCTTGATGACAGCGTTAGTCCAAGCTTGTTCTGGATTAGCATGTTTGATAAACTCAGGTTTAACACGCGCATGAAGATCAGTATCCTTGAACCGATCTGCCAATCGAACAATTTCCAAACTAATTGTGTTTGGTGTTCGATCCTTAAATGCAACTAACAAATCACGCTTAAATTTTAGATAGTGTAGTCACGAGATAATACGTATGATATTCTCATTTAAGGAGGATTTCATCATGACACAAGCACACAGACGACACGATATATCAGACACCGTATGGGCGTTATTGGAGCCGCATTTACCAGGGCGTCGAGGCAGTTGGGGCGGCATCGCCAAAGATAACCGCCTGTTTATCAATGCGGTATTTTGGATTATGCGCACCGGCGCACCGTGGCGTGATCTGCCGCCGGATTTAGGGAATTGGAGCAACACGCATCGCCGCTTCATTCGTTGGCGTGATAAGGGCGTTTGGGAAAAACTCATGGAGGTTCTGATTGACCAGCCCGATTATGAATGGTTGATGATTGATGCAAGTCACTGCAAAGTTCACCCCCATGCAGCAGGAGCGGTTGGCGGCAATCAGGATATGAGCCGCACAAAAGGGGGCTCAACACAAAACTGCATTTGGCCGTGGATGCGCATGGTATGCCGGTCCGGGCCATTATTACACAAGGTACAAGAGCAGATTGTAAAGAAGCGAGCGGTTTGATTGAAGGCTTGTCGGCAGACTACCTGCTGGCCGATAAAGGCTATGACACAAATGCCATTCTTGATCAGGCGCAAGAACAAGGGATGAAAGCCGTCATCCCGCCAAAGAAAAACCGTATAGAGCAGCGCGACTATGATAAAGAGCTATACAAGCTGCGCCATCTTGTTGAAAACGCATTCCTGCACCTCAAACGATGGCGCGGCATTGCAACACGATACGCTAAAAACTCTGCCTCTTTCCTCGCTGCAATACATATCAGATGCATCGCTCTATGGGCAAATATCTCGTGACTACAGTATCTAAAATTTCTTCTTTATTCAAAACACCTTACACTATCACGTTGATATTTAAGGTGTCAAATTGGGGTGATAACGTGACACGATCAGAAGCTTGTGAAATACTTGGTATCGTTGAGAATTCATCGATTGCAATGGCAAAGGCGGCCTTCGAAATACTGCAGCAAGAGGCGGCTACGGAAGTTCAAAAAAAAGTACTCGAAATGGCATTTGATGTCTTTCAAGGCACTCTTAAAGAGGCAAATGAACCCAATACTAGCGCACCCCAAGAAGAGCCACCATTACCAGATAGTGCATTCGAAAATCTCTCTAATATAACAGCTTCACATATATACGAAGCCTACGAAGCAACAGCTTTTTTCGGCCTATTAAAATACGAAAAAGGACCTTGGGGTGAAAATTGGGAAGTTGTTCCTGCACCAAATAGGCGTTCGTTCCTCCTTGCAAGTGCTTCGTGGTGTTATGTTTGGGATGTAGCCCGTGGAAAAATCACAAACCAATGGGGGGCACATGCCATAAGTGACACTTTTGGTTGCGATATTTCAGAAGACGGGTCGCAGGCGCTTACAGCCAACGCATCCGGTGAAGTCTTTCTTTGGAGCTACCCGAGTGGCAGAGTGCTTCGTCGTTTGGAAGGCCACCAAGAATGCGCAAGAAAGGTGAAGTTTATCCATGGGACAAACAACGCTTTTAGCATTGGTTGGGATGGAAACATGTTTCTATGGGATTTAAGTACTGGTAACAAAAAACAAATTGGTTCAACTCGAGGATCACATTTCGATAAGGCGCGCCATGCTAATCTTGTTGTCTCGCACAGCGGAAAAAACGCCTATGTAGTCGATGCGGAGGACAACATAACTTGCATTGATCTAAGTAAAGCTGCAATTGACTGGAGGCAAAAGATTCTTCGTGTCGGCGATAGCTTTATGGGTCTAGCTGTGGCGCCGAATGAACATGTTGCCGCAATTTCCAGAAAATCTACACTTGTTTGGTATGATATTCAAAATCAGCAAGTGCTCCAAAAATACGAGAATTGTTACAAACCCTTCCATCCTGGGCCTGCCGCTGCTTTCTCACCAGACGGTCAGCTTTGCGCGACTGGCTCAAATAAAGATATTATTATTTGGAGAATGCCTAGCCGGAGGCCTGTAATGCGGCTCACTGGACACCAAAGCGTCATTTATAGCATTTGTTTTTTAGGCGATAGCAAAACTATTTTGTCGACTGGTAATGATAGAACTGTTTGCCTATGGCGAATATAGCTTGTGTATTTGCTTTACGATCGACAATCTGAAGGTAATCTTAATCTGTGGTTTAGCAAAATATGGAGCTGTCGTATTTGATAATAATAATTTACAATTGAGAGCTGGTCCTACTTGTTCGGACAGGTTTGCGGCAAAGTTAAGCTACAAATTGT
>CAWUJS010000149.1:0-2592 GCA_963922705.1 uncultured Alphaproteobacteria bacterium | reverse complement strand
TCTTCTGTGGCAAAAAAATATCCGTTCACGCAAAGACCGCCATGAAGGCGCAACGGGTGCAGTGCTTGCTTGATAACCATAACCATCAAATCTGGAATTGAGCCCGTTAGCGTCTCCATTTGCGACCATGGCGTGAACGACAAAAAACAATATCTCAAACTTTTCCTGTCATCCCGGCGAAAGCCGGGATCTCTTCGATTTAAGCATGAGATCCCCGCTTTCGCGGGGATGACAGAGCTCGTTAACAATCGTGCCGTTAAATCCAAATGCAATCGTCATGTTGCTTCAGCCCTTTCGGGCTTCGCAATGGCGCATTAAATGATTACAAAAAACGCATCAGAAGGGCTATAAGCCGGGTTCTGTTCTCTTACCTTAAAGGATAAGAGCGATAGCCATTCATCTAGGCATAATATTGCTATTATGCTCATGCGACCTACCCGAACCGCCATGTGAAAAGCCATGATGTACGGTTCCTATTTGGTCTTGCTTCCAGTGGGGTTTACCATGCCGTATCTGTTACCAGCTACGCGGTGCGCTCTTACCGCACCTTTTCACCTTTTCCGCTTCTGGCTTCTCGAGAGAGTCAGAGGCGGTAGTTTGTTTTCTGTGGCACTTTCCGTCGGGTCACCCCGCCCGGTCGTTAACCGGCACTGCCTTTTCATGAAGCCCGGACTTTCCTCTCTGTTGCGCTTGATAGCGTATGCAGAGCAGCTATCCGTCCTTCTGATGCGGGAGGCAATATGGATGATTTTAATGCTTTTTGCAACTTTTTAGATTTTACGCCCTGCGGGCGCCTCGCCTGCAAAGCAAATCGAAGATTTGTTTGCATTAAAAAAACGAACAACACCTCTGGTGTTGCTTCGTGCTCGGTACAATTTTCAAAATATAGTCATCCCATTCCCCCCACCTGTCATCCCGGCGAAAGCCGGGATCTCTTCGATTTAAGTATGAGGTTTAGCCTTTACTATATTTCATGCGCCTGGCGGATAAGCGCGAGGAGTTTGGCGCAAGTGGCGATATCAGGTTCTGAAGGACTGTCATGACAATCCTTGAATTTTTCCGGCATATAGCGCCGATGAAAAGCGATCACCAATTCATCCAAAGGCTTTGAGGGATCATAGCCAAAACCCGTCAATAACTCGTGCAAAGTATCTGGATTGAGGATAATATCCTCGGCGGCCTGATAATCCATTTCATTGGGGGCAGGCCATAGCCCTACCCCTTCTTTTGCCAGCGTCTCCCATGGAAACAAATGACCGGGGTCAATTTTGCGCGTAACCGCGATATCAGAATGCCCCTGAATATGCGCAAGCGAAATAGTGTATTTTTTGATTAAGTCCCTGCAAAGGCTGATGACTGATTTTATTTGCTTGTCCGGGAAATCACGATAGCCAAAATCATGCCCCGGATTGACGATTTCAATCCCGATACTGGCGGAATTCATGTCCGTTTTGCCTTTCCAATAGGACACACCGGCATGCCATGCGCGTTTTTCATCGGGCACCAGATGATGCGTTTTGCCATTTTCCTCAACCAGATAATGCGCGCTGACTTGAGATTTGGGGCTGCATAAATGGTGTAAAGCCTCTTTTGCGTTTTTCATCCCGGTGTAATGCAAAATCAGCATCGAAGGGTTTTGCGCATCCGCACGTTCATTAAAGTTAGGAGATGTTTGTTTTTTGAAAAGCATGTAACGAAACCCATATGAATAACGAAATTAACTATATGCTTTTCCTGCGAAAGCAGGAATCTTTTTTATTGCATAAGATACCCGCTATTTAAGCGAACAAGCCTTCGGCCTGCTAAGTTATAGTCACGAACAAACCTTCGGTTTGCTTCGCCGCGGGGAAGACAGAAAGAGGTCACAATAATGAAAAACTTAATTTTATTAACGATTTTTGCTTTTGCATGTTTTGCGGTTATCTTACTTGCAGGCGGGAATAGCCGCGCCACATTGCTTGAAAAAGGAGGCAATCTTATGAGCGAAAAACCCGAAGGATACCCAAGCGCCGTTTTAGCCGGTGGGTGTTTTTGGTGCACGGAATCCGAGTTCCGCAGCCTTGACGGTGTTTTATTCACGCGTGTTGGCTATATGGGCGGCGCATTGGATAGCCCCACATATCAGGATATTACAACCGGAAAGACAGGGCATGCGGAAGTGATTGAAGTCACATTTGATCCGAAAAAAATTTCATATGAAGATATCGTGGAATTCTTTTTAACAAAAGCACATGACCCGACGCAGCTCAATCGTCAGGGGGTTGATAAAGGGACGCAATATCGCTCTGCTATTTTCCCGGTGGATGCAGCGCAGGAGAAAATTGCACATAAAGTGATCAAACGCTTGCAACCCGACTTTAAAGGCAAGATTGTCACGACAATTGAGCCTATGGCAACTTTTTGGGAAGCGGAAGAGTATCACCAGCAATATTACGAGAAATATAATGCCGAGAAAGGCAAAGACCATATCCGTGTAGTTTTGAAGAATGCTGCGAAGCTTAAGCCTTGAAGGTTCAGCCCTTACTAGCCCTTAAGTGCATGGCAATTGCATTTGAACTTATGGCTTGTAAAAACCATAGTGATCCCACTCCC
>CAWUJS010000148.1:0-2600 GCA_963922705.1 uncultured Alphaproteobacteria bacterium | reverse complement strand
AATGCTTTACGTACATCTCTGACTCCTAACTTATTCAAAGTCAGGTGTCAGCCCCGTTACGAATGATGCTGACTTAGATGTTGTACTGTATGCCCTAACCGCACAAGACCTTGGTAAGACTCAGGCGCTTGTCGATGCACATAAGGCACATTTTGGCGTGGTTGCAGAAGATCATGACAAATTGTTGGTTAAACTTACAAGTGCTAAACCTGATATGTTTCCCGGCTTTGAAGCATTATCCGTCGATAATAAGCAGGCCTATGTGAATGGCTTGGCCGGTGATCTTAATCTTGGTCAGCTTGTTCAAGGTGAGAATTTGCCATGCAACCTGACAACGATGGCGCAAACGGATGATCGTAGCCGCAGACTTCGTCTTCTGACCGAACTTTACGACTTCGCAGGGGTTACAGGTCACGTTGTTCACGACACATCAATCCTGATGAATGATGATAATTATACCGCATTCAGTTCCGCTCTTGATGCTCTGAATGTTGATGACAGCTTTGCAGCCTATACAGGTTATATTACCAAGCGCGGCCAATTGGTTGGCTTGGTTGATGCTGGTGATGACCTCACAGCCGATCCTGAGAAGTTTGCATTATCAAGGATTGCCGCACTATCCCGTGCCTTCACACCGGAACAAGGTGAGAAGATCAAGGCTGTATGGGATGAATTACCCAAAGAAGATCGCGCTACGCTCACGCAAGAGATGAGCATCACAGGCACGAATGGCGATGAGCCTAAGGGTATCCTTATCTACTATTCTCCTGCGGTTATTGCGAATGCTATTAAAGCAAAAGGCGATTTCTCAGAAGGTTTGTCACGCGGATTAGAGGCTCTTGCAAACACATATCGTTCTGTACGCCCTCATGTGGGTAATGGCCTTGGACAAGTTACCGTTAATGTGAATGAGTTGGCCAAACTTGCAGCGAACAATCCTGACAAAATTGCAGCTCCTGTTGCGGCAAAATCAGAGGGTACAGATCAGCTTTATACATTGGATATTTGATGTTTCCAGGACAAAAACAAGCTTACGTAGGTATCGGTGGCGGGTCTGACTGTGTACAAGCCGCAATTTTGGGCATTTTATCAGGCAATCCCTCTTGTGTAATATCAATACGACGTAACAAACTCGGCTCTCAAACGGCAAAGGACGATGTTGGCGGCAAACGCACGGTTGATAATCATGGCGGTGAAGTCGGTGGTGCCGGAACGGGTGTATTCAGAATTACACCCGACACACGTGGAAGTGGAAGATTTTTAGAATTTTTACCAGCATCGCAACTGCCAACATATCTTGTTATTGATAATCAGGATGGCAAACTCACAGATCAAATTCAATTGGCTCTGAACGACTTTGGCGCACCGGATACGGTGATTGCGATTGATACAGGCGGAGATGCTTTATATAGAACCGAGCAAGCGGAAGACATTGTGGGTAAAACTACTCCAGATCAAGATATTAGTTCATTGCTTGCAATTTCTAAGTTGCAAGGCGTGAAACTCTATTCTGGCATTGTGGCAAAGGGTATTGATACACCTCCATATGCAGATGATGTTTTAAAAAGTGCCGAAGCTCGATATGTAACATTAAGTAAGGGGCAAATCGAAACCGTTCTTGATCTATACACCCTATTTGGATTGGATGGCTCTAATCCAGATCGTTACGGCAAGACACCGTTTGCATGGCAAGCTGCATTAAGAGGAGAAACAGGGAAAGTGCGTATCCCCCTTCCAGATCATGCAGTTAATCATCCAACAAACCCTTGGAACCCGATTGTGAATGTTGATTGTGATACAGCCGGAATTTTTATCATGCATCTTTCTAAACATGTTGATGCAATATCCAAAAATTCACAAAATTATAATGCAAAACCCTCTGGACTTTCTGAGTTTAATAACGAATAAGACAATATACCCTTTAGTGTTAGGTTTTCAGATAATTCGACACTGTGCGTTTTGATATATTGAGCGCGTGGGCTATCTCTTCAATCTTTAGCCCCTGCCCTTTCAATTCTTTGGCGCGGTCTGGTTTTGCTTTTGTTGTTCCAGCCTTGCGGCCAGTATAAACGCCCTTCTCTTTCGCAACCTTTATTCCTGCCGCTTGCCGTTCCTTAATGTGCTGTTTTTCAATACCTACGATACCGAATAAAACACCCGCAACGACATGGCCGATTGTCCCTGAAAGGTCTATTTGTTGAGTGATGGAAACAACCCTTACGTCAGCCTCACACCATGCCGTAAGCATGTTTATACCGGGCTATGCGGTCTAGCTTCCACACAACAATCATTTTTACATCACCAGCAAACACGGCCTCATTCAAAGCAATAAATGCTTTTCGGTTGAGTGTGCCGCTTATTTCTACATCCTCAAACCATTGCACGTCCTTATGGCCATGCTTATCCAGCCATTGCTGAATTTCAAAACCTCAAGAATTGGCGGAACCATAAGCCTGTAATGACTTTTGTAAGAATTACGTGCCACCAGTTCAACTTGCTCATTATAAAAGGGGCTACTGGCCTCGAACTCCTTGACTAGATCATTAAATAGACCTCTTTCCTTTTTATTGCCGTAAGATTTTTCATTCCCTTTGCTGCCG
>CAWUJS010000147.1:0-2692 GCA_963922705.1 uncultured Alphaproteobacteria bacterium | reverse complement strand
TCGCAATGACAACAGCGTTATTGCGAGGAAGCCGCAGGTTTGATCGCCTTTACAGTGGGGATCTCATGCTTAAACCTAAAAGATCCCGGCTTTCGCCGGGATGACAAATGGGGGGGAATGGGATGACGATGGATTTTACAAATCACCATTTCAAATGCAATGGCCATGGTAGGTTTGGGCCTTAAACGGTTTTTTCTTTAAAGTTGCACAAATCATAGACATTGCATTCATTGCATTTAGGTTTACGCGCAACGCAGGTGTATCTTCCATGCATGATTAGCCAATGATGCGCGTGGAGTGCATATTCATCAGGAACAACTTTTAAGAGCGCTTGCTCAACCTGGTCAGGATTTTTACCCTTTGCCATGCCTGTGCGATTTGAAACGCGAAAAATATGCGTATCAACCGCCATGGTTGGCTGCTTGAAAACAATATTCAGCACCACATTCGCCGTCTTGCGTCCTACTCCGGGTAATTTTATGAGTGCATCGCGCGTATTGGGAATTTCGCCGTTATACTCATCGATAAGAATCTGAGCCATCGCAATTACATTTTTGGCTTTATTATTATAAAGGCCGATTGTTTTGATATGCTCTTTAAGGCCGTCTATCCCCAGATCAAGCATTTTTTGCGGGGTATCTGCGATTGTGAAAAGCTGCTTTGTGGCGCGGTTGACTCCTTCATCTGTCGCTTGTGCGGATAAAGTTACTGCTACCAAAAGCGTATAAGGGTTTGTCCATTCAAGATCGCTTTTGGGTTCCGGATCAATCGCATGCATGCGCTTAAAAAACTCAGCAACATCTTTGGCAGGCATTTTTTTCGAAGGCTTTTGTGACATTCTCAATGTGTATCACAGCTATCACCTTTTTAAAAAATTATATTCTCTGATACAGCGCTTTACGCTAATTTGTTTTCGTGTATTCATGTCATGCTCAATAAAAATAAGGATCAGTATTATGCCAGCACCCCTGAAGGAAGTCTTTTTACCAGATCAGCGTTTTTCATCTGATATATCGGCGTTTGAGCGTTATACGGATATGCTTAACCGATTTTCTAATGCTATTACAGAGCAAGAGACAAGCACGGTTCAGTGGCGGCAAATTATTCGTGGTTTTTCAAATTTACATCCTATTCAACAGATTATCCAGGTGAATGAAGCCATGAACCGCAGGCCCTATGTCCGTGAGCAAAGAGATTATTGGGCAAGTCCCGGTGAGTTTTTAAAAGCAGGCGGGGATTGTGAAGATTTTGCAATTGCGAAATATTTAGGCTTGCGTGACCTTGGCATTGATGAGGAAGATATGCGCATTGTGATTGTGAATGACTTATTGCTTGGCATGCCGCATGCTATTTTGGCTGTGCGTATTGACGGAAATGGGGAATATATTCTTGATAATCAAAATAAAGCTGTGAAGCGTGTTGCGGATGTGCATCGCTATTCTCCTATTTATTCAATCAACAGAGATGGCTGGTGGCGGCATAGCGGGCGTATTTTAAGCAGCTGATTGTTTTTATGGAACATTCAAAAGAAGACATTTTATACGGTATGCATGATACGCCGATTGGCCGTGTGATTATAGCGCTCAGTGCAAAAGGCCTTTGCTGGTTTGGCTTTATGGTTGAGGGGTATAAAGGCAATGGATTGGAGCGTTTAAAGCGGTTTTATCCGGGTGCAAAGCTTGTCCATGATGACGAGGAAACCGTGGATTATCTGCAAATGGTTTTGAAAGCCTGGGATAATGATGATTTGCACGGAATTACGCTTGATTTGCGCGGGACGTGTTTTCAATTGGCTGTCTGGCATGCTCTTTTAGAGATACCAAAAGGAAATGTTTTGACATATGGTGATATTGCGTGTAGCATAGGACAATCTTCGGCGGCACGTGCTGTTGGTACGGCTGTTGGTAAAAATCCTGTGTCTTTGGTGGTACCTTGCCACCGCATTGTAAAAGCTTCCGGCGATCTCGGCAATTATGGCTGGGGCGTAGACATAAAGCGCAATTTGCTTTCAGCAGAAGGCTTTGACATTTCTGCTTAATGATTTTTACGTAAACTTTAGGGGGTGGTGATTATGGGTCTATTTAAATACAGCGCATCAAATAATCAACGTGTTGATTTTGCTGAGTTATCAAGCTTGTTGCAGGAGGCTAGAGGCAGTGGTGATATTGATCCAGAAGACTTTTTTGCACGATTAGAAAAGGCGTTAGGGCTTAGCGGGATAGAGCCATCAGATGGTGAGAAAATTATACTGGAATCAGATACAGGACATATTGTTTTTGGTATTCTGACAGAATATTACAATCCAGAGTTATGGGGCTGTCAGAAGGATATGCGAGATGATTTTAAAGAAATCCCGCAAGTTATAAAATGTCTGGATTTTCGTAACTATGATGGGAACAGGGTTAGTGCTGGATCCATTTTCGCCAATGCAAGGGCGCAACTACAAATACAAAGGAACAAAAATCAAGAAGCTGAAGCAGATTTTGCCTTGACCTGATTGATTGCCTGGATGTCATGGCGATTGCATTTGGATTTAACAGCCCGATTTTTAATACAATACCGCACCAAGGCATTAATGGACGAACACCAAAGCCAACATAATTCGTCATTGCGAGGAGGCAGAGCCGACGAAGCAATCTAGAGCATATCTCATTTAGTTAAGATCATATCCTGAGTTTATGAAGTAATTTTG
>CAWUJS010000146.1:0-2704 GCA_963922705.1 uncultured Alphaproteobacteria bacterium | reverse complement strand
AGGCCAAGGGCCTGACGCGGCAATCTGGATTGCTTCACTGCGTTCGCAATGACAAAAGCCTCTAACCCTCCGCGGCAACATCGCCAATCTCTTCCAGCTTGGCATTAATATCAGCAAGATACGGAAATGAGTCCTGCCCCCCTTTGCTCTCACAAGCCAGGCTCGCCGCAATGCTTGCCCGTTTTAATGCGCCGGGCAGCGGGATATCAGAATGAATGCAGGCTGCAAATGTCCCGCAAAACGCGTCTTCTGCCCCATGATGATCAACAAAATTCTCAAGCTTGAGCGCAGGCGTATTAAACCCTTTATTCTCAGGCGTATAAGCCACAGAGCCTTTTTCCCCCATCGTCACAATACAGGTGAGCTTGCCAACCTGTGCCAGTGCTTGTGCAATTTTCTTGCTATTCCCTTCAATCGGAAGTCCCATTTTTTGGGAGAATTTCGCAGCAGCCTCGCTATTAACGATCAAATAATCAAGGCAATCCAGAATATCTTGTTTAATATTAATCGACGGCGAGAGATTCATGATTGTCTTTGCACCGTGCTGTTTCGCAGCCTTTAATAACTTACGGTTTTCAGTCATTTCCAGATCGGTTTGCACAAGCACAACATTATCCGCGCTTAAAACCTCTTCCGGCACCTGATCTGCAAACGCCTCGCTATTAGCTCCCGGGCTTTTGATAACCTGAGTATCCCCCGTCACCTCATGCTTGCAATAAATATCAAGGCCGGTATGCATGTCATCACTTTTACCAACGCCGGACGTTACAACCCCTTCACGGCGTACCTTATCCAGAATGCGTTTTGAATAATCATCAATACCGGTTTTGCCAATCAGCGCAACTTTTGCTCCCGATCTTGCCGCGGCATAAGCCTGGCTCGCCCCTTTTCCGCCTGCATTCAGGCTATAATCAGACGCCGTTGCATGAATACCGGCTGATGGAAATTTGTTAACAGGTACATGCAGTTCCATCGCAATAGACCCAAAGACGATCAGCATAATCTTTTCCTTTATTTTTGGCGTTTTGACTTGATTTTAGTCAATGAAAAGTCTTAACACATTCTATCATAATGTAAAAAGTCGAGAGATAAAAATTTTAGCTGCATACGATGAAAGATTTTTAAGCTACAGGCTTGCTTTTCATAGATTTTGAGAGCAAATATTAAAGGGCAAAAAGGAATATGGATGTTTGATTATAAATCCCATTTCAAGGGATGTATTAGAGGAATAAAAGCAGAAGGGCGTTACCGCACTTTTGCCAACCTTGAGCGAATCAAAGGCCGCTTCCCAAAAGCAATTTACCGCCCAGACGACGGCTCCGCGCCGCGTGAAGTAACAATTTGGTGCTCCAATGATTATCTTGGGATGGGGCAACACCCCGTTGTTTTAAAAGCAGCGCAGGAAGCGTTAGAGCAATCCGGCGCCGGGGCAGGGGGTACGCGCAATATTTCCGGCACAACCCGCTATCATGTAGAATTAGAAGAATCTCTGGCAGATTTACATGGGAAGGAAGCCGCACTTGTTTTCTCCTCCGGCTATGTTTCCAATGAAAGCTCACTCGGTGTTTTGGGTAAGCTTTTACCCAATTGCGTGATATTCTCTGATGCGCTGAACCATGCATCCATGATCCACGGTGTCCGCGATTCCAGGGCTGAGAAACATATTTTCCGCCATAACGATGTTGAGCACCTTGAGGAGCTTCTTAAAGCAACCGATTATAACCGTCCGAAAGTCATAGCGTTCGAATCCGTTTATTCCATGGATGGTGATATTGCGCCTATCGAAGAAATCTGCGACCTTGCCGACAAGTATAATGCCATGACCTATATTGATGAAGTCCACGCCGTTGGTCTTTATGGCCCGCGCGGCGGCGGCGTTTGTGAGCAGCGCGGCCTGATGGATCGCATCGATGTTATCGAAGGGACATTTGGCAAAGCTTACGGCTGTATGGGCGGGTTTATTACTGGTGATACGGAAGTTGTCGATACAATCCGCAGCTGCGCCTCCAGCTTTATTTTCACAACCAGCCTGCCGCCCGCAGTACTTGCCGGCGCGCTTGCCAGTGTAGAGCATCTCAAGGTTTCCGACATTGAACGCCAACGGGCTTGGCGTAATGCAAGGCACCTGAAGAGCAGGATGGAAAGCGCTAATATTCCTTATCTGCAAGGCGATAGCCACCTTGTGCCTGTGATCGTGGGAGAACCGAATTGCTGCCGCGAAGTTTGTAAGCTTCTCATGGAAGACTATGGCATTTATATACAGCCGATCAACTACCCAACCGTCCCACGCGGCACGGAGCGCTTGCGCCTTACAGCAACGGCTGCACATTCTTTAGAGGATGTTGATTATATGGCGGATGTTTTATCCCATCTTTGGGAAACGCATCACGGCTTGGTCAGGGCGGTTGCTTAAAAGCCGCATGATGTCATTCCGAACGCATGTGAGGAATTTCAACATAACAAGACCAAGGTATACTCATGGCAATTGCATTTGAAATCGTGATTTGTAAAAACCATCGTCATCCCACCCTTTACACCTGTCATCCCGGCGAAAGCCGGGATCTCTTCGATTTAATAATGAGGTCCCCGCTTTCGCGGGGATGACAATAACTTTTGGTTGTACCCAATAACAAGATCCTCGCTATATAAATGCGAACAAACCTGCGGCTTCCTCGCAATAACGCTGTTGTCATTGCGAACGCAG
>CAWUJS010000145.1:0-2747 GCA_963922705.1 uncultured Alphaproteobacteria bacterium | reverse complement strand
GTGATCGAATCTGCAATGCTCTGCGCATCAAGCGTTGTGTGCGTTACAATAGACGAGCTATTAGTTTGCTCAGGAGCAGGTGCCGGAACATTCGTGGAAAAATCAGTTTTAGCGCTTTTATTATCCATAGTGAAAAATACACATTTGATAGCACTGCGTCAATAAAATAACACCCTTTAGATTACCGCGTCAGCCTTCGGCTTCCTCGCAATGACATTTTCTTGTTATCCGTCATTGCGAACGTAAGTGAAGCAATCTTGTTGATTCGCGAGAGATTGCCGCGCTCCTCTCAATCGCTCGTAATGAAGGTTATAATATCAAGCCGCTTCGGACTGATCGCCGAGCAAATCTGCAATTGCCGCGCGTTCTTCGCGCAATTCCGCCTCGGTTGCATCGATGCGTTCTTGTGAGAATGCGTTGATCTCAAGCCCCTGCACGATTTTATACTGACCGTTTTTGCATTCACACGGATAGCCGAAAATAATGCCCGGCTCTATACCATAAGAGCCATCGGACGGTACAGCCATGGAAACCCAATCACCATCCGCAGTACCGAGCGCCCAATCACGCATGTGATCAATCGCAGCAGACGCCGCAGAGGCCGCGCTTGATGCGCCGCGTGCTTTGATAATCGCCGCGCCGCGCTCCTGCACGGTCGGGATAAATTCACTTTCATACCAGCTTTGATCAACCTTGGCGGTTGCATCTTCTCCTGCGATCGTTGCCTGATGGATATCCGGATATTGGGTCGAAGAATGATTACCCCAAATCGTCATTTTTTGAATATCGGTTGAATGTGTGCCTGTTTTTTCCGCCAATTGCGATAATGCGCGGTTATGATCCAGACGCACCATCGCGGTAAAAGCTTCGGGTGGAAGGTCGGGCGCATTTTCCTGTGCAATGAGTGCGTTGGTATTCGCAGGATTACCGACAACCAGCACTTTGACATCGCGTGATGCATGGTCATTGAGTGCGCGGCCTTGCGGGGCGAAAATCCCGCCATTGGCTTGCAGGAGGTCAGAGCGCTGCATCCCGTCTTTGCGCGGCATAGAGCCGACCAGCAGCGCGTATTCCACATCTTTAAAAGCAATATTAGCATCATCGGTTGCTTCAATCCCGGCGAGCAATGGGAATGCACAGTCATTCAGCTCCATCACAACGCCTTCGAGCGCACCAAGAGCGGGCGTGATCTCTAGCAGGTGCAAAATCACCGGTTGATCCTTGCCCAGCATGTCGCCATTGGCGATGCGGAAAAGAAGGGAATATCCGATTTGTCCTGCTGCGCCTGTGACAGCTACTTTGACGGGTGTTTTCATGATTGGCTCCTTGTTGAATCTGTTGTCTTAACAAACAGACTATACAAAAGAGTGCCAAGTGCAAGAGGGGATTTTATCGCTTGTCTATCCCCAAAAAATCAAGTTGCCAGCGAATTTCTTCTTTGGTGAGCGGGTAATCGCTTCCGTCTTTGGGGTAAATGATTTCTTTTGGCTGTAAATTGGCAAGTGTTTGTTGAAGCTTTAATGCAAAGCGCATGGAAAGCCCGGCGGCATAAGACAGCGCAATCATCGGCTTTGGCGCTTGCATATCCAGAATTTTCTTAACTGTAATAAAATCACTCTTCACAAGATGCGCCAGCGCACCTGTTACAAAATCATAATCGCGCATACCGAGCGCATCGGAGAGTTTTTCTTCCGACAGACCGCCTTTTTCCCTTATGGCGCGTTTAAGGCGCTCTTCCACCGGTTCTTGTTCGGTATCATTGTCGCTTGCAAAATCCAGGCGGCGGCGAAAAATCGCGGAGATTTCCTCGGTGGTTTCGAGATCAAAATCATCGCGGAGCATAAGCAAGTCCCTTACAGAACTTTGCGCGAATTCCGCCAGTTGTTTAGCAATATCCGAGGGCAGAGATTTGCGGATCGCCATAGGCTTTTGCCATTCCGGGAATTCTCGCGCTTTTTTGACGATCGTTTTTAAGACAATTTCACTCATGCTTGCGCCATCATTGGATATGAGCGCGGCGCCGCCCTGAATGTCCTCAACATCAATGACTGCACGTGAGATTTCTTCGCTCACGCTATCGCGCCGGGCAATGGCTTCAATCACCCAGCTTTCAGGATGCCTGCTGATGATATCCAGCAAATCGTCATCGGATAAAGCGGCGCAAAAGCGCAAAATTGGCTCGGAGACTTCCCGCTCAACATCCCGCGCCAGTTGCCCGGCAATTTTCGGCGGCGTATAGGCATGGTCTTTTAATGTCGAAGACAGGGCAAGCCGGACTTTCAACACCTCATCCAATGCCAAGGTGCCAAGCGCCTGCACCGTGAATGCGTAAAGCTGGCTTTGCTTATCATGCGAAATATTTGGTAGCAAATCCATCAGGCGCTTTGCGAGGGCCAGGCGCACATCGACATCATCATCAGCGGCCAAAATCGGCGAGACATGTTCGGGCGTTGATGTGTTTTGTGCGACTGCCTGACGGACTTTAGGGTCGGGGTCCTGTTCCGCCAGATAATATAAAATCTCGCGGTTTGTTTTGGTATCTTTTGCGAGTGTCAGGCGCTCTTTGACCTTTGCGGATTGCAGGGATTCTTTTTGCGCCGCATATTCTTTTGGCTTTTTGGTGAAGAGCTTGGCGATCAGGTTCATTATCTAGTCATTCCATTTAAAAATCGGACAAATCTGCAAATCGCCGTTTTTTTCAAAATGCTCCTCAAAGTATTGTCTATACGTTGTCGTCACATTTTGAA
>CAWUJS010000144.1:0-2844 GCA_963922705.1 uncultured Alphaproteobacteria bacterium | reverse complement strand
CGAAGCAATCTAGATTGCTTCACTGCGTTCGCAATGACAACAGCGTCATTGCAAGGAAGCCGAAAGCTTGTCCGCATCTACAACGGGGATCTCATTATTGGGCACAACCAACAATTATCGTCATCCCCGCGAAAGCGGGGATCTCATGCTTCAATCGAAGAAATCCCGAATCAAGTCCGGGATGACAGGTGGGAGAATGGGATGACGGGTGTGGGATGAGATGACTATGGTTTTTACAAGCCATAAGTTCAAATGCAATTGCCATGATGGCGCGTTTGATTTGGACATGAAAAAACGGATATTCACTGATTCAAACGACTTAAAAATTGCAGCTTAATCAATAGCTTAAAATATATTATTTCTCGTAATATATCCCTTATCACTTCGCGATATGTAAGGTAATTCTGCCCCCCTGCTGGCGATTTTAAACCTTTGGCCGTCCTCTCAGGACACCGACATGCACATTAAGCCTGAAAGGTTGCAAAAATTTGTAAAACCTATGCGCCAGACCGTAACATTTGATCGCGGATCGGAGTTTTTATATTACACCCTCCTCTCCCGCCAGTTGAACATCAAAAGCTATTACTGTGATCCGCGCTCACCATGGCAAAAAGATACAGTTGAGAATACGAACAGCAGGATCAGGCGGTTCTTGCCAAGAAACACAGGTTTAGAGAAAATCTCGAATAACAATCTGATTGCTATTGCTGACAGAATGAACAATACGCCAAGAAAATGTCTTGGGTACAGAACGTCAAAAGAGGTTTTTTACCAAGAGCAGAGAGTAAGTTATTGAGACTTCATGTATTCTTTTACTTCATGAAGAGATTGCAAAACCTTAATTGAAAGATTTTTCATTTCTTGACATGGAGGTTTGATGTCAGGAATACATATTACATCAATATTCGCTGCATTAGCTGATTTAACACCATTATAAGAGTCTTCGAGAGCCAAGCAGTTTTCGGGGGCTATTTTGAGTTTTTGTGCAGCTAATAAATATATATCTGGTGAAGGCTTGCCGCGATTAATTTGATCCCCTCCTATTATGTATGAAAATCTATTGGTCTCAATTCCTGCACAATTTAGCTTATCTAAGGCAAGTTCGGTCTTAGTAGATGTAGCAATTGCTTTTGGAACCTCCTCCTCCTCCAGAAAGTCGAGTAGCTCTGGGCAGCCGTCTTTTACACAAATTCCTTGGCTTAAAATATCTGCATAATGCCTATAAAAAGCCTCTGCAAATTGAATTTCAGGAATATCCTTTCCAAGATATTTAGACATGTGCCTGTTTGAATCCGCTTCATTCATGCCGATCATTTCAATAATAACGCTCTCTGGTAGCTCTAAACCAAGAACTTCAATACTTGTTTTTTGCACTGCCTGATTAGCAAGGACTTCTGTATCTAGTAAAAGCCCATCCATATCAAAAATTACAGCCTCAATATTACTCATCGTAATAACCTTTATAAGAACCCAAAAATGTAAACAGGCTGCTTTAAAGCAGCCTGTTTACATTACTTCATCACCAAATTATTGTCTAACGGCAAACCAGTCGCACTTCACTTAGAACTTTCAATGGTAACCGTCCGGTAGAGTTCGCGGTGTTACTATGCGGCTTTGGGTTTTGGTTTTCTGCGTGCGACGCGTCCGAGCAGCCCACGGATAACATCCAGTTGAATATCATTGGAATCGAATGCTCCTGCAAAAGGATCATTAATTAGATGTTCATAGCATTCACGTTCCGGGTGGTTCGGATTGGGCAGGATTTCTTTCAGGAAGTACTCATATCCCGGCGGTCCGCCTATATCCTCAGGCGGCGCGCTGTATTCTCCTTTTATAAAACGCGGTAGACGCATATCCGTATCATCAACATTGTCAGTAGAAAGAATTTCGATATGATGAACCCAGTGATCGCCGAAGTCATAAACATATAAAAACGAACGTACGTCATCTTTAATCAGTCGCTCCAACTTTAGATTTTGGGCCCGAAGGACTTTCCCTTCTCCCCATTCCTGATCCTGAGGCGGGCCATAGCGTTTTTCATTCACGTCAAACTCCCACAGATGATAATCATACCATCCGAAAATCGCTTGAATCGTGTCGTGGAGTTTTTTGAGGTTCATGGACAGACGCACCTCGACCTCACGCCATGGCGAAGGGCTAAGCTCAGGCAGCGTAATTCTGAGTATGGCGGTGTTGTCCGGTGTTTTGTTCATCTGTATTCCAGTTCTGCGGCAATAATTCTTCAATCCTGTTCATCGGGTGATCGGCGATGCACTCTAGCATAGCGGCCAGATACTTTTCGGGATTGAGATTATTGAGTTTGGCGGTTTCAATCAAGGCATAAAACGTGGCGGCAGTCTCTCCTCCTTTATCCGATCCGGCAAAGAGGTAGTTTTTACGTCCCAGAGCAACCGGTCGCATAGCGGATGGCTGCGGCCAATGGCGATTTACCGGATATCTTCTCCCGCGTGTTCTCCAGTGCCGATTGAAGAGCCTCAATGATCGGCATCGCCGTTGCTTGCCGGACGGATGCCCGCTCATCCGGCGGTTTGCCTTTAATGCTGCGCTCAATGTCATAAAGCCCGTTATACCCGGCATAACCATCAGCCTGTAAAATCCCCGCATAATCCCGCAAATGCTCCTGCGGATGAATGCCCTTACGATCCGGGCTGTAGCAATAAAGCGCCGCAAATCTGCTCTTACCGCCAAAGGCATGGCAATTGCATTTGAAATGTTGAAATGTTGAAATGTTGAAATTTTGAAATGTTGATTTGTAAAATCCATTGTCATCCCATTCCCCCTCACCTGTCATCCCGGCGAAAGCCGGGATCTCTTCGCTTTAAT
>CAWUJS010000143.1:0-2854 GCA_963922705.1 uncultured Alphaproteobacteria bacterium | reverse complement strand
TATTTTGAGGAAGGAGAAGGGGCTCCCCAATACTTTACATAGATTAAATGATAATTTATCTTATGATAATCTTGAGGAGACAAGGCGATTTAAGCTAACGCCTTGTTCAGCAGCTTGAATTGCTAGGTTCTTATGCTGCTCTGGCGGAATACGAACTTGAAACTTCCCACTATACTCTTTTGCGGCAAGCGGTTCTGGTATTGTTTCACCGTTTTCTTTCATGTCCTGTAATACTTCTTCCACCAGTGCTACTAGCCCTTGAAAAGCATTAACAGGCTTATTCGCAAGGAAAGACAGGCTAGGAAATTCAGCGCATAACGCAACATGCTCTCCATCGTCCTCTGACCATGTGACGCGGTATGTGTAATGTGTATGGTCAACCATTGTTTTACTCCTTCATTTTACTAACTGCCGCTAAAACCTGTCGTACTTGATACGCTTTAGCTTTGCCATCTTTTCCTTTTTGGATATTTACGCGAGGATCACCTTGCCATGGCGTTTTATAAACATAATGGCTCGTGCCTTTATTTCGCGGTTCTCCAAAATAATGAACACACACTTTTAAAAGATCAGAAAAACGCACATTCTGCGGAGCTTTTTCCATTTCTTTTAGCGTTTTCTCTATCTTGCCCATAAGCACAATATAGTATCAATAATAATACTAAACAAGAATTAATTTTTATTTAACCACCAACTATGAAAGCATTATTCTCTTCCTCGACTAGGCTCAGGACCTATAAACAGGATTCACTAATTGTCTGATTTATGCTTCACTGATGATGAAAGGGGATTTCATCATGAAAGATTTATATTGGTTGTCCGAAGAACAGCTAAAGCTTATCCAGCCTTATTTTCCAGCATCACGAGGTGTTCCGCGCGCCTGTGATTTGCGCGTGATCAGCGGCATTATTTTTGTTCTCAAGCGCGGTTTGCAATGGCGTGATGCCCCGGCAGAATACGGGCCTCACAAGACGTTGTATAACCGTTTTAAACGTTGGAGCGAGATGGGTGTATTTGATCAAATTTTTATGGCTTTGGTCTCGCAAAATGTTCCACCCGATCAACTCCAAATTGACGCGACGCATCTCAAAGCGCACCGCACAGCCGCTTCGCTGCTTAAAAAGGGGATGTTCCCCGTGCTATCGGGCGCACAAAAGGCGGCTTAAACTCCAAGCTTCATGCCGTTTGCGATGGCTTAGGCAGACCTGTTGCCATGTTCTTGTCCAAAGGACAAATGAGCGATTATAAAGGCGCGAGGCACCTGCTTGATGCCCTACCCAAAACCAATGTCCTGCTTGCAGATCGGGGATATGATGCCAATTGGTTTAGAGAGGCTTTGCGTGAGCGCGGGATTGAACCATGCATCCCGCCAAAGAAAAATCGCAAAACCAAAATTCAATATGATGAAAAACTCTATAAACAACGCCATAAGGTCGAAAATATGTTTGCTAAACTCAAAGACTGGCGTAGAATAGCAACCAGATACGACCGCTGTGCTCATACATTCAAAGCCGCAATCACTATCGCAGCTATCGTCATATTCTGGATCTAATTAATGAGTCCTGAGCCTAAAAAACAACACTTTAACACGCGCCCTTAAACTTTGCGACACTACCAAATTTTCTTGTCTTTCCTAGAGAAACGACGGAAAGCATGAAAATTTTCGGCTTACGGGCTTTACGGATTCTGGTAAGAGAAAAACAAATAGGGGGTATATAAAAAACGGTAATGTATAAATAACTGTAAAATATATTATTTTCATATTTTATAAAAACTTGAATGTTAGAAAAGAATAGGTTATTATCTAACATATAGGAGATTTTAAGAATGCTTTCAGCCGCACAAAAAATATCAAAGCGCATTAAAGGAAAAGGGCAGGGATGGGTCTTTACACCGCAAGATTTCATGGATATGGCAACGCGCGGAAATATCGACATGATCCTGCATCGTATGGTGCAAGATGGCGATATACGCCGTATAAGTCGCGGCCTGTACGATTTTCCGAGAACAGATGATGAACTCGGCACTTTGGCGCCGGATGTAAAAGGTATAGCGCAAGCTGTAGCGCGCCAGACTGGAGATCGAATTTCGCTCTCCGGCGCGACTGCGGCTAATATGCTTGGCCTGACAACACAAGTGCCGGGGAAAATCATTTACACAACGACAGGGAGACCAAAGACTATTCCGATCCGGAATCGAAGCATCAAACTTGTATCTTCCCGTGTACCGTCATCCCTTCTTGATTTTGACAGTCCCGTAAGTATGACCCTGCAGGCGCTTGATAATTTGGGTAAAAAGCATGTGACACAAACCACCATAAAAAAATGCTCGCAATTTCTTTCTGACACGGACAAAGACCGGATTAGAAAGAATTTACGTTATATTAAAAACGCATGGTTGGCCGATGTTGCCCGTCAGCTAACAGTTTGATAGAAAAGACCTATGAATATTTTTACACCGGAACAGCGCAAAAAATATTTTGAAGAAGCATCAAACTTGCTTGTTATGCCTTCTCATATCATCGAGAAGGATTTTTGGGTTTGCTGGACACTAGATCATTTGTTTTCAGGCCCGTATGCCGATGTGCTGACCTTCAAAGGCGGAACTTCTCTTTCCAAAGGCTACAAGGTTATTGAACGGTTTTCCGAGGATATTGATCTGACCATAGATAAAACTGCCGTAGCGCTCGATCCTGAAAAATCCTTGGAAACCCCCGATCTTTCGCAAAATCAACGCCGAAAAAGAAATAAAGCCTTCGATAACAGCGTGGCCGATTTCATAAAAAATGACTTCACACCGTGGCTCGACCAGCTCATCAAAAACCAAATATCAACCGATAGGGCAGGGGGCATAG
>CAWUJS010000142.1:0-2933 GCA_963922705.1 uncultured Alphaproteobacteria bacterium | reverse complement strand
CAGCCGGAAGAATCTCAAACACCGGAAAATGATGAAAATTATTCATCTTATGTTTGAAAAGTACAGTTGATTTTTTTAGCAAAAAATCACACTCATGCGTCATTTTTTGCTAGTCCCTGTATGTCCTATTCGTCCTTACGTGAATATGTGCTGTTTCGTGCGTACTATTTTATAAGCAGTTTACGACCAGTCCGTCTGGTTAAAAATCGCGTGTCCCTACGGTCATAAAATTCGCATGGTCACTTATTGTAAAGCCCGAAAAATAAGGTATATTGCTCATAGTTAAACGAAGAAATTTTCAGGGCAAAGCCATGAGCAACATAGTACCTATAAAAACAAAAAAAGAAACCCTGCAAGCATCAGAAAAAAAATGGGGTAGGCAGGTTATGAAAGTGGGCTTTAATATCGTCCCATCCATCATATTCAAGGCACAGCAGCGTTTGGGACTAACCTCTCAGCAACTCGTTGTTTTGCTGCATCTATCAGATTACTGGTGGGATGCAAACCGCGATCCCTGGCCTAGCGTTACGACCTTGGCAGATCGTATGGGGCTTGGCCGCCGGCAGGTGCAAAAGATCATTGCCGATCTTGAAACAGCCGGTCTTGTAAAGCGCGTTGAAAGAACGGCCAAACATAAAGGAAAGCTTAGCAATGCCTATGATCTGTCCGGCTTGGTCAAGAAATTGAAAGAATTAGCACCGGAATTTTTAGAAGCGGATAAGCAGGCTCAAACCCTGCAAAAAGAGGTGGAAACACCAGTCAGATTAAGAACAAAGAAGAAGAAAGCAACAAGCAATGAGTGATGATTATTTTAAAGATTTTGACGGGTGGTTTCCGCTGAAAAAGCAGATTGAAGCGGATTGCAAAGTGCCGACGATCAATCAGCGTGAAATCTGGTGGTGTTCGATCGGTGTAAATATCGGCATAGAGCAAGATGGCAAGAACAGATTATATGAACGCCCCGTCTTGGTGGTTCGTAAATTTAACAACCGCCATTTTTTAGGTGTTCCTTTAACAACGCAGTTAAAGGGCTTCCCTTTCCGCCCTTCAGTGTTCTACCGCAACCCCGGAGAAGGCCGCGTACGTGAAGGACAGGCGTTAATTAGTCAAATGCGCTCCTATGATGCAATGCGCCTCACCCGCCATATCGCCAAACTCGGTAAAGATCAATTTAACGGCGTGATGGCAGAAATTCGTGATATGTTAGGGGATGCTCAATAAAAAAGCCCCTTAAGGAGCTTTCTTTTCAGTCACTTCCGAAGAAGTGACAATGTGCCATCAAGGGCAAGTTATACCTACATTATGGGGTATTGCCTTCTAAAAGTCAATGAATTTCGTACATCCATGGCTTTCTACGGGCTTCCACGAACAGTATAGGACGGTAAACTCCACTTATATATATGAAGTTAAGTCCCCTTCCTCATGATATGGCTGATACAGCTTCTTGGAAGAACTGCGCTTTTTCCTATTTGTTTCACGCTTTATCGCCTGCTCCATAACCGGATTAGTGCGACGTTCTCTCACCAGATTCTCATAGCCCGGATGTTCGAAAAGCTTTTCAAGGCGTAGCTCCGAAGGTGGGTGTGAACGGCGTTTCATGGTTAAAAAACCAATCTCCGTAAAGCTTTCCCCTCTTTTGATGGATTCA
Source organism: uncultured Alphaproteobacteria bacterium (assembly GCA_963922705.1). Taxonomy (GTDB): domain Bacteria; phylum Pseudomonadota; class Alphaproteobacteria; order Micavibrionales; family Micavibrionaceae; genus TMED27. The sequence continues at coordinate 1,285 of CAWUJS010000142.1, read as the reverse complement.
AGAAAAGAAATCATCCCTTTCACACCGATAATATCAGCCGCAAACTTATCTGCCCGATATTCTTCTGTCCGTGAAAAAAATACAGACATAGCCATCAGCGCGCTTTCCGGAAAGCGCACAACATAGATGAATGCGGTCATGGCGAGCTGCACCATCATGACCGGCACAGCTACAATAAGAAGCGGTAGAAAAACACCGGCAACCCCCATTGTCATTGCAGATATGAGCGCGATAACGGCATGAACAAGCGTCAAAACGCCACCAGCAGAGGCTACATACTGCCAATAACGCAAATCCTTGTGATGCAAATGCCCCAATTCATGCGCCATAACGCCTTTAATGACATCCGCCCTCCAGCGATATTCACTGAAAAAACCACTCGTCAAAACGATTGTGTTCTTACCAAAAGCATAGGCGTTGCTATCAGTATCATCCTGAATACGTAAGTGTATGCGCTTGATGCGCTGCATTTTTTTGTCCTCGTATCCGTCAAGAACCTCTTTCAGCAAGGGCTCAAGGACTTCGGCCTCACGCTTTGACATCCGGCGCACTGGCATGGATGCGCTCTGAAACAAACCGCCAAGCGGTGAAATCATCATCAAAAACACAAGACCCTGTATGCCCGCCGCCATTACAGCCAGGTCAACATGAGTGTAAACATATTCACCCGTTAAAAACCCCTCATTCCGACCATAAATCTGTCCGAACCACAAAAGAGCATACAAAGCCGCATAATGAGAAATTCCGCTCACCAGAAAAAGAGCCATACGATAGAAATATAACCAAATCATCCCTACTCTCCATCATCTTCCATATTTTCGGGAAGAAGCTTTGATTTTCCTAAATTCTGAACAACAGTCTCCATCAGCTTATCAAGGCGTTTAATTGCAATCTCGCTGCGCCCTTCATCCATTGCATCCGTGGCCGCCGGATTACTCTTGTAATAATCCAGGATAAATTGAAGTAAAATTTCCTGATTGGCCGCCAGATCACGCGCTGTTTTCTTACGGTGTGCATTCAAAGAATATAAAATCTGGTGATAGAGCTGCGCCATATCAGAATTTCGCTCATCCCTGCGCTCGGGCCGCAACGCAAAATCAAGAAGATCATTGACCGTTGCCGACACATTTCGCAAATTCTTGGCCTTCATATATGCCTGAAGCTCTTTTTCAACCTCCGGCCTGAATACGATAGAGCGCGTCACACCTTTTTTCTTGGCTGTCATTATTCTTATCTCCTACCAGTCAATTTCAACATCTTTGTCTTTGTTCTTCTCAATCTCTTT
>CAWUJS010000141.1:0-3171 GCA_963922705.1 uncultured Alphaproteobacteria bacterium | reverse complement strand
CATCCTACAAATTTTGTAGGTGTGCCCGGGGGCTGTGTATGCGGCGCCGCAAACGCACCGTGTGAACAAGGGTCTCTTAGATTTAACAATTGTACTTGTGATCCAGTTTAAACGCAGTGAATGATGAAAAAGGACAAGAAAATGCGAATCTGCAAAAAAAGTAATAGAGATAGTGGGTTTTCAATTGTTGAAATCGCACTTGTCCTTATCATCTTTGGTTTTGTTACCTCCCTAGCATTGACAGCTTTAGGAAGATACACAGAACATGCTAGAATAGCACGCACTCAAAACGCGCTGGAAAATTCAACCAATATTATTAATGACTTTAAAGGTAACACAGGATTTTACCCATGCCCTGCGCGTCTTGATCTTGCTCCGGGAGAACAGGGCTATGGTTTTGAAATAACTGATGCCACAGAAAATCCAGGCATTACGCTTACAGATTATGCACGAGAAGGCCGTAACAATCTTAACCCGTTAGACCCAAGCGACTCTGGAAATGAACAATATTACTTTGGCACTATCCCATTCAACACAATCCTGAACGATCCATCGCTGAGTCTTTTAGCCACAGATGATTTAAGCTTTTCAGGCAAGGACAGTCTTGATGGCTGGGGCAGTAAAATAACCTATGTCGTTAGCAGGCATTTATGTGATGCAGCCTATGCACAGGCAAATAATATTTTGGGGAATGCGGAAGGTGTATTGGACGTAGTCACCGAAGCGACTTGTACAAGCGAACAAGATGGTAGCATTGTCCCACAAAGTGTTTTGCCCGGAGGCTGTGACGGCGATGACAGGCGTTATGCACAATTTGTGCTGATCTCTCACGGGGAAACAGCGCGCGGTGCATATAACGAGCAAGGTAATCGTGGCGAAAATTGTTTTGATGTCATTGAACAAGTGCTTCCGGGAGACCCAAACTATGGCGCAAACCCTGCGGGAGACGCGTGGTTTAACGGCACTCCAAGTGAACGAAAAAACTGTAACTATGACAGGCCAGATATCGGCGGTATACGCAATGGTGAGTTTTTCATTGGCGTGCGTTCAGAAGGAAATGATTCGTCTTATTATGATGATTACATTCGCTTCCATTATGAAGATGAATTTCAAATCTGGGGTAGCGCAACCAGCTTAACTCAAACACTGCCTGATGGTGTAACAACAGTTGAAATTTCGCGGATGAAAAATGTCAATCAAGGCAATATTGGTATTGGTTTAAATGAACCGGAGGAGGTTTTACATGTAAACGGTGATATGCAGGCCTTTGATATTGAAGCCGAATCTTTCTGCGCAGATATTAATAATGGTATTTGTATGCCTTCAGATACCTTAACAACAACTGGCATTGTATGCACCGACGGCGAAGTCATGCAAAGTATATCTGAAAATGAACCCAATTGCGTTGATCCATTTGCAGGCTTGGACTTCACATGTGCGTTACCGAATGAGCGATTAAATACAATTAGATCTAATGGAAGCTATAGATGCTGTGATCAATCAACAGGTGTATGTAACGACTACCCGTAGCCATGACCATAAATTTACATAGCGTTTTATCAAAAAATGAGTGCTAAAATCTTGTACTCGCGCTATACTGTACAGAGTGTAATTTTTACACGTTTCCATTGATCCTGTTCAGGTAAATTCTATGAAAATGAAACATATAAAGAAATTAATATCATACATGGTTACAGCTATGATGCTCATTGCAACAACGCCTGCACTGGCACAAGACAATGATGCGCTGGCGCTTATTGACACAATTCCAGGTAAGCCAATTGTTACAAGCGGCAAAGATTACAACCAAACCAATGATACGCATCCACCGCTAAAAATCACTCCAGATAAATCAGAACTTATCCGCCTTGATAAGGATGCAGGCTCTATTATTATCGGTAATCCATCGCATCTCAGTGTTTTAGCTGATAGCGCAAAGACACTTGTCCTGGTTCCGCAGCTACCGGGGGCAACGCATATTACAGTGCTGGATAAAGAGAGTAATATTCTTATGCAGCGCCATGTGATCGTGGCAAGCCCGGAAAAGAAATATGTCCGCATTCGTAAATCCTGTTCCGCAGACACAGAAGGGTGTGAACCAACCCAAATCTATTACTGCCCGGATATGTGTCATAAAGTTAACGTAGCACAAGACGTTACTGCAAGCTCCGATACATCCGGAGAATCATCTTCTCAAATATCAGAGTCTGATCTGGATGATTTGGATGCAGATTAATGAAGTTTTTACCAACAATAAAAAAGATTAAGGGCATATGATGAAATATAATCGCTTCAGTAAAAAAATCTTAATGCTTGGCTGTGCTTTAACCTTGGGCGCATGCCAAACATCCGGTACAAGTGGAACGGCATCAGAAGGGCGCAACTCACAGATTAATAGCGCCATGCAGCGTGCAGGCATTGGGCAGACAAAAACAATGTCGCTTTCTGCGGCAGAACAAGCTTATAAACGCAAAAGTAATGATGAAAAAGCAGCCATTGATTACGCTGCAGCCCTGCGCAAAAATGACTATGTGAATCGTGCTGCTATTGTTCTGGAGCCATTCGTGGCAGAAAAAGGAGCATCATCCGCGACCAAAACTGAATTCACCGCAATCATGCTCGCTAAGGGTGAATATAAACTCGCAGAAAAATACGCGCAGCAAGCTATCCTGAAAGATGATAGCAATGCCTCAGCATATCATTATCTTGGTGTCGCATTGGATACACAAGGCATGTATGAGGAAGCAGAACGCGCCTTTAGAAAAGCCTTAGACCTCTGGGAAGGCGACCCAACAAGCATCATGAATAATCTGGCGTTAAACCTTGCATCACAAAGGCATTTGGACGAAGCCGCGGAAATTTTACAAAAAGCCCGTGATATATCGCCAAACAGACGGGAAATAGAGCGTAATTTGCGCATTGTCACAGCATTGCAACAATCTAACGCAACAGCGGTGCCAAAGCCCCTGAAAAAGCCTGAAACATAGCATGGCGATTGCATTTGGATTTAACAGCTAGATTTTTAATACAATACCGTCCTCCCCGCACGAAGCAAACCGCAGGTTTGTTCGTATTGGTAAAGTAGCAAACCGCAGGTTTGTTCGTATTGGTAAAGTAGCAAACCGCAGGTTTGTTCGTATTTACGGCGGGGATCTCATTGTTGGGCACAAC
>CAWUJS010000140.1:0-3404 GCA_963922705.1 uncultured Alphaproteobacteria bacterium | reverse complement strand
GTCTTGATTGCTTTTGTACTCATGTCTTTACCCCTTATCTTGATATTGAAAGCCAGAAAACCATAGCAGAATAGACCTCAAAAACAAGCTATAAATTGCCATATATTGACGGAGAACACGACCAAATAATTTTGATGCGTAATCCCACTGGAAAGCACAAAGCCAGCTATAGAGGCTTTAAAACAGCTTGTATAATTATGAAAACAATTTACGGCCTTACACATCTTAGGAAGGTTATATAAGAAGTATAACAAGATAAAAGGAAATCATATATATAGTTACTATATTATTGTTTTTGCATATTTTTATGCTGTTATAATTATTTATTGTAGTAACTGCATATCACTGGTATAGTGAAGGTAGAAAAATGGCTGTTTCATGGTGGTTGGTAGGAGAGGCAGTCTTTTGTTTTAGGTGAAAAGTTGGATTTTAAATGCTGTTAGAGCGATACGATGATTTGTTGAATGGGAGAGATGTTATCGGTGATGATGACACGCTTCTTGGTGACAAAATCGACTCACGAAAAAGCTATTTTCGTCGCTTAAATATGGGGGGTGGATCGAAGTCTAAAAGCTTTAGGGGTGGGTCGTATCGTCACGGTAATTTTCATTCAAATAGGCCAATTTCTCAGCGTGTTTTGGTTAAAGCACACTTTAAAAAGCATGGTGTAGGGGGTGCTGGCGGTTCGGGTGGCGCGGGTAATTTACGCGGTCATTTGAGTTATATTACGCGTAATGGTGCGGGGCTTGAGGAGGAGCGTCCGGCGTTGTTCGGCAGTGCCGGTGAGGATCTTGAGCGCAGTGATTTTTACAATCTTTGTAAAGATGATCGGCATCATTTCCGGTTTATTATTTCACCTGAAAACGCGCATGAAATTGCAGATATGGAAGGGTATATTCGCGGTGTTATGGGGCGCGTTGAGGGTGATCTTGGAACGAAATTAGATTGGGTTTCTGCGGTTCACTATGATACGGATCATCCACATGCTCATGTTGTTGTTCGTGGTAAAGATGAATTGGGGAAAGACCTTGTTATAGAGCCTCATTATATCTCGCATGGTATTCGGATGCGTGCGGAGGAGCTTGCCACTGAGATACTGGGTGAACGGTCTATTGAAGAAGTTCAGAAAAGCATGGAACAAGAAACTGATGCAATGCGTGTTACGTCATTGGATCGTTTTATTGCAGCGCGGGCAAGTGAGGAGGAAAAAGAGGCTGGTAAAATTACTGTTGATACGCGCGAGAATGGTTATAGTGGTCGCGGTGAATTTTATGATGGTTTGGTTCAAAAGCGTCTGGAGTTTTTAACAACAACATCTATGGCGGTGCAGGAACCGCCGGGTGTGTTTACGGTTCGTCTGGATTATATTGACGAGCTTAAAGAGGTGTCGGAGCGTCACGATATTATCAAGCAGTTGCACCGAAGTATGCCGGAAGAGGCGCTTGATGATGGTGTGTCTATATACAAAATTGTTGATCGTAGTGCGCCTGATTTACGGGGTGAAATTGAGAAGATTTCTTACGTGAATGAGATTACAGATCATAAATATATGGTGGTGCGGGATGCGGAAGGTCAGGCGCATTATGTTGCTTTAGGAGTGTCTGGCAAGGGCAGTGATTTGCGTGAGGGCAGTGTTGTTGATGTGAGTGCAGGCGATCCGCCGGAGCGTAAGCTTGATCTAAGCATTCTGGATATAGCAGAAGATCACGGCGGTATTTACCGTAGGGAAGATCATAGAGAGCATGTTGAAAAACATATGGGGTATGTCTCAGACGTAGATAAATATCTTGAGGGGTGTGATAAACGTGTAGAAGCTTTGGCTGGGGCGGGCGTTATTACTATGCGTGATGATGGTGGTTATGAATTGCCTGCGGCTCGTTTGCCTTACAGGGAAAAAGATGAGCAATTCTTGGCGCGCGCTTCATCTGTGATTGATCCTTCTATGACCATGAAGTATCCGAAGATCACGTCTTTGTCAGTTTCAAAAATTAATCATGATGATATCCGGTTTTATACTGTGATGAGCAATGGTCATGCGCCGGAGATTAAGGGGCGTATTGAAAAAATTGAGCGCGTAAGCCTGAACAGTGAACGGCGGTATATGCTGGTGCGTGATGGTGAAGAGACTTTGCATTATGTGCCGTATTCGCAAACAAAGCGGAATAAGGATTTAAGTATCGGTTCTATTGTCGAAGTTTCAGGGCGTGAGCGTATTAAGAGCAATACCGATCAAAATATTGTGGATGTGGCCAGAGATTCTGGTGGCATTTACACACGTGAAACGCATCGTGAGCTTTTGATTGAAGAAGAAGTTGCGCGTAAGGAGGCCGCGGCTGAGAAAGCGGCAAGCGAGAAAACCAATGATGATAGCAAGCCGTATCAACCGCGCGATATCGAAGCTGTGTTGGATGCGCATGAGGTGCGTCTAAAAACGCTTGAAAAGCATGGAATTGTTACAGAGCGAGAAGATGGTGGTTATAATGTGCCGAAGGATACTGCTCGTCGCGGTGAATCTTTAAAGCGCAAGGCTGAAAGACGTTATGGTACAAAGCAGGGTTATACCTCAATTAAGGCTATTTCACAGCGTTCTATTGATGAGCAGGTGGATGCTCATGCACGCACCTTTATTGATCTGGAACTTTATCGCCACCAGAAGGATTATGCTTTGTCTTATGATAAAGCGGACAAGGGGACGATGGCGGCTACATATAAGCGTATGGAATGGCTTGTAGAGCATGGTTATGCCTATCACAGAGAAGGTGATGGTCAGTTTGTAATGAAAGGGGATGCTTTGAATAAATTGTATCAAGAAGAGTTGGAAACATCCGGTCAAAAACTGGCGGCGGTCTTGAAAAAGCCTTATGTGGCGCGCGAATTTGAAGGTAAGCAAACGATGCGCTATGTCGGTTTTGCAGATATGCACGCAGGGCGGCACGTTATTTTAAGTTCGGCTGATGATTTTACACTTGTGAAGATGCCGCGCGATATGGCTAAGGTTCGTGTTAATGAGCCGGTTGATATTGAACAAACAAAATCCGGTCTGAGTATTGCGACAAACAGGCGCGATATTACCAAAAATGAGGCGATCCAGCTCGCGCAGGAGAAATCCGGTTTGAGTTATAAAGATATGGATATGCAAGAGCAGGTTTCCGCGACTTATTTAGGTGCGGTGAATCTTGAGGAGGGGGTATTTGCTGCCGTTGCACATGAAAATGAACTTTCTTTCGTCAAGCTGAAGAATTATCCAGTGTTTAAAGACAATGCCGAGATTGTCGTTAGTGCCGGTCATGATGGTTTTGCGGAAATTAAGGAAGCGAACCGTCAGCAGGAATTAGAGCTTGAATCCGTGAAAGAGATTGAGAAGAACAAAGACAAAGATGTTGAAATTGACTGGTAGGAGATAA
>CAWUJS010000139.1:0-3416 GCA_963922705.1 uncultured Alphaproteobacteria bacterium | reverse complement strand
TACGCCCCGTATGCACCCCGGCAACGGCGACGGCGCATGCACCGGAACCGCAGGCAAGCGTGATCCCGACCCCGCGCTCCCAGGTGCGTTGACGCATTTTTGCCTCAGAAATGATTTCCACAAATTCCACATTTGTTTTATTTGGAAAAATTGGGTTATTTTCCACAGCACTCCCCAATTCTTCTACAGGGATATCCACAAGCCTATCAACAAAGAAAACACAATGCGGATTACCCATATTTATAGATATTGGAATGTTGGAATGTTGGAATGTTGGAATGTTTAAATCATGGAGTTCTTTAACCTCTAAAGGCGCACCCATATCAACCGTAACCATATTATTCTCAGCACGCGTACAGCTTAAAATCCCGCGTCCGGTTTCAATGGTACAGGCATCACTGTCTTGTTCTTTCATAACAATATCCGCCACACAGCGCGTAGCATTTCCACATGCCGCGCTTTCCGATCCATCGGCATTGTAAAAACGCGCAAAAATATCTGCGTTTGGTGATAGCTCAAGCACCGTCAAAAGATCGCAGCCAACACCGAAATTGCGATCACAGATATGTTTAATTTGACCGGGAGAAAGCTGTTCCGGCTTTTCACGAAAATCTAAAATGACAAAATCATTGCCAAGGCCGTGCATCTTCCGAAAGTTCATTTCAATATCCCTTTTATATTTCTCTTGTCTTTATTTTTGAGTGCGAACAAATCTACGATTTGCTTCGCGTGCATTTTCTTAAAATTCATAAATCTATTCCTTATTTTAAACGCGGAGACTCAGAGATACGGAGTTATTTCTTTTTTAAAAATGTAAAAATCTCTGAAACTCCGCGTAAACTTCTATTGCCTGCAGCGCTTTTAAAACTGTTGTTATTCTGCTTGACAATATAGCGTAAAACACATATTTTGCACGTAATTTCACTGACATTACGATTTGTCAGTGCCCAAGGTCTCTCGGGGATCAGGTACACCTCACTCGGCGCGAACGCTCAGTGGGGGTTTTAACGTTGAACAAAAAATATGAGAAAAACGAATGTTTGAATCATTAAGTGAAAAATTAGGCGGTGTCTTTAGCAAGCTGCGCGGCAAAGGTGCATTGTCTGAAAATGATGTCATGGCGGTTAGCCGCGAAATCCGTATTGCCTTGCTCGAAGCAGACGTTGCGCTTCCCGTTGTCAAAGACTTTATTGCACAAATCAAAGACAAGGCCGTTGGTGAAGAAGTTATCAAAGGCGTGAACCCCGGCCAGCAAGTCATCAAGATCGTCCATGACGCACTTGTTGAAATGCTCGGCAGCGAAGCCGATGCGCTTAAATTCTCATCCCCGCCTTCTGCCTATTTGATGGTTGGTTTACAAGGCTCGGGTAAAACGACATCAACCGCAAAAATCGCCAAACACCTCACTGATTTGCACAATAAAAAAGTCCTCATGGCCTCGCTCGATGTTTATCGTCCTGCGGCGCAGGAACAGCTTAAACAGCTTGGCGCGCAAACAGACATTGCAACATTAGAGATTATCGAAGGACAAAAACCCGTTGCTATCGCCAAACGTGCGATGGATACAGCGCGTAAAGAAGGCTTTGACGTTGTCATGCTCGATACGGCTGGTCGGCTTTCGATTGATGAAGAATTGATGCAAGAAATTGCTGCGGTAAAAAGCGCAACAAATCCGATTGAAACCCTTCTTGTTGCCGATGCGATGACAGGGCAGGACGCGGTGCAGACCGCCACTGCTTTTGATGAACGTGTTTCTCTATCCGGGATTATGCTTACCCGCGTCGATGGTGATGCGCGCGGCGGTGCAGCAATGTCGATGAAGGCCGTAACCGGTAAGCCGATTAAGCTCCTTGGTGTTGGCGAGAAATGGGATGCGCTTGAGACATTCCACCCCGACCGCATCGCGGGGCGCATTCTGGGCATGGGCGATGTGGTGTCTCTGGTTGAAAAAGCCGCGCAGACCGTTGACGCCGAAGAAGCAGAAAAAATGGCCAAAAAATTCAAAAAAGGCCAGTTTGATTTTAACGACATGCTCTCCCAGATGCAGCAAATGAAGAAAATGGGCGGCATGGGCGAGATGATGAAGCTGCTGCCTGGCCTTAGTAATATGAGCGATAAAATCGAAGAGGCCGGGCTTGACGATTCCCTGATTAAACGCCAGGAAGCAATTATTTATTCCATGACCAAAGCCGAACGCGAAAAGCCCGAGCTTTTGAACATGAAGCGCAAGCAGCGTATTGCTGCAGGTTCCGGCACAAACGTACAGGACGTCAACAAGCTGGTGAAACAGCATAAACAAATGCAATCCGTGATGAAGAAAATGAAAAAGATGGGCATGGGCGGCATGATGAAACAGATGAAAGGTTTGATGGGTGGCAAGGCTGATGAGCTTGAGTTAATGGCGCAATCCATGGATCCTGACCTGCTCGCCCAGGACATGGCGAGCGTGGAAAAGGCAAACCCGCTGGGCGCTAATCCGTTTAGTGTGGGAAGCCCAATGGCAGGCGGCGGCTTGCCTGGCTTAGGCGGGATGAGCGGCGGTATGCCTGCCCTGCCCGGACTCGGCGGTCATGGCGGCACAAAGAAAAACCGCAAAAAGAAAAAGAAGAAATGAATAATTTAAACCAAATCAGCTTGGTGTCTTGACGCCTTGGTGGTTTTAAAATTTTAACTGATTGAATTAAAAGGAGAAAAACTATGGCACTTGCAATCAGACTATCCAGAGGTGGACGAAAGGGTCGTCCATTCTATCGTATCGTTGTTGCGGATAAGCGTATGCCCCGCGATGGCCGTTACATCGAAAAGCTGGGGACTTATAATCCACTGCTTGGCGATCAAAATGAACAGCGCGTGACGCTGGTTGAGGAGCGCATCAAATACTGGCTTTCGCAAGGCGCAAAACCGTCCGAGCGTGTTGCGATTTTCCTTGGCAAGGCTGGCCTTATGGATATGCCGAAACAGCCAAACCGTCCGAATAAATCCAAGCCTTCGGAGAAGACTTTACAGTTGAGAGCGGATAAGGAAGAAAAGCGCAAAGCTGCTGAAGAAGCCGCGAAAGAAGCAGAAGAAGCGGCAAAGGCCGAGGCGGAAGCTGCAAAAGCCGCAGAAGCAGAAACACCTGCTGAGACACCTGCCGAAACACCGGCGGAAGAGGCTCCTGCTGCTGAAGAGGCAAAAGCGGAAGAAGAAAAAGCTGAATAGTTTCTTTTGTCAGTAATTTACACGTGAGATAGCAGAGTTAACGGAGTGCTTTGTCTTTTAAAAGCTCCGCTATCTGCGTTACCTCACGTGTTTAATAAAGCACAAAAGCACAACAAACGTCATTGCGAGGAGAAGCATAGCTTCGGCGCGGCAATCTCTTTATCATTGTCATTGTCATCCCATTCCCTACAGCTGTCATCCCGGACTTGATCCGG
>CAWUJS010000138.1:0-3453 GCA_963922705.1 uncultured Alphaproteobacteria bacterium | reverse complement strand
TATGCTGCGCCCAGAAGTCAAACTTTATAAGGGAGATACCTCGCCTCAAGATTTGCACAGCGTCACCATGACAGGTCACGCGCAACGGACTTTGTCGGCGAAGTTCTTGCGCTTACGCCGGATGATTTATCGATCACCAAACGCGCTATGGTTCTTGCAATGGGCGCTGGACATACAGAAACCGCCATAGAGAAAGCACGTGAAGTCATATCACAAGAACCTGATAATGCTCTTGCTTTATTATTCATCGCTATGGCGGATTTTAAAGCACAAAATTATGATCAAGGTTCTCAAACGATTGAAACAATGCCACCCGGCAGTTTATCTGCATTTGTGATGCCGCTTTTGGAAAGCTGGTCACAGGCATCCAGGGGCATTAACGACACAGATGCTCTTAAAAAAAGTGCTTTACATATTTACCATGCGATCCTTATTGCCGATTATCTGGAACAGCACGATGCGGTCAAAAACCTGCTATCGCAAGCCTTAAGCGCACCCGATATCTCAACACAGGATTTAGCAAGGATTGCCGGAATTTATGGTCATATTGGCGATGCTGAGAAAGCCCGCGAACTTTATCGAAAAATACTGATGATTGAACCTGAGAATCTAGAAATCATTGAAAATCTCAAACGTATTGACTCCGGCGATAATCTCAAAATTTTTGATATGGTGCATAGCCCGGAAGAAGGCCTGGCCGAAGCCATGTATGATATGGCGCGTATTTTATATGCGGATTATAGCGATGAAAGCGCCCGCCTGTTTGCACATCTTTCCGTCTATTTAAATCCAGATAAAATGGATTCTGTTATGCTGCTTGGGCATATCGCATCGCGTAATGAACGCTATGATGATGCGATTAAATTTTATAAAAAAATCCCGACGGGACATAAGCATTATTTTGATGCGCGGCGTCTGGCGGCCAATCTGCTAGAAGATGCGGGACGCATTAATGATGCTTTGGCAGCGTTGCAGGCGCTCGTTGATAGTGATGGAAACCTTGATGCCCTCATGCAGATTGGCGATATATACCGCAGAAATGAAGATTTTGACGATGCGGTGCGTATTTATAATAAAACACAAGATAAGCTTGGCGGTTCTATTCCCGCCGATTACTGGCAGCTTCACTATGTGCGCGGTATGAGCTATGAGCAATTGGGCAAATGGGATAAGGCAGAAGCCGATCTGAAAGCAGCCTTGGAGTTTCAGCCCGATCACCCGTTTATTCTCAATTATCTTGGCTATTCCTGGGCTGATCAGGGCGTCCATTTGGAAAAATCACGGCAAATGATTGAAAAGGCTGTGGCTTTACGCCCGCAGGATGGTTATATCACCGATTCACTGGGCTGGGTTCTCTATCGCATGGGACGCTATGAGGAAGCGGTCCCACATTTGGAGCGTGCCGTAGAGTTATTGCCTTATGATTCGGTTATTAATGATCATCTCGGCGATGCTTATTGGAAAATTGGCCGCCGTCTGGAGGCGCGGTTTCAATGGGAACGCGCGCGCAACCATAGCGATGACGAAGAACTTATCAATGCCATCGGGCATAAATTGGAGCATGGTCTCGATCCGTCCATCCCTGTGACCAAGGCGGCTGATGCGCATGATATAAGCGAATCAGATCCTGTTTTTACTGAATAGTCATGAAAACAATGCGTGTTTTTGCCCCCGCTAAAATCAATCTCTACCTGCACATCTTAAAGCGCCTTGGCAATGGATACCATGCGCTGGACTCCCTCATTTCCTTTGCTGATATTGGTGATTATATCGAGATTAACCACGCATCAGAATTTTCATTTCATGTCGAAGGAGAAATGTCCGGCATTTTAAGGGGCCGAGATTTAGACCCAGGCCCACAATCGGGCAATTTGGTTGTCAAAGCAGCATGGCGATTGGCACGCCTTGCGGAAAAAACGCCGAATATCAGCATTACTTTGACAAAAAATCTACCAGCCGGCGCTGGTATTGGCGGCGGTTCCAGCGATGCTGCCTCTGTGATCTGGGGATTGTGCACCTTATGGGATATTCCACATGACGCTGATTTTGTGATAGAGCTTTTAGCCTCTCTTGGTGCGGATGTCCCTGTTTGTTTTGAAGCGCGCACAGCATATGTGAAAGGCGTCGGTGAGCATTTTAAATATAGTGATAGCTTGCCGGAAATGCCGATAGTGTTAGTTTATCCAGGAAAGCCATGTGCAACAGCTACCGTTTTTTCAAAGTTTTCCGGTCAATATAGCGATCCGGTTGCTTTGCCGCATAGCTTTAAAAATTTGGAAGCTACAATTGACCTTTTAAAGTCGTGTTGCAATGACCTTTTAGAGCCAGCTTTAAAAATTGTCCCAGATATTGATAATTCTTTGCGTGCAATAGAGGCGCAAAGCGGCTGTTTGCTTTCACGTATGAGCGGATCCGGCTCCTGTTGTTTCGGTATTTTTAATGATGAAATATCTGCTAACAATGCAGCGAAAGCAATCGCTCATGATAACCCTGACTGGTGGGTAAAACCTGCATGGCTTGGTCGTGTTGAACGATACTAAAATAAAAATTTGGCATTGGTAATTATTCATAGATATTGTAATATCTGAGTATGACTTGTCCTAAATGCGCATGTGCCGAGGCGGTCAAGAACGGCAAAATGCAAGGAAAGCAGCTCTATCGTTACAAATCTTGCGGATGCAACTACACACAATCAAGCCGTTATCGCATCGATCGAGAAACACGGATTAAATGTATTCAACTTTATTTAGAAGGTGTTGGTTTCCGTGGAATTTCCCGCTTGATGGGCGTATCACATGTCAGTGTTCAAAAATGGGTCAAACGCCTTGGTGATGATATTGAGAAATTTCGCGAGGAGACCGGTGAGATCGAGCCCGTCAGTGTGATGGAGCTTGATGAGATGTGGCACTTTGTTCAAAAAAGAACAAGCTCTGGGTCTGGTTAGCGTATGATCATGACGGACAGCGTGTTTGCGCTCCTCTAACTGATTGTCATGTAAACATGCATGAAGATGGGTGCTTACATGTACAACCCCAATCCTAAGGGCAGGAGTTGCGAAGTATGTACACCCCTACCAGGCTCAATTAAGTAATCACGTCATCGAATACAAAGGAAAGCCCATTGGAACTATCAGAAGAGGCTTTGTTCGAGCTGCAGAGCGTGCAGGTTTAAAAAAGAAAGTTAATCCTCATATGCTTCGTCACACATCAGCCGTATGGATGGCTGAAGGAGGAGTGCCAATGAGTGAGATTGCTCAGTATCTAGGCCATTCCAATACAGCAATCACAGAAAAAGTTTATGCACGTTATAGGCCTGAATACCTCAAAAAGGCTGCTTCAGTCTTGGTGTTGGGTGTAACTGAACCCATTATGAACATAGGAGACTCAACAAAATGTTAGCTAGATGTTTAGTCCCACGGTGTAGTGGGATCATGTATTGTGATTTACCAACCAA
>CAWUJS010000137.1:0-3504 GCA_963922705.1 uncultured Alphaproteobacteria bacterium | reverse complement strand
TTCGCGGGGATGACGGTAATGAGGCAGAAATCTAGCTGTTAAATCCAAATGCAATCGCCATGGATAGTAATGCTTGTTCATTACGAAAATATTTAGAGATTTGTCAATTTACTTGCATTTTTTTTCATGTGTTATAAAAAATAAAAATTCAAATTTAAAGGACTGAGTACTTTATGCTGTTTTTGTTTAGTAGATCTATCTCTCCCAGTTCGTCGCGCTGTTTTGCAGAGCGCGCCGAAAGGGATGATCATCAAGTCAAATTCGCAAGCATGGGCGCGAAGGATATTCAACCGATTGGTAATGATCGCGATACAACATTCAGCCTGCACAAAGGCAAATCGCCGCATAAGCGATCTGTTATGGTCAGCTTTGATAGCTTTGGTGTGATCACCAGTAAAGACAGAAGTATGGTTATGCATTTAATCCTGACCGATCATCACGGCACCAGAGCCTCGGCAGAGTTAATGAGATAAATTTTTAAAAGGAGAAAAAATTATGAATATTCTTGCAGAGCTTAACAGCACTATCAATGAGGCAGACTCGTATAAAGTCTCTCATTTCAGACAATATCCGGAAGGAACAACAAGGGTTGCAAGCTATATTGAAGCTCGCAAAAGTGCCTATGCCAAAGAATTTGGAGAAGAATATAACTACGCGCTTTTCTTTGGCCTTCAAGCGTTTTTAAAAGATCATCTCTCTGTTCCGATTACACAGGATGATATTGATTTAGCTGAACTATTATTCGAAGCCCATGGCGAGCCTTTTAATAAAGAAGGATGGCAATATATTTTGGATACACATGATGGAAAATTGCCCGTTGAAATCAAAGCATTACCTGAGGGAACAGTTGCCGATATCAAAATCGCAATGACATCAATCATAAACACAGATGATAACTGTGAATGGCTTACCAGCTATGTTGAAACGGCACTTCTGCGGGGTGTTTGGTATCCAACAACGGTTGCCACACAATCACGTATTTCAAAAGATATTATTGGAAGCCTTTTAGAGGCTACTTCAGACAATCCCGAAGTCATTGACTTTATGTTGCATGATTTTGGTGCGCGCGGCGTGAGTTCAGCCGAAAGCGCAGCATTAGGTGGCATGGGTCATTTAGTCAATTTTATGGGTACGGATACGGTTTCAGGTCTTCTCGCAGCCATGCGGTATTACGATTCAGAATATGAAGAGCTTTTAGCACAAACGCCTGATGAACCCAAAAAAGCGATGATTCAACTTCTTAAGAAAATGAAAGGAGAGGGTCGTCCTATTCCGGCTTTTTCTGTTGAAGCATCTGAGCATTCAACAATGACCATCAAAGGCCCTGACGGTGAAAGTGACCAAATTGGACGGTTAATCAATATGGCTAAATCAGAAGATGGCAAAATCGTTTCGATTGTTGCCGACTCATATGATTATTTTGATGCTGTCGAAAATCTTTTTGGTGATCGTTTCAAGCAAGATATTCTTGAAGCAGGCAAACGTGGAAGCCGTGTTGTCATACGCCCTGACAGTGGTGCTCCAGTTGAAACAACAGTGAAAACTTTGGAAATCCTGGCTGAAAAATATGCTGATGAAATGACATTAAACAGTAAAGGATACAAGGTGCTCCCTGATGCGTTACGGGTTCTCTGGGGTGATGGAATTGATCCAACAGGCGTAAAGGAAATCTTAGAGGCGCTTGAGGAAAATAACTTTAGTGCTGAGAATATGGTCTTTGGAATGGGTGGAGGTCTATTACAAAAACTCAACCGTGATACGCTCGGTTTTGCGATGAAAGCCTCCTATGCTGAAATTGATGGTGATCATTATGAGGTGTTCAAAGCCCCTAAAACAGATGAACTCACATTCAGTAAACGTTCTAAACGCGGACAGTTAGCAACAATCTGGGATGGGCACGCTTTTAAAACGATTGAGAACATGGAAAAAATGTCTCCCGAAGAGCGTGCTGGTGTTAAAGATCAAATGCGCCCCGTTTTCAGAAACGGCGAATTGTTGAATACGCAAGAGTTTGATCAAATCCGCGCCATTGCGAACCACACAGCAGATCTGTATCACAACCCGCCAGAAGATGGTATTGATGACCCTTATGCTGTATTAGCTACTTAAAAACGCGGGGAACAAAGCTTATGGGCCAAATAGTCTACCCTACTACCATTCAAACCTATGAACATTGATTGATGGTGATCGGGCAAATGTGCGTCAGCAAACTTGTGATACAGCTCTTGGATATGTTTCAGAATTAGTCAGGTAAATATCAGATGACCGGCACACTCTCCCTCAAAATCACACAGGCATCACTCAATCAAACCGCGCTCGATTGGCCGCAAAACATGGCCAATCACTATGCGGCGATTGACGCGGCTGTTGCTGAGGAAAGCGATATAGTTCTGATGCCTGAGCTTAGCTTAACTGGCTACGAAGTGGGCGACGATTTCCAGCGCATAGACAATAATCGTATTTATGATACGTTGAGTAATATTGCCGCATATGCTCATGCGCGTGATCCAAATCTGGTTGTTTCAGTTGGCAACCCATGGCGCTTGCAATTGCGTGAAGCGTTCGAAAACGCAGGCACACCTAATCCTGATTTTGTTCATAATAGCCTTTATGATCGCTGGAACAGACCGTTTAATGTTCAAACCTTGATCGCAGGCGGCAGTATTGTTGGTATGACGGCCAAGGCTAACCTTTATAGTAGTGAACGCGGATATGAAAACCGCTATTTTAATGAATGGCGCTTGCGTGATGTTGCTGAATATGCACAGCTTGCCGGTATCGAAGCACCTTACGGCACCATTCCCGTTGCTTTACCAAATGGTCAGAATATTCCATTTGGCCGTCCGCTTGTTTATGTTGCCAACAAAGATGGTCAAGCTTATGTCCATGCCACAGCAATTTGCGAAGAAAAATGGGTGGCAACGAAATTTGACGCTTACCCTAATGATGACAGCCGTTATGAGAAGCTAAATATTATTCCTTCAATCTCGCGTTATTTAGGCACGAAGAATGGGCTATTTCTTGAAATTGCTAATGCCAGCCCGCCATCGCAGAAAAAACAAGATCGGCACATGCATCTGGATGAACTCGCATCACATTATGCGGATGTTGTAGTAGATACAGATGGTTTAGGTACGAGCGGTGCAACCTTCGCACAATTTGGACACGCTTTGATTGCACAGGGCAGGAAGACAATATCCGCCGGAAAACGCATGGGTTTTGGACAAGTCGAAACAACCACATCCATTGTGCAAATTAATGCTGCTGATCCGGCTTTGCAAACAAAAACACACGCGGTTATCACACGCGATTTCAAAGATATATCTGCAAAGCCGCATGCCGAACTCATCTTCGAAACAGACCCGGATCAGGCCTGGGATAATCCCGCTAATCCGGATCGCTGGAAAGAAGAGCGCATCCGCAATCAAGCCTTGTGGCTGTTTGATTACATGAGAAAATCTGGTTCATGCCGGATTATTGAGGCACTAAGTGGTGGACAGGATT
>CAWUJS010000136.1:0-3578 GCA_963922705.1 uncultured Alphaproteobacteria bacterium | reverse complement strand
TATTTTGAGGAAGGAGAAGGGGCTCCCCAATACTTTACATAGATTAAATGATAATATAATTTATGGGAAATAATGGGGGTTTTTGAGAAGAGGGGGATTATCTTAAGAGCGTAGGATCAGCAATTCGAAACTTTTGAAATGCAACTTCGGCACTTTTATAATATCATTTTGAGCAAACAAGGATAATAATACGGCGTTATAAATTGCTTAATGCCAGAAAAATTGTTTGCGTGTGTTATTATGAACGACTTATTGAATTTGATTGATGCTCTATGGGTTATAGAAAAAGTGATGTTGCCTTTACTGACTGCTTTCATCGCTGTCTGGGTCGCTTATCTTGGATTCAAACATGCCCTTAAGAGGCAAGCCAAAGATTACCAACATCAGTTTCAGATAAGAACTTACGAGGAAATTTTGAAACCCATTAATGAGGCACTGGATCAAAGTAGCACTTATATGGCCTTGCTCAATGGCTTTGCTTCGCAAGTATCTCTCAATTATATGGCACAGCAGGAAGGGTATTCGCCAACTGATTTAAAGCGACGCCCCGAAGATTACATTCATAAACATCACGAATATTTAAAATCCCTAGTGCGATTGATGAAATCTTTGGAAAGCATCCTTATTATTGATCCCAAACTCAAAATTTTCATTACTGCCATAAGTTCAGTTCACTGGGATATTAGCGAATGCCGGGATCAAATATCTCAGGACACATATTCTTATCTTGTCAAAGATCTGGTCGGTAAAAACGGTGAAAATATCCAAGTTCCACCGGAGTCCGTTACACTTGAGGAAAAAGAAAGAATAGCAAAAGTCGTGACCGATATGAATGAAATCATGATTGATGGCACGTGCTATATAATGGATTTGCAGATTGAATTGCAAAACCTGCTGCTGGGAGAGGTATATGGAGGCAAAAAATTAAAACACAGAGAGCCTGTTGATCCTAAGAAAATAGCTATTTCTCTGGAAAATTATGATGCACTGAAAAGGCACTTCAAAGAAAACCATCCTTTGGGACAAGAACAGGATAGGCTTGTTGCCACCATTAAAGAGCATCTTAAAAACGCAGCATAAATTCAAATCATTAACTTTTAAGCTTTTAGGAAATTATTATCCTTCTTGCTATAACCTGTTAAAGAATGTGCAGAGCTGACACATTAAAAAACGGCTCCGGGCCTATTCAAGCCCGTACAACGTGTCATGAGACATAACATTAAATCTGTCTTCCGGTTCAAAGAAACTCATTTTTATGAGGCCGGGAGGCAACGGTGATTGTTTCCCGGTTCTTTGAGCCGGTTACTTTCTGATGTCCAGACCTCACGGTTAAAGACCGTTGCGGTTGTCGTTGTACAGCTTGAATACTCCCGGCCACCAGCCTGAAAACTGGTTGGCCTTTTTTATTGGAGCTGGATTATGCGAACGGCTCTAACTCTGATATTTTATTTGCTGTATATGTGGCCGGCTTTCGCCGTGCCCTCCTCCCCTCCTCCTGTGTCTGCGAAGGTTCTGGGTATCAGCGATCAAAACGCAGTGCTGGTAGAGCGATCCGATAAACCGGGCATCAAAATCAATATTCAAATTCGTGGCTATCAGATCCCGCACCGAAACGGTGCATGTGCATTCGAACGTGCCTTGGGGCGACAAGCCACAAAAGCAATTCAAAATATCGTCGGTGGAAAAGACGTACACCTACTAAATCCTGTAGTCACGCCTGATCCACGCACAGCACAGGCCGATATTATCAATCATGCCGATATCAATATAGGAGACTATTTGTTTCTGGAATTGGGATTGGCACACCCAACAACAAACACCACTGATATTGCATGGTGCAGCCATCAAAGGGGAGGAAAAAGCAATGATAATTGATGATAGGCGCATGAGTGATGAAGAAATCAAGCTGATACGTAATTTTCAGAAGCTCCTACAGCTCTTTTACGCCTATGAAGCGGGTAAAATATCCAAAGATATGTATTGGAAAGAGGTTTTACGTCACCTCACGCCCGAAGATGCACTGCAAATTCCCTATTTTTCAGCGCGATATCATTAAGGGAAAGGGCATGATATGACACAGAAAAACCCTGGTTACGGCCATAATTCCAGAGCAACCAAGCCTCCTGTTGAGGAACGCGATACGCGCCCCGGTGCAGCGCTTGTGATTTTCAGGAAGTATTTTGGTTACTCACAGCAGAAAATCGCACAGCATTTAGGGGTAAGTTTTCAACAAATTCAAAAATACGAGAACGGCAAAAACCGTATGTCTGCGCCCAAGATTGAAAAAGCCGCTGAATTATTCGGTCTCTCTATCACGGCATTCTTTAGAGAATTTGATCCCGAAACGCAGGATTTAGAGATCACCATTCAAACACTAAAGCAGGAATATATACGTCTATGACTTCGGTGATCATTGGGTAGAACTCCATAAAGGTACGTAACGCGACATAGAAACTGAATATTTTGTTCTCGTGTCTTTCCGTTCCAAAAACGATATTTATGCTGGCATTTGTTCTTGGGCGGCAGGAGATAAGGCTCTGGGGTATTGATGCTGTGGAACTTCATCAATTCTGTGACAAATCAGGGGAAGAATATCCCTGCGGACGGCATGCACGGGAGTTTCTTGTCCGACTAATTGATGATCCGACAAAGCTGGAATATGAAGAAAAGCCTCGATCTGGAAAAGAAACTCGTACAGTTGCAAGATGCTTTATTGAAGGAGAAGACGTTGCCGGTCTTATGGTTCAATCAGGCTGGGCGATTGATTACAGTTATTTCAGTCATGGTTTTTATAAAAAAGCAGAAGAAGAAGCGCGAGCGGCCGGAAAAGGTCTATGGGCGGGGACGTTTCAAATCCCGCGAGAATGGCGGAAAAACAACAAATATTAAGATTTTTGGAAGTTAAAATGCTCTCTCTCGTTGTTCTCATTGATGAAAGCTATGTATTGGGACGTTCAGCACGAGCAGAGAGAACTGAAAATCACGATATTTCGTTAATTCTGTCTTCTAATTTTTTCAAAAACGCTATGATTTCCTGAAAATCTGGACTTTCTGAAAAAATCATTGATTGCATGGCCTGATAATCTTCTTCCAGATCCGCTTGTCGTTCTTTTGATGGTACTAATTTGAAACTACCTGGCTTGGCAGTTTCGTACCAATCCCAACTTTCAAAAAAGTAGGTGCGTTTATTTTTAACAACAGCGTCTAACAGGTTGGCATTTTTAAAAACGGTGTCCATTAGCTCATTGTCTTGAGCAAGCTGGTACGTGTCATAATAATGACGAGAAAATCTTTCCCTTACAGGTTTATCATCTGGCCGACAGGCAACTGAATGCAGAATTGTGGCTTTTTCCCAGAAAGTCCGCTCTATGGCTAAAAGTGGAAGAGAAATTGAAGGCTGATCTTTAAACAAGCTAGGTATAGCTTCGGCAAGATATGGCTGGATTTCTTTAGTGCTTTGCGGCGCTCTATCTCCCCGCGCTCCGAGTTCAAGACGAACAAACGGCTTTATATAATCCGGATAGTCGGCAACTTTCGGATAATGGAAAAAGAGATTGAGTGGATCTTCAGGATCGCAT
>CAWUJS010000135.1:0-3647 GCA_963922705.1 uncultured Alphaproteobacteria bacterium | reverse complement strand
CGCAAATGGAGACGCTAACGGGCTCAATTCCAGATTTGATGGTTATGGTTATCAAACAAGCACTGCATCCGTTGCGCCTTCATGGCGGTCTTTGCGTGAACGGATATTTTTATCACAGAAGACACAGACTAGATTGTTAACGAGCTCTGTCATCCCCGTGAAAGCGGGGATCTCATGCTTGAATCGAAGAGATCCCGGCTTTCGCCGGGATGACAAATGGGGGGAATGGGATGACGATGGTTTTTACAAATCACGATTTCAAATGCAATCGCCATGAGTTTAATCCCTATAAGAAAACAAATCTTTCATCTTATCTGAAGCTGCTCCCTCTTTTTTGGAAGCAGTTTTTTTCGCCTCGGGTTTAGTCATTTGCGTATTGTTTGCATAAACTGTGATCATCTCATTACCCTGAAACTCAATATTCAGTCTATCATGAAGTTTTGCCTCGGATGCGACCGTCACAGAACTTCCATCGGGACTGCGTATCACGGCAAAACCGCGCCTTAATGTTTTTTCATAGCTATAGGCTTCCAGCATTTGCGCAAAATAATCCAACTTCTCACTCCGTTTTGCGATGATATTCGCTTTAGAATTATCCAGTTGCTCACCCCAGCGATCCAGCCTCGTTTTGGCATTAATGACGACATCACGCGGATGCTTAATATTAGAGGCTTGCGTGATGAGTTTTTCACGTTTTAAGGATAAATAACCGCCATAGCTTTTGCTGAGCTTATCGCTCATATGATCCAGCGTTTGCGCCTTAATTGTTAAGAGCTGCATCGGGTCACCCAGGCCGCGTGCATTGGCTTCTAATTTATGTTTCGCCTCTGATAACATCCTATTTGAGGCATTAATGAGCCGTTTTTCATCATCAAGAATTTGCGCTATAAGGTTCGCACGAACCGGAACTGACATTTCCGCTGCCCCTGTTGGGGTTGGGGCACGCAAATCAGATGCAAAGTCAATCAGGGTCGTATCGGTTTCATGACCCACCGCTGATATTATTGGAATTTTAGACTCTGCAACGGCTCTAACCACGTTTTCCTCATTAAAAGCCATAAGGTCTTCCAAAGATCCGCCGCCGCGTGCAACAATCAAAAGGTCAGGGCGGTTCATTTTTGACCCTTCTTCGATTGCATTGAACCCGTTAATAGCCCTGGTGATTTGTTCGGCTGCGCCATCTCCTTGCACCAAAACAGGCCAGACAAGCACATGGCTTGGCATACGGTCCGCAAGACGGTGCAAAATATCACGAATGACTGCGCCTGTTGGTGATGTCACAACGCCAATGGTTTGTGGCAAAAATGGGATTGGTTTTTTTCGGCTTTCTGCAAAAAGCCCTTCTTCAGCTAGTTTTTTGCGTCTTTCTTCCAGCATTTTAAGAAGCGCACCTTCTCCGGCAAGTTCCATTGATTCAATGATTAGTTGATATTTTGAGCTTTTGGGGTAGCTGGAAATTTTCCCGACACAAATGACTTCAAGCCCTTCTTCCGGTTTTACGGATAATCGTGATAAATTGCCTTTCCAGCAAACGGCATCAATCACCGCATTATCATCTTTGAGCGAGGAGTACATATGGCCTGAGCCTGCGATTGAAACGCGTGATAATTCACCACGCACGCGAACACGCCCAAAATTCTCTTCAAGCGTTCTTTTTAAACTAAAAGCGAGTTCGCCAACAGAAAACTCGGGGACATTTGATTTTGGAGCATCGTTAGTAGACATACATGTATGATAGAATTATGGGCAAGATAAAAACAACCGCAAAGATACTATGGATCACAAAAAGCTTTTAGAGAATATAACAGATTACCATCACGCTGATGAGGATTGGGTCGTTGAATCCTGTCTGAAAGCTTTGCCATGGGAGCAGGAACTTTCTGATACGGTGGGTGAGCATGCCGCTGAAATGGTGAATGACCTACGTCAAAAAGGCGCACCAATGGGTCAGCTAGAGAGCTTTTTGAAAGATTATTCGCTGGAGACTGAAGAAGGTTTAGCCCTGATGTGTTTGGCAGAGGCGCTTTTGCGCGTGCCGGATAAAGAAACAGCCAACGCTCTTATTCGTGATAAAGTTGCGGCTGCGAACTGGCTTGACACGGCGGGCAGCTCAAAAGACTGGGTCGTCAAGGCCGCGGGAGTTGGCTTGTTTATGACATCCAAAACACTGGATGGGGTTTTAGCGCGCGTGGGCGAGCCGTTTATTCGCGAAGCCATGGTCAAAGCCATGCAGGTTTTAGGCAAGCAATTTGTTTTGGGCGTTGATATAGAAGATGCTGATCGGAATGCACAGAAATATCAGAATAAAGGATATCGTGTGTCGTATGATATTCTCGGTGAAGGCGCGCGCACAGCCATTGATGCTGAAGCTTATTTTGAGTCCTATCTGCATGCTATCCATTATATTGGTGAGCGCGCCACGCAAGATGAGTTTAAACGCCCCGGTATTTCAGTAAAATTATCTGCGCTTCATCCACGTTATGAATTCGCGCAAAGTGAATATTGTGTTCCTGAAATCCGCGCTTTGCTGATTGAATTGGCACAGGCGGCGCAAAAACATAATCTATCACTGACGGTTGATGCGGAAGAGGCCGACAGGTTAATGCTTTCCATGCGCATTATTGAAGATGTTTTGCCCGCGCTAGACCCTGATTGGGATGGTTTTGGCCTTGCGGTTCAAGCCTATCAAAAAAGAGCTTTGCCGCTGCTTGATTATCTGCGATCGCTAGCAAACACCCATAATAGGCGCCTGCAAATTCGTTTGGTCAAAGGCGCCTATTGGGATAGCGAGATAAAGCATGCACAGGAGCAAGGTTTGAAAGGGTTTCCTGTTTTTACGCGCAAAAGCAATACGGATCTTTCATATCTTGCCTGCGCGCATGTTCTATTGAAACAAAGTGATGCGTTTTATCCTATGTTCGCAACGCATAATGCACATAGTTTGGCAGCTATTCTCGAAATGTCCAGAGATACTGGAAACCCTTTCGAGTGTCAGCGCTTATTTGGTATGGGTGAAGCTTTGTTTGAGCATATAATGGGCGATGACAATATGGCGGCAAGTATTTATGCACCGGTTGGACTGCATCGGGATTTATTGCCCTATCTGGTTCGTCGGCTTTTGGAGAATGGTGCAAATACATCCTTTGTGAACCGCATGCTGGATCTCAAAGCTCCTGTGGAAGATCTTGTGGCTGATCCTGTGGGTAAAGCTCGGGAGCGCAATACCCATGCACATCCCGGCATTAAAGCACCAAATAAGCTCTATGACAATGAACTTGGTGCGCACCGTATCAACTCCAAAGGCTTGGATCTTGCTGACCCGCATGATGTTGACAGCTTGCTAGCTGGGATGAGCAAGTTCACAGGGCATTATGAAGCAACGCCGGTTATTAGTAGCGTTATTTACCGGGACGGCCATCCGGAGGATATTATCAATCCGGCTGATAAAAATGATCCTGTTGGTATTGTCTGGTCTGCCAAAGAAGGCTTAACCAATAAAGCGATGCGCAAAGCACAGGAGGCTTTTATTGAATGGTCGGGGACAGATCCGGATATTCGCGCCCATATTCTCGAGCAAATCGCTGATCTTTTTGAGGATAATCAAGATGAGCTGATGGCTTTGTTGGTGCGTGAAGCAGGAAAAACAA
>CAWUJS010000134.1:0-3657 GCA_963922705.1 uncultured Alphaproteobacteria bacterium | reverse complement strand
GCTCCAGATCATGCGGCGGACGACCAACGGCGCGCTTGTAATGCGGCTTAATCTCCTCCACCAACGCTGACCACGGCACAACCGCGTCCATCTCATCAAGAAATCTCTCAACTTTAAGCTTCTTCGCTTTCATCATATACCTCATACTTCTTTGCATAGAATGATACTACTACATTATTCACGACTTTTGCAGAGGGTTCTATACTTCACGCACCACAGAATGGCCTCATAGTAACCCCAAAGGGTATGCAGAATGGTTTCGTTCCTGCATGCAGCAAATTTTTGATCAAAAGCGACAGGCCATGGCTTTACAGGAACATCTTGCAAAAGCCGATGATATTCCGGTTTACAGGGTTAAAACCCCCTTCAATCAGCCATACAAATATTAAAACGTCACAGGGATATGACGCATGAAGGCGATCCTGACGATAAACCCATTTCAATAATAATCACCACTTTGGCGGCACAAGCATACCAACAAGAAGCAACTATCGCAGCCACGCTCTATGGCGTGTTGTCTCGCATGGAAGATCACATTGAGGACAGAGGCGGCATGCCATGGATAGCAAACCCGACAGACCCTCTCGAAAACTTTGCAGATAAGTGGTCTATGTCTGAATACCCAGAACGCAAACAAGCATTTTATGACTGGCTGGATAAAGCCAAGAAAGATTTTGCCTCAATTTCGGGGGCAACAGACCGCGTTATGATTGGTGAAGCCTTGGCGTCTAGCATGGGCAATCAAGTTATAGATGAGGCACTTAACAAACGACAAAAGGGTATGCTGGGAAAGCTGTGGAGCATAAGAAAGCCCAAGCATAAAAAAGAACCACCTTGGGATTTCAGCAGTGCCGGACAAGTAAAAATTATTGAAGCCGAATATTTACAAAATGGTTTCAGGTGGCAACCGTTTCAGAGTGATGGAAAAGCTTTGCCCAAGAACTGCAAACTTCGTTTTAAAGCGGATACAAATGTTACGGGTGAATACGCTGTTTTTTGGCAAGTGGTAAACACGGGATATGAGGCCACGCGTGCAGATTGTCTGCGCGGTGGTTTTAATGTAGCTAAGACCACCCTGGACGTCTGGTTCGTGATGAAAGTACCATGTACCAAGGCAGTCACACCATTGAGTGTTTTATTGTTAAAAACGGTCTTTGTGTGGCGCGTAGTGGTGAGTTTATAGTGAATATCCGGTAGGAAATTATAATGCAACACGACCCAAATAATAATTTTCATCATGCGTTTAGAAGTGGCATTGATTTTTTATTCAGAATAAAAACAGTTCCTGTAATCCTTATGAAATCCGGCATTGGGCTTATAATTGTTACAATTGGTGGATGGTTAGGGCTGGGGATTGAAACTGATTTTTTCAAATTTAAACTCAGTGAATCGGATACTCCTGAAGTTCTTCTTTATTTGTGTTTCTTCACGGGGCTTGTTTCTTTCGCAGTTGGTTCTTTTTTTGCGGTCAGGGGTTATTTGGATGACAAGAATAGAAAAAAGACTATCGTAATTGAACAAAGGGGATTGCGTTTTACGCCTAATAGCCCGTTGTCTGATGCAATATCCAAAGGCAAGGTTGGAAAATATGAAACGATTATGAATGATATTCGTGATCGAATGAAAGACGGCATTATTGCTGAGCCGGAAGAATCTCTAAAACGGATTGTGTCTTTAAAAATAGATCTTGAGCAAAAAACCAATGGATTAAATCATTCCGACGTAAGTGTTACATATGGCGGATTGATGGCTGTACCATTTACGTTTTTAACGGGCATGCTGCTTGATGATGAGAGTTCCATAGATGTTTATGATTGGGATCGTGATAAAGAGGGCTGGCGTTCTATACAAGGAGCAGATGACGACCAGCGCTTTGAAATTACTGGATTAGAAAATAAGCAAGAAGCCGTTCTAGCGGTGTCTGTGTCTTACAAAGTCGATTTAGACGCCGTAAAAAATATGTTGGGAGACATGCCTATTGTTCATATGGATATACAGGGTGGTAATCATGCATGCCATTGGTCGGGTGTTAAACAACAAGAATGGGCTAAATCCTTTTTTGAAACTGTTGTGAAGCTTAACAATCAAGGGGTTAAGAAAATCCACCTCTTTATTGCTGCACAAAATAGCGTTGTTTTTAACCTTGGCCGAAAATATGACGTTAGAAATTTACCAGAAGCGCAGATATATCAATATGAGCGCTCGGCTTCTCCTGCTTATCCATGGGCAGTAAGTTTGCCAACACACGGCAAACAGGCAAGCATAATCCACACCTAAGACAAAAAGTGTTGGCAGTGACGGCTTGGAACAACCTGAAACGAAGTTAGTTTTCACCGAAACTCTCTACAACCAAAGCCCAGTAAGAGATAGACGATAAACACACATTTCCGCTCCCCCGTGGCTCTCCCGGAGGTGTTTTTAACCAAATTGTGAAGAAGGAAAATGGAGCGAGTGAAGGGGTTCGAACCCTCGACCTTCTCGTTGGCAACGAGATGCTCTACCGCTGAGCTACACTCGCATACAGCGTTTTTTGGTCTTAAGATCGCTTGCCAAAGCAACGCCAAAAAAGCCTATGTTTCTGAACAGTTTTTTTACAAGGCCGTTCAAACCTTGGCAAGGTGACGCTCTACCCCTGAGCTACACTCGCATCCTTAAAATACGAGAAGAGTTATGCAAGAGTTCGAAAAAGAATTCAAGAGAAAAAAGTAAAAATTAATAAATCTCGCCAACTTTGACCAATGGCGCTTTATAGCCGACAGGTTCCAGATCGCCAAAAAGCGTCATAATAATAATATTTGGTGATTTCTCAACGGGTAGAGCAAGATTCTTTGGAACTTCACATTCCATTAATTCATCCTCAACCGCATTATCTTTGTATACGAGCATACAAAGACGCTGATCTCTGTAATATTCGACGCGGCGCACGATACCCGGCAACGGTTTTTCGCAAACCATCATCACACGCCCGTCATTCAGTATCCCTAGTTCTATTTTCATACATCTAATTTCATGTCAAATGTCGTACCTATTGGCTTGGCATTGTCTGGTGTTGCTGCCTCTGCAAATTGTGCTGTGTATGCTGGTTCGGCTGGTGGACCATATATTGTGTGCAAAATGTTTGTTACTTGGCTAAAGAGTAGATTTTCCTCATGGCCAAGTCCCTGATATGAAGCAGGGTGCAATGGAAAGGATTCACCTGGCGGCAAGCCGCCGTTAACGGCAGCTATACTGTGCGGCCCCATTTCTTCACCATTTAGTTCTGCAATAAATTCAGCGCGCGCGCGTTGATCTGTACCCTCTGATGCCATAGTTTGTCTCTTAACTCCCACATTTATTAAATTTTATTATATACTTAACTTATTAAAAAAGACTAAAGTTAAAGAATAGGGCTCACTTCAAAGTGTCTTTAGCAATAGAATACTTACCCGGAACGCATCAAAAAATTAAAAAATGCATTGACACTCCTGATAAGGTTTTTTACATCAGAATACTAGAATTCGTGGCGGTAAGTATCATGTAAAAAATGGTTAAAAGCCGATGGCTAAAAACGCGAAGCTATAAAGCTGGAAACAGTAACCTAAACGCTAAAAAGAAAGAGGACGAAAAAGATGTCTAAGGAAAAGTTTGAGAGGAATAAGCCGCATGCGAATATCGGTA
>CAWUJS010000133.1:0-3694 GCA_963922705.1 uncultured Alphaproteobacteria bacterium | reverse complement strand
TCGATCAAAATTCAGGAATTTGTAAAGTGTCTTCTCGGGAGACCGTTAGAAAATGGCAGCGGCATACCTGCCGCGCCCCATTTGCTTACGGCGGAAGATGCTTTACAAACAGCGGCAGCGTTCCTGATTTTGATGTAAGCTGGTAAGGGGTTTCCAAGCCATCGGTAGATGCGCTCATAACGTATCGCGGTAGCGATGCTATATTATCCCCCTCCTCCCAATAATCACTTTTGATAAAAATGCGTTACGGATCGTGACCTTTGGCCGAAACTCGCCCTGCGAGGTTCGGGGAGCTTATTGTTCGGGCGGGTTATCCCGTCCGGACGATTAGCGAGTAGAGCCGGGCCGGTTGATTAAACCGGCAACGCCCTCAAACAGTTCATAGTTATGAACATCATAACTACTTACGTCCCCTGCCCCTATATTCTTGAACAAGATTGATTCTTTCTTCTTCTGATAACTGACCGAAGCTATGCAACGCAGCTCTAACTACATCCGACCCAGAAGGCCGTACCTGATTATAAGGATCATCGACATCAACATGCGTCATAACACTGTTCAGAGTAGAATTTACAATTTCAAGTTCCGAAGGAAACAAGGAAAAGGTCTTGGGAATAATTTTTTCTTTTTTCTTCGGTGCCTGCCTACTTTGAAAATTTTCCTGCTCAGCCATTTTTTTAATCAGCGCAGTATCGGCTACGGCTTTTTTTGATGATTTCCGCTTCGTATTTTGAAAGTCATTTAAATCAATATCGTCAAACGGGTCTACAGGCTTAGGATCATTGCCACTCATGCTACCATCTCCTCTTGCTCGGTTTTAAATGATTTAAGCTTCCGCACAACTTCTGCGGCATAATCGGCAGCATTTTCTTTTGCGGTATTCAAGCCTGCCAAGCTAACCTGTTTTGGCGTAAGCTGATTAAGCGTACAAGAATAGTCAAAAACTGCTTTGAAAGCTTCCCTTTCATGAATCTCAATCATAAAAGTGTCTATGCTTTTCTTTTTCATGTTTTCAGCCATCCTTTTTATCCCTTTGCTTCTAATGGCGGGACTTGTTTTGGTTAAAAGAATAGAAACAGGAATCGCCCTTCCAGTGACCTTCTCTTGCCTTTTCACCAAGGCAACTGCTTTCGCCGCCTCCTTAGCGTCGAGCTGGGAGCGCTGTGCAGGGACAATCACTAAATCAGCCAAAGAGATAGCGTAAGCCACAGATAAATTGGCTGTACCTTCAAGGTCAACAATAACGAAATCTGCCTCCTCAGCAGCATCGTTTATATTTTCCAATATCGTTTCTTCATCTGCATTTACAGTGATTGTAAGATTCTCTTGCTTTCCTCCGTGAGCTTCCCATTCCGCCATTGGCCTGTTTGGGTCAGCATCTATGATATTTACAATTTTCCCTCTAGCAGCCAATTCTGTCGCCAAAAGAAATGCGGCAGTAGTTTTACCTGCTCCCCCCTTCGGGTTTGCAAAAACGATTGTCGGCATAATCTAACCTTTCTGTTTCTCTTGAGATATTACCTGTGAGAATCACAAATAATATAATATGAACTATTAGATAGTATCATAAGAAAATCACAATTCATAGATCATATTATAATATATATTAAATAGGAATTATGATGATAATAGATAACAATTCACACTTATTAGTTATGAACTATTATCTATTATGTGTGAATTATGAGATATAATGCGAAACTCATCGCGGTCATAGCCTTCATCGGCTTTCCGTTCTCCAGCCTGAATTTCTGCTGCAATGTCCGCGAAAAACTCGTCAAGCTCTGCTTGCGCTTCCTTTTCGCTGTCAAACACATGCGGTTTTTCTATGCCATCTTCACAAATCGTCCATGTGTTTGTCCATCCGTCAAATAAGGTATAGTGCTGTACTTCATATTTCATAGTCTTTTCTTTCCGTTAAAATGTTAAGAGGGCAGGGGGCGGCGTCAGCCGCCCTCCGCGCTTAATCTTCTTTTGTGAATGAATGGAGATAATCAGCGGCTTTTTGTGCCTGTGAGCTGGCGGCAAAGATAAGCTTCTTATCGTCCTTCAGAGCTTTTAACCAATGCTCGATATAAAGCGCATGATCTTCACGCGGGGCAGGGATGACGCCTGTTGAAACACAAAGCATGGCTGCCCCTATCTCAGCAATCAACTCCTCAAAAGCATAATCTTTACTTGCGAATTTATGGCTCATATCGCGGTTTAAACGGTGTTTTGCACCTGTCGCGTGACAGCATTCATGGAAAGCCGTGGAATAAAAATTCTCGGTTGCACTGCTGTCATGCGTTTCTTTAAAGGATTCAGGGGAGGGGAGGTTGATATAATCGCCTTGAACACAGTAATATGCCCCTCCCTCACTATAACGGATTTCAATCCCGCTTGAATCCAGTAAATGATCTGCTGCGGCTATGGCCTGAATATCATTCGGCTCAAAATCCTGTGCTATAGCTTCATAGCCTTCGACCTGCGCGGCATTAAAAACAGTTGAATGCCTTGCAAACATGCGGGTTTGTGCGTCTTCGTTATCCTCTGACGGTTCAACCTCGATGGACTTCCAGAATACAACGGGTGCGCCTTTCTCGCCTTTTTTGACTTGTGCGCCTAAATCCTGCCATTGCTTATAAGTCGCCCATATTCCGCTTTGGTACTCTTTTTTCATCTGGTAAACCCAGAGCAGTGGAACATTGATCCCGTTGTAATTATTCTCGGTTCTGGCGTTCTGGGGCAGGGCGGTTACACCATGCCACGGCATTTCCAGCTTGCCATTTAACCCATTTTCAAGAGCCTCAATGATTGTGTTTGTAACGGTTTCATAGATGTCTGTTTTGTTTTTCATGATCGCTTTTCCTTTTTAAAATATGCGTTGCACTTCTTTTCCTAGAAGTGCCGCTAAAGCGGCATTCAAAGCGGGGGGAGGGCATCCAGACCCGAACAGCAAAAATTCTCAACCTGCACAAGCGAAGCGCGGAAGGGCGGAGAAATTTTGCTGTGAGATGAAATGAGCGAAGCGAAGGTCTTGATGACCGGCCCGAAGGGGGCTAACAAAAAAATCCACGCGGGGAGCAAAACCCGCGTGGCAATAAATCAGAGTAGGGGATTTTAGGCAGCTTCGGCGTAGTCGTCCTCTTCGTCTTCAAACTCTCCGTAGCCTTCAAAATCTTCTTCCTCGATCTCTTCATCGCCCTGCTTTTTATCAGGGTCGATAGCAGGAAATGCAAAGCTTTGTGGAAGCCAGTCTTTAGCCTTTTGTTCCTCTTCATTGGATGCGCCGTTTTCAAAGATCGCTTTGAAGTGTTTCGCCAGAGATTTAACGATTTCACCCTTTTTGAACTTTTCCAAATGCGTCCCGAATAGGCGCGTCCTGCGATTAAGGCCTAGTGGGCACGTTGGTGCGATAAAAAGCCACTAGCTCACCATGTCTTCTTCCGTCGCAGGCAGCGCTCGCTTTTTCACCTGAGAAATCGTGGATCTTGAGCAGCCCAGTATTTTTACAATATCGCTGTAACTCTTACCTGCTGACAGAAGAGCGGCAATATTCTCATGCAGTTTTGTATTAATCTGCCGCCCCTTATACTTACCCTCAGCACGGGCTTTTTCAATACCTTCAGATTGTCTGCGGCGGCGATCTTCATAATCTGGTAGTGTCGCAAAGTTTAGCAGCTTGTGCTAGGGTGTGATTTTTTTTAGTTGA
>CAWUJS010000132.1:0-3713 GCA_963922705.1 uncultured Alphaproteobacteria bacterium | reverse complement strand
GGTCGATGTCGCCGTAAATTGTTATATCCGCTGGATCGAGGAGGTATGTACCTTTTGAGTATCCTTCTTGTGCGGTGAGGTCAACCCAGCCTTGCGCACGTAAATTGATCTTCCCGGAGGTTTCGACAAAGCCGCCATGCCCGCCTTCAAGCCCGCCTCTGGCAAGTACCAGCCCGGCATAATCGGTTGTATCATCGGACCAGATAATCGTCCGTCCCGCATCGCCTTCCGCCAAAGCATCATTCAGGATCACAGCGCCATCCGCCACTTTAACTGTCTGCGCAGTTTGCGTATCACCCCGACCCAGATAATCCCCGCCAATCTTGATTGAACCACCTGCACGGCTGCCTTGCGCCAGAAAATCTTCTTCTGTGCGCACCCCGTTATCAATGCTCTTATCCGCGCGCATTGTCGCCGTGCCGCTATTCGGCTTTCGCGCCGGGATCGGCGCTTCGAACCCGCTTGCATCCAAAATCGCCGTTTCCGTCAAGGCAATATGATCGCCCAGCACCTCAATCGCGCCCCCTTGCTCGCCCGCATCCCGGCCAGAAGCATCCAGAATGCCGCTCACCGCTACATAGCTATTGCCGCTCTTTTTCGTTTTGTTCGATCCTTCGCCGCCAATGATAATCGCGCCGCCCTTCTTCTCAATGCTCTGCGCGCTTAAAATACCATCGGCTACAATCAACGAATTCACCGTATCCCTTGCCGCAGCCGCCGTCATGGAAACCACGCCGCCATCGGCGGATAAAATACCCGTATTACCAACATATTGAGATTTTAGCGCATCATCCCTGACTTCAACTTGCAAAAGATCGTCGCCATAAAAATCAACTGTGACAGTATCGCCGGAGGCAAGCTCAACCCGGCCCAGCCTGGCTTGAATAATCCCGTTATTTTCAACATACGGCGCAACAAGCCCAACAAGCCCGGCTTCTTTGGCCGTCATAAGCCCATTATTAACAATCGCCGCATCAGGCTTTCCCGTAATATCAAACCTGTTTGATCCATGCATGAAATCCTGTGTTTTAATATCTGCAGTTGTGGCAACAATCCCATTCACGTCAATGCGTGATGAACCCTCAAAAAACACACCATTGGGATTAACCAGAATAATATTGCCATTGGCACTCAATTGCCCCGCAATGCGAGAAGGATTTACATCATTAACACGGTTTAACGCCGTCGCAGACGAGGATGGCTGATGAAATTCTGTATGCTCATCCACTGCAATATTAAAACTGCGCCAGTCTATAACCGCGCGCTGCGTATGCTGGTGAACATCCAGCTTTTTACCATTATCCGTAATTGTCGCAGAGCCACCCACAACCGAACCACCAACCGGATTTGCATAGGTGACTTTTGGCACGAATATTGCTAATATTGTAACACTAACAATAGCTGTTGTGTGTAATAATGGCTTCTTCATTCAATTTCAACTCGTATTTAGCTCCTGCTTCCAGTATACCAATTTAAAAGAACCATGCACAAATATAAACGCAGGAATCCCATGCTTAAACCGAAGAGATCCCGGTTTTCGCCGGGATGACAGTTGGGCACGGGTGTGACAAGAAATGTTGGACAGATCTTTCAAAAGTTAAGAAAAAACTAACCGGTGACCATAGCACCCATAGGCTTACCGCCGAGAAGATGCAAATGAAAATGCGGGACTTCCTGTCCGCCATGGCTGCCTGTATTGGCAATACTGCGAAAACCATCTTTATCAAGCCCTTCTTGCTGTACGATCAATGCAACCGCTTTATAAAAAGCCGCGACTTCCTGCTCGCTTGCCCGCAACCCGAAATCATCAATCGATATATAGGCACTCTTTGGGATTACAAGAATATGAATGGGTGCTTGGGGGGCGATATCCCGAAAGGCCAGAACATGACCATCTTCATAGACTTTATCACACGGAATTTCTCCGCGTAGAATTTTGGCAAAAATATTCTGATCATCATAGCTCATTGTGACCGGCTCGCTTTTTCGTCATGTCCGCTTATACCAAAGCGCTCTTCAAGGACATCAAAAACATCCTTCGGGTTAATATCATGATGCGCCAGCAAAACCATCCAGTGAAAAATAAGATCCGCGCTTTCATGCGTCAAAGCTTTTCGAATGGCATCGTCTTGTGATGATTTTTCAAGCCTTAATCCTTCGACAATGGTCTCTTCTGCTTCTTCACGGATTTTTTCAGCAATTTTGATAGAGCCTTTGGCATACAAACTGGCAACATATGAGCTTTCAGGATCTGCTTGTTTTCGATCCTGTAATATCCCATATAGTTTTTCTAAAATATGCATATTCACACTATCTGCATGTTACAGTTGCTTTCCAGGCATATTCCATTTGCCCAGACCAATACCATTTATCATCCAAACGAAAAATTGAGCTTAGTATCGCAAAAAGTGTGGCGCGCGTTGCCGTTGGATACCCCACATAAGGATTTGCTGTTACAGCACCAAGGGTCTTTCTTTGGCATGCAGAATTTGGGCATGTATAACCGTTTTTCGCCAGACCGGCTTCTGTATCAGCGCGTGACTGCAACAGGCTGCTAGCATCTGCTGTAGCTTTTGCCGCACTATCTTTTGGTGATGTTTCATATCCAGAACTTCCTTTAAGAATGTCGGATGTTGGACAAGCAGACGTGGCCGTCGCAGCAGGCGTTTCGATGGTATAGCTTGCCAGAATAGTAGACGCCAGATAGGCGGCATGCATGAAAAAGAAAGCAATAATAATTGCAATGACAGGTATTATCTTTTTGAAGATACACGTGTTTTTAGACGGCTCATTTTGCTGATGATTTTCTTTTTTATTCTCTGATTCTTGCATGATACTCTGACCCCTTTTAAACATTTAGTAAAAACTAAGTACGACTATTTTTTAAAAAAGTAAACATAGTCGTAAAACTTTAAATACGAACTGGAATTCCCGCCTGTTGCATAGCTTCTTTTGCTTCACGCACAGTATATTCGCCAAAATGAAAGATAGAGGCGGCAAGCACAGCGCTCGCATGTCCTTCTTGTACGCCTTCTACTAAATGATCAAGATTGCCAACGCCGCCCGATGCAATCACCGGAATACGAACCGCATCGGATACGGCGCGTGTTAGCGGAATATTGAACCCTTCCTTGGTGCCATCGCGATCCATAGAGGTCAGCAGAATTTCCCCTGCGCCATATTCTGCCATCTTCACTGCCCATTCGACAGCATCAATGCCTGTCCCTTTTCGTCCGCCATGGGTGAAAATCTCCCAGCCTTCTGATCCATCCTCTTTTGCTTTGGCATCAATCGCAACCACAATGCATTGTGAGCCGCATTTATCAGATGCTTCTTTGACAAAATCCGGGTTTTTAACTGCTGCCGAGTTAATAGAAACCTTATCCGCACCTGCGTTTAACAAATTACGAATGTGAGAGATTTCAGAAATGCCGCCGCCCACAGTCATCGGCATAAAAACTTCATTCGCTACACGTTCAACCGTTTTGATAATCGTATCCCGCCCCTCATGCGTGGCTGTAATATCCAAAAAACAAAGCTCATCCGCGCCCTGGTTATTATAAATTTTAGCCTGCTCTACAGGATCACCAGCATCGATAATATCAACGAAGTTAACACCCTTAACGACGCGCCCATTATCAACATCCAGGCATGGAATAATTCGTGTTTTCAGCATTATTTTCGGCCGTCCAGTTTTTGTAAAATTGCTTCTT
>CAWUJS010000131.1:0-3767 GCA_963922705.1 uncultured Alphaproteobacteria bacterium | reverse complement strand
CGTTCTGCGATAATTCTGAAGCGTTTCAGTGCACCGATGACATTTTCGCACAAGATGCGCCGGGCGGAGATTTTATGGTTTTTCTTTTTATCGTCCTTTGTTAATGGATTGTTTTTGCTTTTCTTTTTGGTTTGGTGGACCCTAGCGGGCTCGAACCGCTGACCTTCTCGCTGCCAGCGAGACGCTCTCCCAGCTGAGCTAAGGGCCCTTTTCATGTTTGGGAATTGTGCAAAAATAAAAGAAGATATAGCGCATTGCAAGAAGATTTTTTTTCAAAAACGAGAGGTTTAATGCACCAATGCCATTTTTTTTGAGAGTGAAAGTAATTTTGGAGGCACGGACCGGAGTCGAACCGGTGTACACGGATTTGCAATCCGCTGCATAGCCACTCTGCCACCGCGCCTTACCTTCCCCCTTATTCAATAGTTTATGCATTGTGTCAATCATTTTGCGTATGGTTCTATATTTTTTTGGAGCCAGGTTCAGACCCTGGTTGTTTACTTTGATAGTACAATAGAATTAATAGGGAATTTTTGTATCATGTGATGAAAAATTTATCGCGTCTTGAATGACGCAAGAACAGTTTCAGCATTTAAATCTGCCAAATTTTTTTCCTGTATAACCGAAACATTTTCGCCTTTTGGCGCGTGTTTGACAGGGTTGCTATGTTCTGAGAATAAAACCAGGCAAGGCGCGCCTGTTGAACCGATTAGATGCATGGGGCCGGTATCATTGCCAATTGCGCCTGCGCTATGCCTTGCCAGTGTAGCGATATGTTTGAGGGATGTTTGCCCGGTCAAATCCAGAGCTGCAGGGCAGGCTTTTGCAATGATGCTTGTCGCATCCGCTTCTGAAGCAGTTCCAATCAATACAGGCTGAAAGCCTTTTTGTGAGAGTTTATTGGCAATTTCGGCATAATGTGTTGGCGGCCAGCGTTTTTCCGGGCGATCTGGTGCGCAGCCGGGCACAAGTAAAATATAAGGTTTATTGAGAGCAAAATGGCTAATATCCTGTTCCATCCACTCCAGAGGATCAGGTTTAATATTTTTGATCCCAGCCAGCGCTAATGTTTGAACATGTCCGTCAAAAGCATGCCCTGCTGATCTATCGGGCGATGTATTTCTGTGTGATGCGCCTTTGGCGATACCGCTCCATTCGGGTTTAGGATGGAATAATTTGAAGTAAAAGCCTGTGCGATCGTTATTTTGAAGATCATAGACGCGTGTGAAACCTCCATCATTGAAGTCCTTGCGCAGCTTGATCCAATCTTTGATATTGAATAATTTTGGCCTGCTATCGATTAAAACTGCATCACAATAGCCGCAATCTTTTGCAAAGCTTTCAAACGGCTTTGTTGTTAAGATCGTTATATGCGCGTCTTTGTGATGCTCACGAATCGCTGCCATGGGTCCCAAGGCCTGGATAAAATCACCCAAAGCACCGAGTTTGATAATCAGGATTTTTTCAGGTCTACCCATTATTGATGCCCTTATGTTGATGGCGCGCAAATCCAGAGTTGAGAAGCTCTGCATAGACTTGCATTGTGCGCTCAGCCATGAGGTCTTTGGTGAAATTTTCAGCAACATGTGCCATGGCTCTGGTTGCCAGCATAGCGCGCTGCGTTGCATGCATGGAAAGCGCCTCTTCAATGGCATGCGCCGTTGCCTTTCCATTACCCGGCTCTACAAGCCATCCGGTGTGCCCATTGATGACAGTCTCTTGTGCGCCGCCATGATCAGAGGCAACGATTGGTCTTCCCATGGCTTGTGCTTCTACGGGAACACGGCCAAAACCTTCCGGGTCAGTCGATGGGCAGACGACAACTGTAGAAAGCATATAAGCGGCGGGCATGTCATTGCAATGATCAACCATGCGGATTTGGCCACCTAGCCCTTTGGACTGGATATAATCTTCCAGCTCTTTTCTATACTCTACACGCCCCTGGTCTGAGCCAATAATAACGCCGAATAAATCTTTTCGATTAAGGTGCGCCATCGCATCCACCATCACATGATGTCCTTTCCAACGGGTCAAACGCCCCGGGAGCATGAGAATGTTAGAGCCATCGGGAATACGCCATTCAGAGGATAAAGTAATGAGCCGTTCCGGTGTTACCGCTGTCGGATGGAATTTTTCCATGGGAATACCGCGTGGCACTAAACGTATTGTGCGCTCATCAAGCCCGTAATTATGATGCAGATATTGTGCAACAAAGTGCGAGATGGCAATGACCCGCTCACCATGCGCGATTGAGCTATTATAAAATTTCTTGGCTTCACCGCTAATGTTATAAGGCGCGTGGCATGTCGTTATAAATCTTGCGTTGATTTTACTACAGGCACGCCAGGCACTCCATGCCGGGGCACGGCTTCTGGCGTGGACAATATTAACATTATAGCGCTGGATGAGGCTGCGGATTGCACCGATATTTTTCCACATAATTGCGGGATTTTTGCTATGAACCGGCATATTAATATGAACTGCGCCAATACGCGCCAGTTCGTGAATACGCGCGCCGCCATAAGAGACAACAATAGCCTGACCGCCAGCGCTTACAATGGATGCCGCCATATCAATACATCCCTGCTCTGCTCCGCCAGGCCCAAGCTCTGGAATAATTTGCATGATAACGGGCTGTGTTTGAAAAGCGTTCATAAATTTTATTTGGTTTTGAAAGTTGCTATGATCTATCTATAGATTGTAATCAACGTGTTTACAAGATGACCTTTGGAGACTTGCTTTTATGGCGCAATCGGAACTGCAATATTTAAAACGTGAAGAGCTTCCCGCTCTTGCTTATGTTTATTCCGCTGCCAAAGATAAAGGAGCGCATTTGCCAACAGTTATGTTTTGCGCCGGGTTTAAATCAGATATGCAGGGCACAAAGGCGCTTTATCTGGAAGAAAAATGTAAGGAATTGGGACAGGCCTATATCCGCTTTGATTATTCAGGCCATGGCGAATCAGAAGGAGATTTTAAAGATGGGACAATCGGTGCTTGGTTTAAGGATGCGCTGGCAATCCTTGATGAAATTATACAAGGCTCTGTTATCATCATCGGCTCTTCTATGGGCGGATGGATCGGTCTGTTACTGGCTCAGTCGCGCGAAGAACGGGTAAAAGGCTTTATTGGTATCGCTGCCGCGCCGGATTTCACAGAAAGGCTTTTTCATGAAGAATTTTCTGAAGAACAGCGCGAGGCCGTGCAAAAACACGGTTATGTTGAAATACCAAATGATTATAGCGATGATCCTTATATCTTCACAAAGGCACTTTTTGAGGATGGCAAAAAGCGCCTCTTGTTAAATCGTGAACATATCCACAACTATCCCATCACTCTTTTGCATGGTTTGGAGGATAAAACTGTTCCCAGGGAAACGCCCCTGGCGATTAAGGAACAATATACGGGCGGTTCATTGGATATTATTTTTACTGAAGATGGCGATCATAGCCTATCAAGGCCTGAGGATTTAGAATTATTGCTGTCTAGTCTAAAATCAATGAACAAGCTTCAAAATATTTGAAACCTATTTTCGTTTGTAATCCATGCCGCTCGTTTTTCTGCCGCCAATTTTCGGTGCCTTTTTATCCTTTGACCCATAAATGCGGCCCCCTTCACTTGCCATTGGTCCAACACCGAAGAGTGCAAAGAAAGCAAAAATAACAATAAATATGCCTGCAAAAGCAAGGCCGGCAAAGAATGCTTTTATCGTCAGGAACTGGTCAAGAATAGCCCAGGTCTCAGGGGCAAGGCTTGATGCCGTTGCT
>CAWUJS010000130.1:0-3818 GCA_963922705.1 uncultured Alphaproteobacteria bacterium | reverse complement strand
GCTCAATGAGCTGCGCGAGGCTGTTGATTTTTGTCGCTACTATGCCAATCGCGGGCGGGATATATTCGATACGTCAGGCATCGAAATGCCGGGACCTACGGGGGAGCGTAATATTTATACCATGCATGGGCGCGGCGTATTTGTTTGCATTAGCCCCTGGAATTTCCCTCTGGCTATTTTTACAGGACAGATTGTAGCAGCCTTGATGGCAGGAAATACAGTTATCTGTAAACCTGCTGAGCAAACGCCATTGATTGCCATGAAGGCGGTTCAATTGATGCATGAAGCAGGCATTCCATATGATGCTTTACACCTTATGACAGGAGATGGTCAGGTCGGTGCATCTTTGGTGGCACATAAGAATGTTGGCGGCGTGTGCTTTACCGGATCAACAGATGTCGCGCGGGAAATTAATCGCACCTTGGCTGCTAAAGATGGCGCTATTGTGCCTTTAATCGCGGAGACGGGCGGTCAAAATGCCATGATTGTTGATTCATCTGCTTTGCCGGAACAGGTCATTGATGATGTCATTTTAAGTGCATTTGGGTCAGCGGGTCAAAGATGCTCCGCCTTGAGGATTTTATGCTTGCAAGAAGATATCGCCGATCAAATCATACGCATGCTTAAAGGCGCTATGCGAGAGATGACCCTTGGTCAGCCTTTTCATCTTTCCACGGATATTGGCCCTGTGATTGATGAAGAAGCGCATGCGCATTTATCTGCTTATCGTGAATCTTTGAAAGGATTTGGGAAATTCATATATGAAATGAGGCTTGATGATGATCTTAAAAATCAAGGACATTTCTTTGCGCCGTGTGCTTATGAGATTGAAGGTGTTGATGTTTTAAAGAACGAAATTTTTGGCCCTATTTTGCATATTGTTCGTTACAAGCGCGATGAACTGGATACGCTTTTGGATGACATCGATGCGTCAGGCTATGCTCTAACTTTAGGGGTTCATAGCCGAATTGAAGAATTTCAGGATTATGTGGTTAATCGTGTGCGTGCAGGGAATGCTTATGTGAACCGATCCATGACTGGCGCAGTTGTCGGGTCACAGCCCTTTGGTGGGCATGGTTTATCAGGAACCGGACCAAAGGCCGGCGGCCCTAACTATTTACAAAGATTTGCAACCGAACGCGTTGTGAGTATTGATACAACTGCCACAGGTGGTAATGCTTTTCTTGTTTCTTTAGAAGAATAGGTTCATATTAGTTTTTTTAAATTAAGGAAATTCTAGGTTTATGAAAGTTTTATTGGTTGGTTCCGGCGGTAGAGAACATGCTTTGGCATGGGCAATTGCCCAGTCTGAAAATTGTGATGAACTCTATTGCGCACCGGGCAATGCAGGAATTGAAAGCTGCGCGGAGTGTATTGACATAGCTGCAGATGATGTTCAAGGATTGGTCGCATTTGCACAAGAAAAATCCGTTGATCTGGTTGTTGTAGGGCCCGAACAGCCTTTGGTTTTAGGGCTCGTTGATGCATTGGAAAAGGTTGGTATTGCTGCCTTTGGTCCCAACGCGGCGGCGGCACAAATTGAAGGTTCAAAAGGTTTCATGAAGGATCTTTGCGCCAAATATGATATCCCGACTGCATCCTATGGTCGCTTTTCTGATTTTGATACCGCAAAAGCATTTATCGAAGAGCAAGGCGCACCGATTGTTGTAAAGGCCGATGGTCTGGCGGCTGGTAAAGGCGTCATTATCGCAGAAACTGTCACACAAGCACTTGAAGCGACACAAGATATGCTTTCTGGGAATGCGTTTGGTGACGCGGGTCATGAAGTGGTCATTGAACAGTTTTTGGATGGCGAAGAAGTGAGTTATTTTGCTCTTGCCGACGGCAAAACCATCCTGCCACTGACCTCTGCGCAGGATCATAAACGCGCCTTTGATGGCGATAAGGGACCGAACACAGGCGGTATGGGTGCCTATAGCCCGGCGCATTTAATGGATGATGCACTTGAGCAAAAAATCCTCTCAAAGATCATAGAACCGACAGTTGCGGGTATGGCAGCAGAAGGCAAGCCATTTACCGGCGTTCTTTATGCGGGTCTCATGATCGTCGAAGGTGAACCGTTTTTAATTGAATATAATGCGCGTTTTGGCGACCCTGAATGCCAACCGCTTATGATGCGTTTTAAAGGCGATATGCTATCTGTTCTGAATGCCGCAGCTCACGGAACTCTGAACAATATCAAAAATAACGTGGACTGGCTTGATGAAAGCGCTTTATGCGTTGTCATGGCGGCGAAGGGATATCCCGGCTCTTATAAAAAAAATACAGTGATTAATAATCTTAATGATACCGCGGAAATTAAAAATGTAACCGTTTTTCATGCTGGTACGGCAAAGAATGGGGCTGGTGATTTTGTCAATGTCGGTGGCCGTGTCCTGGGTATTACAGCAACTGGAAAAGACATCGCAGAGGCACAGCGACGTGCTTATATGGGTATTAACAAGATTGA
Source organism: uncultured Alphaproteobacteria bacterium (assembly GCA_963922705.1). GTDB lineage: Bacteria > Pseudomonadota > Alphaproteobacteria > Micavibrionales > Micavibrionaceae > TMED27. The sequence continues at coordinate 1,348 of CAWUJS010000130.1, read as the reverse complement.
TTGGCCGGATGGATTTAATAGAACGGATATTGGCTGGCGCGCAGTTAAGGAAAAATCCTAGAACTATCTTTTCGATCTAAAAAAATTTTTCAGGATTTGACCACATTCGTCAGCCATTAGACCGCTTTTAACATCAGGTTTCCAATGGCATGTAGGCTGTTCATAGAATTGAGCGCCATGCAATACACCGCCCCCCTTTGGATCATCTGCACCGATAATGAGCCGTTCAATGCGTGCAAAACTGATTGCACCTGCACACATTGTACAGGGTTCTAGCGATACGTAGAGTGTTGTATTGGGGATGCGCTGCGCGCCTTGTATGTCGCATGCTTTGCGAATGGCGAGGATTTCCGCATGCGCTGTGGGATCATTCAATTCACGGGTTTGATTGCCCGCCGATGCAATGATTTCTTGCGTTGCATTGTGAACCAGAACTGCACCAATCGGAACTTCATCTCTTAGCATAGCCTGTTTTGCCTCTTCCAATGCGGCCTGCATGAAGTTATGGTCAGATTTTGTAAATATATCAGGATTATTCATGGCTTCAGACAATCATAAAGACCAAAAGAATGCAAATGAACGTATTGCAAAGCGTATGGCGCGTGCAGGCTTATGCTCGCGCCGCGATGCTGAGAAATGGATTTTAGAGGGGCGTGTTTCAGTCAATGGTCAAAAACTCGATACGCCTGCATTTCTGGTTTCCAAAAGCGACAAGATTATTGTGGACGGCCAGCCGTTGGAGAATGTGCAAGACACGCGCCTATGGCTCTACCATAAACCTGCCGGGCTTGTCACAACTCACAAGGATGAGCGGGGGCGAGATACTGTTTTTGATCAATTGCCACCGGATATGCCGCGTGTGGTGAGTGTCGGCAGGCTTGATCTCAATACCGAAGGCTTGTTGCTGTTAACCAATGACGGCGCATTATCGCGCTATCTTGAATTGCCAAGCACCGGGTGGAGCCGCAAATATAGAGTCCGGGTCAAAGGAAAAGTAAACCCGAAACGTCTTGAGGCGCTTAAGAAAGGCATTACTGTTGACGGCATCACATATGGTTCAATAAAGGCGCAAATGGATCAGGTTAAAGAAGGTGCAAACAGTTGGGTTACCATGGTTTTAAAAGAAGGAAAGAACCGCGAAATCAGACGCGTTATGGAGGCATTGAACCTGCAAGTGAACCGTTTGATCCGCGTTTCATACGGTTCTTTTGAGCTAGGGAAATTGGAGCGTGGTAATATTAAGGAGATAGAAGATAAAATTTTAAAAGCACAGCTTGCTAAGTTTTTTAAGGAGCAAGGGTAATGCGCATTGTTGCCGGGGATTATGGCGGACGGCGTCTGAAAGTGC
>CAWUJS010000129.1:0-3871 GCA_963922705.1 uncultured Alphaproteobacteria bacterium | reverse complement strand
TATAACTATACCCTTCCGTGGGAGATGAATCATTTGTCCCTGTCATGTGCAAAAGCGGTAGGTTAATTGACCCGTAAACTTGAGAATCATCTTCTTCGTTAAGCAAATGTCTAATTGGTGTCGGGCTGTATAAAATGCCTGCTTTGAAACGATTATCCTGCATGGAGATCAATTGATTATTCTCATCAGGAAACATCTGCCCTGCCATGACTTGGGTTGTCATTGCACCAAAGGAATGACCGCTCATACCAATCATGGCAAAATCCATATATTGCCCAATTTCCGGATTTTGATCCGCCCAGTTTGGTAATTGATCCAGCAAGAACGGGATATCTTTAAAGCGGTTGAGTGTTGTCTCGCGTGAAATTTTTGTTTTTCTCAAAATATCCCATGGATGTCCGGGCTTTCCCTCCCATAAAGAACTATCTGTACCGTCATGGGTCATATGGATAAGGATGTAACCCTGCCCGGCCAAAAAGCGTGATAAAAAACCCGCACCATTGGCATTACCCCCAAAACCATGGCTCCATAAGATGATAGGCATCTTGTTTAAATCATGATTGACGGGATGGTAGATCTTAAAAGGTACAATGCGCCCGTCTCTGGCTTTATCTATAAATTCGCCTTTTTTGAGAAGAACTTTATGAGGCTCTGTAATGTAAGGGTATTGCATAACGGGCAATGTCTATTTTTTGCGAAATTTATCAAGAGAAACAACTTCTCCTGTTTTTGCACCAGCACCCCCGTTGGAGCCATCATCATCCGGTCCATCATCATCATCTTCCAGTGCAAGCGCAGCCAAATCAGCCTCGTCCATCCCCTCGCCCAAAGGCTGGAATTGTAAAGCGAAATTCACGGATGGGTCGGCAAAGATTGAAATCGCCGCCAAAGGCACTTCAAGCTTTTCAGGCACGTTATTAAAGGAAAGCGTTACTTTGAGAACTGTATCATCTACAAAAAGATCAGAAAATTGATATTGTAATACAATCGTCATCTCTCCCGGATAGCGATCGCGCAAGTAATCGGGAATTTTTACACCTGGAAAATCCGTTAAGAAAGTAATGTAAAAATGATGCTCTCCCGGCAAGCCATGTTCAATCACCTCTTCAACCGAGCGTTTTACAACGCCGCGTAAGGCCGTTTCTACCATTCGGTCATATCTTAAAATGTCATCTTCTTCACTCATATTTTATGTGTCGCAACTCTAAAGCGGGAAATCAAGAGGGCTTTTGGAAATATACGACATACACACAATGAAAATAATTGACATAGAAAATAAACTGTATGTATAGCCGACATGAATGTTATAAAAAATGCAGGCAAATCCGAATTAAAGCGCCGATTCAGAGCGGCCTTTAAGGCTGCGGGGGGTATTTACACCATAATCGTCATGCTCGCGGCGCGTTGAAAATGTTCTGGTTCTCAGAATTGAATGTCGTTAAAGTCAAAAACAATATCATGGATAATGTAAGAAAAACAAAATGACTGTTCGCAACCAAATCTATTTCTGGCTCGCTACATTTACGGCCTTTCTAGCATTCATTTATGTGTTCAAATCGGTCTTGTTGCCTTTTGTACTCGGAATTGCCATTGCTTATCTGTTAAATCCGCTCGTGGTTACGCTGGGTAAGATAAGGATCAAACGGTCTATTGCCGCCCTGATTATTTTACTCTCATTCTTCACGCTGGTCGGTTTATTGATCGCGCTTTTAGCACCTGTTTTATATAGGCAATCCTTACAATTGATTACCGATGCACCGCGCTATGCGCAAAGCTGCTGGGATCTCGTGCAGCCGTTGCTTGAGCAGGTCAAAGGACGCCTTGGTTTAAGCGAAGAAAGCCAAATCGATATCAAAACAATATTCGTGGATCACTCATCTACCGCTGCGGATATTGCCAAAAAACTCCTCAATCAGATCGCAGCGAGCGGGCAAGCTATTATCAGTACGATAACAATTGTCATTTTTACGCCAATTGTTGCCTATTTTGTGATGAAAGAATGGAATCATATCACTGCATGGGCAGAAGATTTATTGCCGTTGCATAAAAAAGAAACAGTTCTGGATTTGCTCAAACAGATCGATATAAAAATCGCTGGTTTTATTCGCGGGCAAGTCAGCGTGGCGGCCATGCTTGCTATAGGCTACGCCATTGCTTTGACTATCGTGGATTTGAAATACGGGGCGCTTATTGGCCTCAGCGCTGGACTTTTATCCATTATTCCAATGGTGGGATCTGCCATTGGTTTGGCGATTAGCGTAATAGTCGCCTATTTTCAATCATTTGATCCAGTTTATGTTGGCACGATCACCGCTATCTTCCTGGGCGGGCAAATCATTGAGGGCAATATCCTAAGCCCTAAAATTGTTGGAGATTCCGTCGGGCTTCACCCTTTATGGGTGTTTTTTGCCTTGCTTGCAGGCGGCTCCCTTTTGGGCATTGTCGGTATGCTTTTAGCTGTTCCTTTTGCAGCTATTGCCGGGGTGCTCTTAAGCTTTGGTATTGCTCATTACAAATCAAGCCCAGTTTACAAAGGGCGCGCCCAAACAAAAGAAAAATAAGATTAGACTGCAGTGGTTCAAAATATGTAACCACATGTATAAATAGTTTTTGCATCCTGGCTGCCGCAAGGTTAAAAACTCTATATGACACAAACACAAGAAAAACCTGCCGCTAAATCTATTTTACGGCATGAACACATCCTGATCATTGATTTTGGTTCACAAGTTACACAACTTATTGCCCGGCGGGTGCGCGAAAGCGGTGTTTATTGTGAGATATGGCCTTATAGTGCTGCACATGAAGAGAGGATCACTGCATTTAACCCAAAAGGGATCATTCTCTCCGGTGGCCCTTGCTCAGTTCTTGACGATGAGGCTCCCTCCGCACCGCAAGGAATTTTTGAGATGGGCTTACCTATTCTGGGTATTTGCTACGGACAGCAAACCATGGTCAAACAGCTCGGCGGTAAAGTCTCAGCAGGCATGGGTGCTGGTGAATTTGGTCGCGCCCATGTCGATGTGACAGACCATTCCAATCTTACCACCGGGATATGGGATACTGGCGCAAATGAACAGGTATGGATGAGCCATGGTGATCATGTTACTGACTTGCCCCCAGGCTTCAAAGTGATTGCCAAATCCGAAGGTGCGCCTTTCGCAGCTATCGCGCATGAGGGTAAGCAATTTTACGGTGTGCAATTTCATCCCGAAGTTGTGCATACCCCGCATGGCGTTGATCTGATCAAAAATTTTACACATGAGGTTTGCGGCTGTTCCGGTGATTGGACAATGCAAAATTTCCGTGAGGAATCGATTGCTAAAATCCGGGAACAAGTAGGCGATGCAAAAGTCATTTGCGGTCTATCTGGGGGAGTTGATAGCTCTGTCACCGCTGTTCTCCTCCATGAAGCCATTGGCGATCAGTTAACATGCATCTATGTTGATACTGGTCTCATGCGTGCTGGAGAAAGTGATCAGGTTGTGTCCTTATTTCGTGATCATTACAATATACCGCTAATCCACGAAGATGCTTCCGAGCGTTTCTTAAAAGGGCTTGAAGGTGTTGCCGATCCAGAGATGAAACGCAAAATTATAGGCGGGCTTTTTATTGATGTTTTTGATGATTGTAAAAAACGTGTTGGGGGAGCTAAGTTTTTAGCGCAGGGAACGCTTTATCCTGATGTGATTGAATCTGTTTCTTTTACAGGGGGGCCATCTGTAACCATTAAATCCCACCATAATGTGGGCGGTTTGCCTGAGGACATGGAATTGAAACTGGTTGAGCCGATGCGCGAATTGTTTAAAGATGAAGTGCGCGATTTAGGGCGGGCTTTAGGGATGCCGGAAGATTTTATCCGCCGCCATCCTTT
>CAWUJS010000128.1:0-3872 GCA_963922705.1 uncultured Alphaproteobacteria bacterium | reverse complement strand
GAAAATGCAGGCATTGCTGCTGATCTGAGCTATATTTCCACCGCAGGAGGTGCGTTCCTCGAATGGCTCCAGGGTGAAACCTTGCCCGGCGTTGCCGCACTTTCAACACAAAAAGCAGCGGCTTAACAGCCTCCACCGCAACGCTGTTTGAGGATAAAAGCTACAACCATATAAAATTTGCCATATTTTAAAAAAGGTGTTACTCTCACATCAATAATACCGCCAAAAAGAGAAACCGATGAGCACATGCTTTAAAATCAGAGCCCGCATCAGAGAGTCGATAGAACGCTTTTTTATCAGAAACAAGCCTGAAAGTCTTCAAGATATCCAACAGGATGAAAAAGAGAGATTAGCGAGCGCTATTACAGCTTCAATTACAGAAGATAATCATGCAATAGATGGTATTGAACTACCAGTCATAACACTTCAAGCCGTTCGGTTTATGGCAGCACGCATGCCGATCAAATATGCGGATGATTTTGAACAGTTTTTCGATGAAGTACTCGAAGCAACGTCTAAAGAACTAGCACAAGAAGCCGTTGATCTTGTGATCAGCATACCCGATGCAGACCCTGAGGTTTTTACAAGTCCAAAAATTATCGATGCATTAAAGCAGCAAGCAATGGATGTGATTGATTCCTGTAAAAAAAGCGAACATCCGGATCTGCTCAATGCTGCGCGCAAGGCTTATGCGGAATGCACGATCAATCGGCGCTTGAGAGGCGTAAGCAGCCCCATGGAAGCTTACTACGCATTGAAAACACTCTTTTATAAAAGTTATCATGGCATTAAATTTAAAGAAATGGCTCCATCCGAGCATAAAATGGAATTCCATCTTTAATATAGTCGTATCAATTTAAAATCGAACCCCATCGATGCCAAAGGCAGAACGCAGGCGAATCAAACCGAAGGTTTGTTCGCATCTATATAGCGGCATGGCGATTGCATTTGGATTTATAGTCATTACTGCCTCAATACCGTCATCCCCGCGAAAGCGGGGATCTCATGCTTAAATCGAAGAGATCCCGGCTTTCGCCGGGATGAAGGGTGAGGGGGAATCGGATGACAAGTGCGGGGAATAGAATGACAACGTTTTTTACAAATCATGATTTAAAATGCAATCGCCATGACGTCATTGCGAGGAGCTTGCGACGAAGCAATCTCCTTACCATCTGATATAGGTCCAGACCCTAATTTATAAAAATAACTTTAAAATCTGGGACTACCCCCGTTGCGACTCCTTCGCGACCATGGCGTGAACGAAAAAACTTTACAAAAAGCAATTCTCTTAACAGCCTAAGAAGCACCATCAACAGAATTCCTGATAATCCCTTCGGCTATCCTTTTATCGATCTTTTTATAATACCCAACAGCTTTGCTGATATCTTCCACATCAACCTTACGCTCACTATTGCGCATAGGCTGTGTCAGCATCAAAATTGATAAAAAGTCAGGCTTTTCAATGTCAAATGCCCTGCCAATTACGGCAAGCCCCTGCCCGCTATCCTGCTTGAGAATATCGATAACAGTTTCTACACGCATACCCGTAAACTGAGAAAACTGCGCAATAAAGGCTGCAATTTGACCACGGCGAAGACTACCAAGCATTAACTTAATCGTTAAAAGCTCCTTTTCCTTATACCGGCGCGCAGCCCTGATTAATGAGTTCGATGGCATAAAGTTTGTATTCTCATCAGCGGCATCAACAAGCTCGGTGACAACTTCATCAACGACAGCTTCTACGGAAATGCTGTTTTCGATGTCATAAGCATCCATAATATACTCTTTAAGCGCATCACCAACTTTCTGATATAAACGCTGCGCAACATCCAATGACACCTCATCACGCTGTAAAAGAGATTTCGCCAAACCTTCATCCTCAAAAGCCATATATGACACTACGTCAACGGCATGCCCTGTTAATCGTATCTCATTATTCTGGACAAGGGTGGTGACCGTTCCTTTTTCACCAGTATCGACAAGCGCATCAATAAGCTGATCACTCATCTTTGGACGTTTGGCAATAGCACGCCAATGTTCCGCACCTTTGCCCTTGATAATATAGATAAGATCAACATCACTGAGAATATCGCTCTTGCAAAGAATAGAATCGGCAACTGAAATCTCATCATTTGCCAGCTTTAATATCAATCGAAGAGGCGCGTTATCCATAACAGACAAACGCTCAGCTAATGCCTGACGAATATCACGTTCTGCCTGCTGCATAAGCTCAATCAGCACATCAGCCAACAATTCGCTTTCACGTTGCGTCAATTCCATTTCAAGCAATTCTGAAACAGCAGATGTCAATTCCGCCCGCGCTTGCGGCTTTTTATCCCTGGCAAGCTTATGCAATTTATGACTATCATAAAGCTTCACCAACAGAGGCGTCATTTTCGACGATTTGTCTAACACAGTTAAGTCCATAGGCTCCCCAACACTTCGTTATGCCTTTATAGCTTTTTCTTTGGTTACTGTGACTTATACGCAAAATGATCTATAAATTCTCCACGGTTATACACATAAATTCTTACCTAACGGTTAATTCCCGCTAAAGATGAGTGTAACAACATCAATTGGTTTGATTTCTGTTACAACTCAACTATATTGATATAGTTAGGTTGTTTTATTAGTAAGTAAACAATTTATCTGCAAGTAAATAAATATTAATCTTTTTGGCGTATTCTATACACTGGGTATATATAAAGAACTTAAGGGATTAAAGCGATGGCAGGACCACTTTCAGGGATCGGATCACAAACGCAATCAGCAGTTGCGGCGCAAGCCCAAACACAGTCTCAGCAAAACAATCAAGGCGTTCGTCAGCAGGATGAAAGACGCGAAACACGCCCCGATGAGGTGCAGGCGCCGAATACAGCCGTAAATGAGACGCAGGGAACAAATGCTGATAATTTAAATGTTGCACAAGAAGAAAACCTCTTCGCCGCCAACGACCTCGATGAAAATGGCAGCAACCCAAATGCGCGGCGCGGCGAAATCCTCGATATTGCTGTTTAAATATACATCAGCACTCCTCCAAATCGTTACTTTCTAATCTATCCCGTTTTTTGACACTATATAAAAACATGGTAAGGTACTCCACACTTGCGTCATAACTGAAGGAGTACCAAAAAATGTCAGCTTTGATCAATCAACTTACAGATAGCGCTAATGATTTATCATCAAAAATACAAAAAGAAATGCAAAAACCTGCTGAAATCAAAGCAAAATTCCACCGCGTTATACAAAAATTTGAAGAAATACAACGAGATCACATCACCCCTCTCAATGCTCTATTAGAAGAGAGTGGTTGCGGTGAGTTTAAAATCGAGATCGACATAAAAGATCACGAAAAAGAGATAAAAATACAATGTCCGCATCCTGAACCCAATCAATCAGATCGCATTTTTTCGATTCAAGTTGCTGATGGAATAACAATCACAGCGCATATAGACCCTGATTCTGATGAAATAGAACAATTACATTTCGTTCCTGATAACCCTACACAAAACAATAGCTTTGCGGGACGCTTAAGCGAAAGCGTAGTTACATTTGCAAAAAAGGCTAGCCCTATTGCAAACCGAGAGGCCGGCATCATTTCACAACTTCCTGAAAGGGTTGATTCGTTTCTATCAAGAACCATGAGTGCTCGTTTGAAACATAAAACTACACAGCATCTTGCTCATAAAAAACTTTCAGCGGGACAAAGCGATATAGCAGCCCAAGATCCACTGACGCCAGATTAAACAGATGCAAAAAGAAGATTTTAGAGCACTGACGCCGCTCATTTATCAGCATGTTACGCCGTATGGCGCGTTCATGGCGATTGCATTTGGATTTAACAGCCCGATTTCTGCCTCAATACCGTCATC
>CAWUJS010000127.1:0-3903 GCA_963922705.1 uncultured Alphaproteobacteria bacterium | reverse complement strand
TGCTTTACGTACATCTCTGACTCCTAACTTATTCAAAGTCAGGTGTCAGCCCCTTTTTCTTTGATCAGCTTATTCTTGATTAACAAGTCCGAATAGTCTGATTGAAACAAATCTATACCCAGCAGAGCCGCCACTTCAAACACAACCCCGATACTGCAAGCCGGATCAGCTTTCTCAATACGAGACAATAAATCCCGTGAGATACCAGCACGTTCACAGAGATCCTGCATAGTGATTTTTTTCTCCACGCGGGTTGTTTTAATTAGCGATGACAACAACTGCAAAGCCTCAACTGTGTATCGTGAATATGCACGCTTTTCTTTCTTGGTCAAAATGCTACCTTTTGTCTTATAAAAACATCATTAGAATACTTAATGACTTAAATACAAGACGTATTAAATGATCGCATCCGTTTATCAAGCTTAATAGATCCATGAAAATTGTGCGCGGCTTGTGAAAAACGTGCGTAAATCGGTCCATTTCATGAAAAGCGTGCGCAAGATCTTACATTTTGACTTGCTGTTATTTGATATTGAAGCGATATCAAGTAGCGCTTTAACAAAAGGAAATAGCTATGAAATTGAAGACTTATCACATAATACACCGCGCTGTAGAGGAAGGAATATCATACGGCATGCAACGATCTCATAAACACACGGATACGCCATCAAAGGAGCATGTTCAGCAAGAAATACTGAGATCAGTCATGAATAATATGGATGAAATTATTGATTTTGAGGATGCTCCAGAGATAAAAGTTACACCAGAATAGCTATAATTTTTTCCAAAGAGCTTAGGGCCTCATCAAACGATATTTGCTCATCCTCATCGGCGTAAGACATGTTCTGAACAAACTGCCCGTATTCTTCTCGGTAGACATCATCAGAGGAGAGCATTTCATACGCTTTCGTTAAACGATCTACAATTCTCATGTTAGCTATAATATCACCACCACGGCGATTTTGGTCGATTTCCAAAGATTGGCGAGCGCAGCTAATAAAATGTTCTTTATCGTTCCAGATAGTTTCCTTCAGAGCCGCTAAATCGTGAAGGTGGCGGATCATTGTAGGATCATCTTTATCCGAATTTCTGTTTCTAACAACCACGCGCCATGTTAATGCACTCACTTTGTCAGAGGCTGTTTCAATAGGTGAGATGCAAGTTATTTGTGTTTCTGGATCGTCAGCCGATAATTCGGACACGATAGATCGTACATCCCGCTTTACAAGTGGTAATCTATGTTCAGCAAATGTCATTTCTAGTTGTAGGTACGGGCGCAAGAACTCTTGTTCAAAACCCATGTCATATTGGACTGGAGCTTTGAAGAAACGATGGCTGTCACCACGCTGAACCTGCTCATCTTCAATTCTAAAGCGTGGATCAGATATAATATGCGAGATGACAGATTTTCTAAACGAACGCCTACCGCCAACAGATACTTGATCCGGTGAGCATAAAATGAAGTCCAAGTCTTCTGAGAAGCGTTTTATTAAACCAAAACCTTTCGACAGACTGGTTCCGCCGGAGAAAACGATGTCAACACGACGGTCATTTTCAAAACTGCCAATTGATTTAAGCAGCTGTACAGCGTACCAGTCTTTTTCAATGAACGCAGGATCGATACCTGTTTCAGAAGCAGCTTCAAGAATAAGGTCATGATTAAGCATATTGTTCAAAGGATACGTACTTTCCATTATAACCAATCTTACGAGAAATACGTCCTTTAACCCCAATCACACGCCCCGTTGGAACTTGCGTTGATTTTCCTTCATTGTAAAACTTTTGTGCCTTTGACGGCATAATCTTAATGCCCAGTTTATTCAGGGCTTCTTGAGCTAACTCTGGCAAAGGCTTTTCAGGTATTGTTTTCCCACTGAGTGCAGATTGTTTGGCACGTGCATATACGCCATAGCCAATATTAATCAATAAGCCTTTTTGTACCAACTGTCGTAGAATACGGCCAACTTGGTCATAGCCCCCAATGTCTTCAAAATCTTGGCGCACAAAGACGCTTAACGCGCTACGTTTAACACGATAAGTGATTTTTCCTTCTAATGTGTTTTTAATCGCCATAGTTAATCCTTACAAATATACGACATCTATAATTACAAATATACGACATTTATACCTACATTTCAACACTTTTAATCATTGTATCATAGTAACTTATATAAATAATTAATAATATTTGAGTGCAAATAACTGACATTTATGAGTTTATTTACTGGGAATAATTTCATGAAATTCACTTACAATCCATGAAAAATACTTATATTTCGGCCATTTTGTGAAAAACGCTTACAAATATGCGTTATAACGCATTTATTGGCGCAATTTATGCGCTGTAATGTATATCAGGGTTTGAAGCCCAAATTACTGTTTCTTTGCCACCCGCTTCTTGGGAACGGTAAGGCCTATATCCTGTAATTTGCGTCCCAGCGTGTCATCCTTAGCCAAAAGCAACAGATCATCTTCCAGGTTGAGGCAAAACAATACACTGGCATACGCACCAAATGTCACGCCACTATCACCATTTTCAATTTTACGCAACGTTGTGCGCGTCATTCCAGCGCGTTCTGCCAACATAGTTGCTGTGATTTTGCGGCGCAGGCGAGCCAGCTTAATATTTTCGCCAACGCGCGGTAATAACGCTTCAAGTGTTGGTGATAATACTGCCGTTCTTCTACCCATCCGCTTCTCCCCAATGGTTATTAAAATGTCCAAATATATCGGTTAATGTAAACTATTATATACATTAAACCGCTTAACGATAAAAATAAGATACGTTAGGCTTTTGAGGTCTTTCAGTTGTCAAGCAATCCTTGATCACTCAAACCTGCCTCATAAGCCTCTTGCAAAGCATCCTTGATTGCCCAGACGGCGATATCATGAAAATCCAAGCTGTCGCTGCGTCTGGTTTCCAGTGTTTCTAAGCTCAAATGCTTTTTGGCAATTTCGGTTAAAAGCTGGTCATTTTGTTCTTTTGTCATCATTTCGTCTCCTTGTCCTACTACTAGTAACGCTTCATTCGCTGGAACCATCAAGCTTATAATCTTTAAACATAGGCTGCCCACACAGCCGCTCTGCCAAGCACTTTAAACCTCAATGATCATCCCCTGATCGTCATAGCCTTTGCATTCAAACGCGCCGGTTCGCAGGGGATATCCTCGCGGATTGGAAACCACGCGCGTATCGCCAAACATCCTGTCATCAGGCTCATGCGTATGTCCGTATATCCAAAGCTGTGGCTGATAATCATTGATCACTTTCTCCATATCCAGCGAGCCATATGCGGGCTGCATATGGCTTTCACGGTGAATGGGGTTGTGCGATTGCACAGGCATGTGATGGGAAATAACAACACGTGGTCCGCTTAAATCTTGCTCAAACCAATCGATAAGCCTTTCTTTGTAATGCTCATGAAAGGTGATTGTCTGTTGCGGAGTGAGCGTGTCACGCTTACTTTCGCCTGTTCTAATCATCCTGTAATCATTCATTTTCTTTTGCGCGGTTCGCATAGCAAATATGCTTGCGCCATCAAAATCCGTCCACATCGTCCCGCCGAAGAAATGAACGCCATCAATCGTTATGGCCTCATCTTCTAAGAAAGTGAGCTGCAGATACTCCTGCGCCCAGCGCTTGAAAGCATCAATGCCTTCTTTCATTGGTCTGCGTGTGTAAAATTCATGATTGCCTGTGATGAACAATATAGGCTTTTGCCAAGCCTTAACGATTTGCTCAAAGGGCGTGAAATCCGAAAAAGTTACGATATCACCTGCCAAGATCATAACATCCGCAATATCTTCTGCTGGCGGTGTGAATGGCTCTTCAAATTCAAGGTGCAGGTCGCTAGAGCAGATCGTATTTAGTTAGAATCAGGATTCCCAAAATGTAAGAAATAGT
>CAWUJS010000126.1:0-3920 GCA_963922705.1 uncultured Alphaproteobacteria bacterium | reverse complement strand
TTGGTTCCAGAATATCGTAAATGCGATCTTGCTTAATCATCTTGATTTCCTCAGTAAAAGAGATATTGTTAATTTCTACTGCGCGTCAACCAAATTATGCCAATCTGGAGGAGTTAATAGATGGGCCGAGATGATAGACAAAACCCCTGGGGCAAGAAACCCGGCAATGATGACCACAATCCGTGGGTGGGTGGACGCGGCGGAAACCGAGGCGGTAGAGGCGGTGGACATGATCCTGATCTTGACGAGATGTTAAAAAAAGCGCAGGAAAACTTCAAAGGATTTATGCCTGAAAAATTTCAGGGTGCGCCGCTGATTGGGCTTGTGATCCTTGCGCTTGCGGCTTTGTGGCTTGCCAGTGGTTTTTATGTTGTTAATCCGGGTGAAAATGCCGTCATACAGCGTTTTGGAGCATGGAGCAGAACACAGGCAGAGCCGGGGCTTGGCTATGCGCTGCCATCACCGATTGAAACCAGAACAATTTTGAATGTTCAGGAAATCAAGCGGATGAATATTGGTTTTATCGAAGGTTTTACGCGCAGCGGCGGGACTGCGCGGCGCGATATAGCTGAAGAAAGCCTGATGCTAACCTCTGATCGTAATATAGTTGATCTGGATATTGTCATTCAGTGGAATATTAAATCAGCAGAAGATTATCTGTTTGAAATCCTTAATCAGGAAAACACGATTAAAAAGGTGGCGGAAAGTGCGATTCGTGAAGTTGTCGGGCAAACTGACATGTTTCCAATTATCACGACAGGCCGTGCGGCCGTTGCGGATGCTGCCAAAAAGATTATTCAGGAAAATCTTGATACGTATAAATCCGGTGTGAATATCACGCAGGTTTTGATTGAGCGCGCAGAAGTTCACCCCGATGTTCAGGCTGCATTCCAGGATGTGCAATCGGCCAAGCAGGATGCGGAAGATGTTCAGAACCGGGCCGAGGCTTATCGTGAGGATATTTTGCCGCGTGCGCGTGGTGCTGCGATTCAAAATCTTCAGGAAGCAGAAGCCTATAAGCAATCAACCGTAGCCCGTGCAACTGGTGATGCGGATCGTTTTAATTCAGTTTATAAAGCGTATTTGACGGGTAAAGATGTGACGCGGGAGCGGATTTTCATTGAAACTATGGAAGATGTTCTTAAAAACGCCAATAAGATTATCATGGATAGTAGCAGTAATCAGGGCGTTGTCCCTTATCTTCCTTTGAATGAAATAAATAGAGGCCGCAATACGCAATAAAATATATTACCGTATTCCCTGCGGAAGCAGAGATCTGGTCGGTTGAAAAGATTCCTGCTTTCGCAGGAAAAGCAAATTGGAGAATTTTTAAAATGAATAAACCACTTCTTATTTTACTGGCTATTGTTGCTATTGGTCTTATTGGCGCATCGCAGGTCTTCTTCATCGTTGATCAGCGCGAGCAAGCGATTGTCCTTCAATTGGGGGAACCCAAAGGGGATGTGAAAGGACCGGGGCTTCATTTGAAAATCCCTGTCATTCAAACAGTGCAGTATTTTAACAAGCAAATTCTGTCTATTGATCCTGCGCCGGAACAGGTTGTTATCTCATCTGTCGATATTGGCCCGCCATCAGAAGACGGAACGCAGCCGGAAGGGCAATCCTCCATTGCCAATGTGACAGGAGAACCGATCATCCTTGATACATTTGCCCGTTATAAAATTGTTGATCCGCTGCAATTCCTGAAAACTTTACGCACCATCAGCGCGGCGAATTCCCGTCTTGAAAATATTCTCAATGATGCAACCCGGGCGGAGCTTGGTAAGACAAGCTTGCAGCAGCTTTTATCACCAACGCGGACTTTTGTGATGCGCGACATCTCGGAGCGCGTGAATGAGAATGTGAAGAAAGATAATCTTGGCATTGAGATTGTTGATGTTCGTATTGTGCGTGCGGATTTAACGGCGGAATTGCGGACTTCAACCGTGCGACGGATGCAATCTGAGCTTAAAGAGCGTGCAACGGAAACCCGCGCTAAAGGTGAAGAGCGCGCTTTGGAAATTCGTTCGACTGCGGAGAAAGAACGTACTGTGATTATCGCAGAAGCCGAAAGAGATGCGCAGAAATTACGCGGTCAAGGCGATGAGGAAGCGATTACTATTTATGCGAATGCCTTTAACAAGGATAAGGAATTTTATGCCTTTATGCGGTCAATGGAAGCTTATTCCAATACGCTGGCTGATCCGGGGACGCAGCTTATTCTGTCACCCGAAAGCGAGTTTTTCCGTTATTTTGAGGATAAATAAGGATTTATTTTTTAAGAGGATGATGTGATGAAAAAACTACATTTGATATTGGCTGCGTCTCTGGCACTTGCGGTATTTACCCCAACGCAATCTATATTGGCACATGGTTCAATGCCCAATACAGCGCCGGGGAGCTTCGCCGATATGGTCGAAGACCTTATCCCCGCTGTTGTGAATATCTCCTCTACGCAAAAAGCGGTTGATCCGGCAGATCACCCGGAAATTCCGCAATTCCCGCCAGGATCGCCTTTTGAAGATTTCTTTGAAGAATTTATGGATCGCAGGGGGCTCGGCACGCCAACAGTGCCGCCTGCATCTTTAGGGTCAGGGTTTATCATTGACGCTGAACAGGGGCTTGTTGTGACCAACAACCATGTTGTTAAAGGTGCGGATGAAGTCAGGGTGATTTTCCATGATGACGAATCGGTTGAAGCCGAAGTCATTGGGCGTGATGAAAAAACAGATATTGCGATTTTGAAAATTGAAACTGACAAAAAGCTGACGGCTGTTAAGTTCGGTAATAGTGATGTTTTACGTGTCGGGGATTGGATCGTTGCCATTGGTAATCCGTTTGGCCTTGGCGGTACGGTGACTGCGGGGATTGTCTCTGCGCGCTCCCGTGATATACGCTCTGGCCCTTATGATGATTACATTCAAACCGATGCTTCTATTAATCGCGGGAATTCCGGTGGACCGATGTTTAATTTAAACGGTGAGGTGATCGGGATTAATACGGCTATTTTCTCACCAACCGGTGGTTCGGTCGGGATTGGCTTTGCTATTCCCTCCGCGCTGGCGGAGCCGGTGATTAATCAAATTGTTGAATTTGGACGCACGCGGCGCGGCTGGATTGGTGTTCGCATTCAAACGGTGAGTGATGAGATTGCAGAAAGCCTTGGTTTGAAGAAAGCCAAAGGCGCGCTTGTTGCGTCTATCACGCCGGACGGCCCTGCGGAAAAAGCGGGATTGAAGCCCGGTGATATCATTCTTGAATTTAACGGCAAAGGCATCAAGGAAATGCGTGAAGTGCCGAGGATCGTTGCAGAAACAAAAATTGATTCTGAAGTTCCGATGGTGTTATGGCGCGAGAATAAAGAGGTTAAAACCAAAATCAAAGTTGCGGAGTTGGAAAAGGCCGAGGAAGATGGTTTGCTGGCTTCGGGCACTCAGGGTGCAGCGCAAAAAGGGGTTGAAATTGAAAAGCTTGGCCTTGCCGTGAATACGCTATCTGATACTTTGCGTCAGGATTTTGGCGTTCCGCGCAGTGTTGAAGGGCTGATAATCTCAGAGGTCGATCCGGCTTCTGAAGCGGCGCGTAAGGGGCTTGGTGAAGGGGATGTGATTGTTGAGATCAATCAACAGCCTGTCAAAGACCCGGATAATGCCAATGATCTGGTTAACCGCGCAGCCAAAAATGGGCGCTCATCTGTGTTATTGCTTGTTAATCGCGGCGGGGAAGTTCAGTTTGTGGCACTGAAACTTGTGAATGAGTAGCAGTTGAAGTTCAATCTCTCTTGCGGTACTTTTTGATGTATAGCCATTCCATTTAAACATGGGATCCCCGCGAAAGCAGCGTAATCGCAAGAAACCCTAAAACTAACCCAGTTCGTCATTGCGAGGAAGGCCAAAGGGCCTGACGCGGCAATCTGGATT
>CAWUJS010000125.1:0-3975 GCA_963922705.1 uncultured Alphaproteobacteria bacterium | reverse complement strand
AGGCATGAGTGCCGCTACAAATCAAATATCATCCGTTTTTGCAGAGGGTTCTATAGCCCTGATTGTTCCAGATCAGGGCTATATTCGAGGGGCTATGAAGGGGATAAAGCAAGCCCCGCCGAGTGGTGAGGCTTGATAGTTATGTTAATCTCTTAACCAGAGAAGAATGTAACCGCTTTCGTTTTGAACGAGGTTCGCATTAATCGGTGCTGTAAACTCAGGACTATCAATTTGAACGGAAACATACTCATTGTCATTTTCACTTTGACGCTTCCAACCAGCTCCGGCTTCAAAGCCTCCAAGACGCGCTTTAAAGTCGGGTTGATTATCAGAGGTCTTCTCCCCTTCAATCTTTTGAAGTTTTAAATAGGCATCGATGGATGCTGTCTTTAACTTTCCTTCAAAGTCTTTTTCAGTCTTTTTCATATTTGCAATTATAGCCATTTTATTTTCCTCATAGTTTTTGGTTTATGTTTAAAAGACACCATGTCTTTCTATGGGGAGAAATTTGACGGGCCGGTCTTCCGCGTCACGAAAAAATTTGTCTCGCGAGGAATTGGGCATTTATGCCCAAGGGAAAATTTATTCTTGACGCATAGGAAGATCGAGGCTGTCATCTTCCCATTCTTAGAAAGCAAAGTGTGTTTTTAATAGGAACCACAATAACGTTATGAGGTCGTGGCGATCATTTGTTATTGAAAGCTGGCCATGAAGGAGAGTTTTAAAGCTTTTGACAGCCTCTAATCTTGAAGAGCTGCTATCACAGCATCGGGATCTTTATCGATCACCTTTAAAAGCGTTGATACCGCCCCTGTCAAATCGGAGTCTTTGGAATCCCATTTCTCAACTGTGCGCTTGGGCAATCCAAATGTTTTAGAAAACTCCGGCACGCTCATTTGCAATTTATTCCGAATGCGGCGCAATTCTGAAATTTCATGCTTTTTTGCACCGTCAGGATTTTGAACAGCGTTCTCCAGGGATTTGATAAGTCTATCGCCATATTCAGACATGATGAACTCCTATTTCTTCAAATGCTCTACTAACTTCTTCAATGCGTTCTTTTCTGCTTTTGTTAGATTTTCTTTCACATTCTTCTCAAAAATCTCAAGCAAATGAACACATCCTTTTTTATCAACAACCAGATAAACAACGCGGGACGCTCCACTTTTTCCTTTGCCCGTTTGGTGAGCATAACGGATTTTTTGAAGGCCGCCCGTACCGCTTATCACAGCACCTTTGTCATAGTTTACGCTTATATAATCGACCAGCTCTAAACGCTGCTCCTCGGTCAGAATTTTCTTGGCTTCTTTGACAAAGAAATCATGCTCTATAACCGTAAGCATTCACTATCACTTTCTTTAGATTATATACCCATACTGGGTATATTGTCAATAAAAATACCCATATCGAGTAGACAGGCTCAAACACTGGTTTTTCAGCGCATACCCTTAAACATAGGCCATCTTTGAGGTTAAAGCCAAAACCCCCCTGGGGTTTGCCGGAAAAATCAGAAAAATTGCGGAAGGTTCGCGCCAACGGCGTGAAAGCCGTCATTTTTATTATTTTTTTGGATTTTGGGGTTGAACGGCGCCGAGGGCGAAGCCATAAGCAAAACAAAAAAGCCATTCCACTTTTGGGAATGGCCTTATTATATTTTCACGTTAAGGATCGTTACCTTTGGTCGAAACCCATTTTGATGGGGTTCGAGAAGCTTAATGTCTGGGTGTATTTTCATGCGCCTGGACATTTTTAGCGCGTAGAGCCTGACCCGATTATAATCGGGAACGCCCCTTCTTCAGATTTTAGATTAAGATGAGAAGTAAATTATAAGCCTCTGATATAAATTGATTTTATAAATTTCGATACGGGGTAGATTAAATTTATTTGGCGGGTTTTTCAGGATAAATACAGCGCCACAGATCATAAAAATCGGCTGTCATCGTATCCAGAGTTTCATTTAAAGATCGCATAACGCACACTTCCGCATCATTATCACAGGCAATTTTTTGCAGGGCTTTCATCAGGCCATTAACCTGAATAATCCGGTCTTCAAGGTGGTGGAGCTGCTGGTAAATTTGATCTGTCATCTTTTGCCCTTCGGTAAAACGAAGGCTATCACCCTTCACAACTTCGGTCAACCGAATGATCATGGATGTATGCGTGATAAAGATGCCGAATTCATTATAAAACAGCTCTGCCAGAGATTAGCCGCCGAACGGGTTAAAGTCGGCCTCTCGGTCGAGGGCTTATCTGATCTGACAGGATTAAGCAGCTCGACAATAAGTGAGCTGGAAAATCTTAAAACCTCGCCCAATAGCCTGACGGTCGTAAAAATATGCAGAGCTTTGGAGATTAACCCGTCCCAGGTCTTTGCCGATATCGAGCAAGTCTGAGCTATGATTTGAGTTTTAAAAAGCCCGCGATCAAAGATAAAAGACAGCTCGATTGTGGGATACTCCACCGGCGCATGATGCTCGTAATAAACTGTGCCCCCTGCCCCATCACTACAAAGCAACAAAACCGAGTGATCGCGCAGAATTTTAAAATCCCAACACTGAACACCGACAGCTTTCAAACTCCCCTCGCTATGCTGAAGATCAAAAATCCGGTTCACAATCCATGTGCAGCGGCTTTCGATCGTCATTTCCCGCACGCCTTCAGTATACTCAAACCCGTCATAGACGCGGTGCGGATAGGCCTAAAGTGAGCGTAGCTGTCAAATGGGGCCAAACGGCTTGAGCAATACACATTTTGACAAACTTTATTTTATTCTGTAAAATTCAGAAAATTTAAGGAGGAATACTACATATTAAGTTTTGAGTTTAGACAGAGGCCTGCCGAAATTACATTCAGATTATGGGTAGATTATCCCAAACTTGATTCTGGTGACAGCCTTGCACTTGCTTCACCAGGTGGACGTGTGCTGCGCTCGACCCCAGGAGAAGCCGATCCTGAAAAAGAGCCTGATATAGGGCTTGCACGTGAGATTGATCGTTATTTTGATCGGCTTCAAATAAAGTTACGCGAAATTACAGGGCTCAGCTTTCTTGTAGAAAGGACTGAAACAAGTCCGTGCGTATTGGTTGCAAAAACGGACCCTCTTACGCATCGACAACATAAGGCTTTAGGCGCTCTCTTGACGGGCAACGCCTTTGTAGATGCGATGAATGGGGGAGATCTCGCTCTTGTTAAGGATGTAACATTTAATGGGCAAACTTTCGCCTATGAGAAAGGACAAGCACATCCAGTTATTGACGCCGTTGCTGTAGAGCAAGAATTATCGGCTTTAGAACACAACGGTTCCTAAGATTTTTCAGGAGGGTTAATGGGTATAACTTCAGATCAATCTCATAAAAATATTGTCTGTATAGGCGATAGTATTGTTGCTGGTCTGGGTGATGGCAGTGATCGCGACGGATGGCCTGATGTTACGCAAGAGTTTTTGAACAAAAATTTTCCGAATTACTTTCAAGTGCATAACCTAGGCATTAGCGGCAATACAACCCGCGAAGTCACAGAACGGTTGCATGAAGCTGCTAAACGGCAGCCAGATACGCTTGTAATAGGCGTGGGTGTTAATGACACGTTGTGCTGGGATGGAGAACACTCATTACCAATAACCGACGAAGACGATTATCGCGCACATGTAACTGGACTTATAAGGCAAGCCAAAGAGATTTCGCCGCAGCTATTGGTCCTGATACCTTCCGGTATTGATAGTGAGACGGTACAAGCTCAGGGGTGGAGTGCGGCTTTGCATGAAGAGTACATCTATAATTATGGTCGTATCCTGATGGATGTTTGTAAAACAGAGGATGTGCCTTATATTGATTTGTACCATGAATTGCCGAAGGCGATTACGCCCCTTACGTTAAATGATGTCCTTTATGATGGTCTTCACCCGAATGTGCAAGGCTATCAGGCAATTTCGGGACTGGTTAACAACAGGCTTGTTGATATGGGAGCCGTGCCTGA
>CAWUJS010000124.1:0-4073 GCA_963922705.1 uncultured Alphaproteobacteria bacterium | reverse complement strand
AGCCTTTTTCCGTCTAAAGACGGAGGCTTATAACCTATTTTTGGGACAGTTAATTCATGGAAGAGGGTGCTGTAATAGTTCTCCGTTGCCGTTGAATCTGATGTGTCTTTAAAGCGCGGAGGAGGGGGCATATTAATAAAATCACCAGAAGAGGAGTAGAACGCCTTAATCTCTTTGTGGCGTATAGCAACGATCAAGCGATGCAGGTTTTCATCAAAACCCTTGTCGAAAAAATCGACGAAATATTATTGGCTTTTTCAAACGCGTGCCAAAAAAGCAGGAATATATTCGTTTCTATTTTTTGGATTCAGCGCTTGAACGGCGCGAGGCTGACAGCTTTAGAAATTTTTTATAAATCACTTTATTAAATGTAGTTATCTATTTGTTATTAAAAAATTTACTTACATATTTAATATATTGCACTGGTCGTATCGTTTTTAGGAATATTACTTATTCTTAAAGTTTCACTTTAACAAAAGAGCGAACAGCACATCATGATAATATTTATTAAGTGAAGTAAAAAGAAGAAACTCTGGTTTAGGATAAAACTGATTGTGCTAATTTTTCCGCTGCGGCGCGATCAAAGCGAAAAAGAAGTTCGGGTTCAAAAAGCTCAACTTCCATAAGAGACAAGGCATTATCATCATTATAAACAACATCAACACGGACATAATAGAGTTGCCCTGGACAGGCCTTAACAACTTTTTCTGCAAAGCTCTTTTCTTCATCACTCGCAACATGCGGTATAGCATAACCGCCATGATCATCCTGTACTCTAAATTCTTCGGCTTTCGCAAGCTTTCTAGCTGCATGGGTAAATTGACCATTTATAACAATCAAGGATAACTCACCCTGATCCAAGATGGATTGTTGAAACGGTTGAGCCATCATTGTTTTCGTTGACAGCAACTCTTGAAACTTTTGCTCAAATTCGTTTGCTTCAGATTTTGAAATTCTATAAGTATCTATACCACCTGCTGAAACAGCAGGCTTAATAACAAGCTCATCATTTTCAAAATGTGCAA
Source organism: uncultured Alphaproteobacteria bacterium (assembly GCA_963922705.1). Lineage (GTDB taxonomy): Bacteria > Pseudomonadota > Alphaproteobacteria > Micavibrionales > Micavibrionaceae > TMED27. The sequence goes on along the minus strand of CAWUJS010000124.1, from coordinate 3,048 downwards.
AAAGTTGATCCATATTAGACTGTGATTGCCGTTCTATGAATAAGGTAGGAACTGTTGTAATACCTTTTCTTTCTAGCTCCAAAAGATACCGTTTATCCAAGTTCCATTTGATGACATCATAAGGATTTGCCAAGCGGCTCTTGCTTTTTACATGCTCAAGCCATGCTTCAAACTGATTTTGGTTATCATGATAATCCCACGTACTGCGAAAAACTGCACATCCGACACGTGACCAGTCTACAGATTGGTCCGCCCAATTAATCCTTTCTGCCTTGATGCCGTTCCTTTTGAAATAATCCAGCATCAAGCTTTCTTCATAAAAAGCTTGGGAAATATAAAAACTATGAGGATCAGGTTCTAAAAGCCCTTCATAGGTTAAAATTGCAACATCAATCATGTATCACTCCTAATTAACTAGAGAATAAAGTAATTTTATAGGGTATGAAATTATTTTTATAGGTAAGTCTGGTGAGTAAGATCTATAACGTAGCCGTCGCTCAGAAGCCAAGAAATTTTATTAAGATGCAGAACATGAAATCCATTCGAAAAAGGTAGTTTCTATGCTCAAGTGCAACACCGTTAATAAAGAGGATGGTATTGTTTAAGTTCCTTCATGTAAACCTCTCTTGGTGTCTGGAAGTCGAGTGTTTTTCTTGGTCTTGTGTTGAGGAGATAAGAAATTTCATCGAGATCATCTTGTGTTGCCTCAGACAAGTCGGTGCCTTTGGGCAGAAACTACCTATATCAAAAGCAGCACGCCTAGAAGACGGTAGAGCTGTTTTCATGGCAAAAGGGGGATCTATTTATGCTGAAGATGATACAGCCAATGATCTTGCAGCACAGAATTTAAAAATAGAATGGCCTGAAAACGCGCCAAGTTATGAAGAATTTGTGGTTGCGCGCGCAAAAGCCCATCCCAACTGGGAAAAACACAAAGCCAAACGGAAAAAGAAGAACAAACCTCCATCCTATGAGGAGTTTTGTGAAGTAAGGCTGCATCAAGAACGTACACAAGCAAAATATGACTTGTTCAAAACCTACCAATCAGACGTTTTAGGCTACGCCAGAGCCAGAATGTCTAACACGGAAGACCCTCCGTCAAAAGAAGAAATGACCATTTTGAAAAACTTGCTTGAAAATAGTATCGTAGCAATCGAAAACTAAAATAATATAGACTGTAATCTACCCCTAACCGGTCTGGTTTATTTTATCTGGAAATAAATTTGGCATCCATCTATCCGCAAGTTTGGCCGGAAAAGCGAGAACAAGCGGAGCGCGGTGCGTTTCTGAAGAAATGACACCCAAATTGATAAGACTGGCAGAAATTCTGGCCGCTTGCCTGTCACTGGTGCTGGTAATGTCTTTCACTTCGCCGCGTGGCAAAGAACCACGATAGAGAAGGGCGTCCAATATCAGGGCTGCTTTGTCGGGAAGATCACCCATTTCAACTTCTTCTTTCGCCCAGGACAATATACGGTAACGCAAGCGTTCCGGTTGCACCAATCCCTCCATAAAATTCACCTGATCGAGACAGATTTCAAGGAAATATCTGGTAAACTCGGCCAGAGCTTCTTCACTCAAAGTACCACGCCCATCCAGATCATTGCGGCGCGGTAAATCACATTTTTTCAAGTGCGCCTTATAATCCTTAACGCTGCGCGCCAACCCACGCGCTACAGACCAAACCCCGCCTGTATCCAGTATTTCCAGCATGGACGCATGAGACATAAGCCTTCCTACACGACCATTTCCATCCGCAAAGGGGTGAATCCATGCAAAACGGTGATGCGCCGCTGCGGATGCAAGTATGGCCTCCGATTTCCCCAAATTCGTAAAAACATCTTCAAAACGCTCTATGAAGCGGGGCAAGGCGTCGGGACTAGGGGCGATATGATCTCCTACCTTAACGTCACGCGTTCTAAATTTGCCCGGTACAATCCTGATTTTTTCACCTGTTTCTTTGTTTTCAGCCCAAAGCAAGTCATCAGGCAACAAGTCGCAAAAGCGTTTGTGTACTTCCATCAAGCCGTCTTTGGTATAAACACGACCCAATAACCCGCCATCATCAATCCATTGCTGACAAACAACATGAGCTTTAGCTTCAAGCTGTAAATCACGTTTTTCAGGATCATCACTGTAATCACCTTCCATAGACCGCTCAATATCAATAGGATGTGTGTTGTGATCCTCGATCAAGTTGCTGTAGTAACAATTCATGGTGCGTACCAGCTTCGAAAGCGCCGTGTATATGCCGTCTGGTAAACTGCGCCGAAAACCGGATGATTTTTGAGCCAGCTCAACGGCCATATCCATCAATTCACCGCGAAAGCGTGAACTGCCAGAAATCAATAACGGCTCCATCAACCCCAAGGATTCACCACGATCTTCTGTTTCTTTTGTCATCTTATATGGCAGGTTCAATGTCTGGTTAATATTATATATTATCCTATATATATCATAACATTAGTTAAAATGACAGAAGATAAATCGCTCAAAAATGGCGGGTTTATAGACAGCTTAGAAATAATCTGGAATATTGACAGACACCTGAAAATTAAGATACCATTTACCTGAATGTCACAGGATCAGCGGGCGCAAGCCTCCCCCTGTGGCGATGACATAATAACAAACCTGCCCGAAAAGAGGGAGGGTATTATAGTTACATAGAATTTTTCTCTAATATAATTATGTAATATAAAAATAATTTATGCTTCTAAAGTCCACTCATCACCTGTTTTTTCGGTAGCTTGAAGATGAGTTTCGGGAACAATATGGAAGTCTCGTTTCTAAACCAATCTTAGCAACATTCGGGGCATGTTCCTCAATTAATGCGCCAATAGCGTCCGGCGTTGACAGACATTTGCCTTGCCAGATTTTACGATCATCTTCGTTAATCGCGCAAACGGCAATCGAAAACCACGATGCGACCATTCGTGACGCTTTGTTTCCGATCATCGGAGAAAGCACATTAGACCTGATTCCTTACCATTATTATAATTTTAATGTTGTATTGTAGAAAGCGGCGATAAGGAAGAAGCGCAGTGCGAA
>CAWUJS010000123.1:0-4195 GCA_963922705.1 uncultured Alphaproteobacteria bacterium | reverse complement strand
ATCACCGCCTTCACGCTGTACGAGCAAGTCTCTTATGGTCTCGGATTCCGGAGTGCCGCCAGGTTCGCGCGTTGTGATAACCTTATGCCCCAAATTTGTAAGGCTTTGCGCGAGGCGGTTGATTTGCGTTGTCTTCCCAGCACCCTCACCGCCTTCAAAGGTAATAAACAGGCCAGCCATATTTTACAAACCAGCCAGAGTTCTAAGATTAAAAATCGCTTTGGATAAAAACCCTTTTTGCTCAATGCTATCGGTAGCGAAAACAGGTTTCTTGATATCTGGTTGGTTAGGGATACTAATGGTTAAAGTTCCTATTTCCTGACCAGCTTTAACAGGTGCTTTAATCGGGCCGTTATAGGATACTAATAATTTGATGTCCTTTGCCGCATTATGCGGGATTGTCAGATAAATATCGTCTTTGACGGCTAAGTCAACCGACTCTGATTTCCCCAAAACAACCACGGCATTCCCAACAACACTGCCTGCCTTTACAAGCGTTTCGTTTTTGAAGTTATTCAACCCCCATTGAAGCAATTTCTTGGATTCTTGTGCACGGGCAGAACTGCTTTCAAGGCCGTTAATCACCAGAATAACCCTGCGGTTATCTTTTACACCTGAGCCTATCAGCCCATATCCCCCGGCTTGGGTATATCCCGTTTTGATGCCGTCTGCGCCAATATTTTGGTACAAGAGCGGATTACGATTACGCTGTACGATGTCATTATAGCTAAACTCTGTTTCAGAATAATATTTATAATATTCAGGATGATTATAGGTCAGAGCCAAAGCCAGTTTTCCTAAATCACGGGCAGTCGAATAATGATCAGGATCAGGCCAACCGCTGGCGTTTTTGAAATGGCTGTTATCCATGCCAAGCTCTTTAGCTTTGTTATTCATGTTTTCGGCGAATGCTTCTTCGGAGCCTGATAAACCTTCCGCCAAAACGATCGTTGCGTCATTCCCGGATTGAATAATCACACCGCGCAAAAGATCCTCGATTTTAACCTCCTTATTGACCTCAACAAACATTTTAGAGCCGCCCTTGCGCCATGCTTTCTCGCTAACCTGGAATGTATCATCCAAATTGAGTGCACCCGATTTCAAAGCATCAAAAATCAAATAAGCGGTGAGGACTTTACTCATGGAGGAAGTCGGCATTTGCTGATCTGCGTTCTTTTCAAACAAAACCTGACCTGTTTGCGCATCAAATAATATAGCCTGTTTTGCAGAGGTGTTTAGCGCCGATGCATTGGCACTGAGCGGAAAAATAAGAAAAGAGAAAATCAAAAATATACGTGTCATCATATGGTGATTTAAACGCGTATCTCTATCGATTTCAATACCTCTTATTCACGGATTAGAAACGGTTCACCGATATTTGATGACGCTAAATGCGCGACAATCTGATCAGCATGGCTTTGCGTTTGAATGGGTCCTAATTGTACACGGTAAAACTTACTGCCATTGATAAATGTCGGATTAATGCGCGCCGGCGCTATGCCCTGCACTTTTTGTGCAAAAGCTTGTGCTTTGACGGCATTGCTAAAAGATCCGGCCTGCACAAATAAGGCACCCGGTTTTACCAGGGGTTGAGGGGGTGTCATTTTGGCAATCGGCGCTGGTTTTGGCGTGGGTGCTTGGTGGGATGCTTGAGTAGGCACTTGATTCAGTGATGCCATTCTTGTCGGCTTTGGCTCATATCCTCTTTGATTGAGCGCTACTTCATAACCGCGTGTTGATCGTCCCTGTTTGGCGAGACTTGCCACCTCCATGCTCTCTTGCGATAAAAGTTCAATCCTAACACGCGCAGTCCCTTGATGCCTGAAATCCAGAAGCTCAGCACCGCGTTCAGAGACATCAAGTACGCGCCCCTTACTAAAAGGCCCGCGGTCATTGACGCGCAGGATCACAGAGCGCCCATTTTCAAGATTAGTCACCCGGATAATTGACGGCATTTGCAATGTTTTATGCGCAGCCGTTAAATCGAATTTATCAAACACTTCACCGTTGGCTGTTTTTTTGCCATGAAAATTAGGCCCATACCAGGATGCAATACCAGTTTGCGTAAAGTCATACGTTTCACGCGGTGTATAACGCTGCCCTTTTATGACATAACTATTACCAATTTTGAAATCACCTTTTGATTTGGCATGAACAGAACCGGAAATCGGTGTTTGCTTAATCAAATGTGATGCAAGCTCCGTCTGCGCACAGGCAGGAAGCAGGAATAAAACCAAGATAAGCAGTAATTTTTGAAACATAAAAGTAGCTATTGTGATATGGCGTCAGCGATAATGCCGACTGATGTTGCGAAATATGTGGACTTATTCCATTTCATAATAACGCGATAATTATCATACACCAAATAAGCCGGGCCGTCCAATCCATCAGGCGCAACAATTGAAGCCTGAATGTTAGCAACAGCCGGAATAGGAGCGCCGTTAAGAAGTGTTACACCCATATTTTCCCATGCGCTTAAAGGTTTTTGAACCTTCAAACTGGCGAGGCTTTTGGGAAAGCCTTGTGGCAACTTAACCGCCCTGCCCCATTTCTCATCTCTTTTCCAACCGCTTTGAGACAGGTAATTCGCGCTTGAGGCGAAAACATCTGGAAGGCTTGTCCAAATATCGCGCCGCCCGTCTCCATTGCCATCAACGGCAAATCTGTGAAAGCTTGATGGCATGAATTGATTTTGTCCCATCGCCCCTGCCCACGAGCCTTTCATATTCATCGGTTTAATATGACCTTCATCCAGGATTTTAAGTGCATTCATTAACTCAGCCCGAAAAAAATCCGAACGCCTTCCATCATGCGCCAATGTTGCAAGCGCGGGAATAACCTTAAAGCCGCCTGTATTTTCACCAAAACTTGTTTCTATCCCCCACAGGGCAACAATATATTGCGGTGGCACACCATATTGATCCGATACTTTTTTAAGCTCTGCCGCATGTTCACGCATCAAAATACGCCCTTTTCGAATACGGCTATCGCTTATAACACGCTGTTTGTAGCTGGCAAAAGTCATGGTGCCTTCCGGCTGTTTACGGTCAAGCTGTATAACGCGCGGAATGGGCTGAATGCCATTTAACGCTGCAATAACATTGTCTGAAATACCTTTTTGACGTGCCTCTGACTTAACGCCACCCAGCCACGAATCCCATGATTGCGACGCGAAGAGATCCGCCGGAAATATGCATAAAAATAAGATTAAAATTAAAGATAGCTTCATGAATTATTCCCCGTTTTGTTAAGTGTTGCTTCCTGATACAGCTTGGACATGACTTCAAATATAAACGCGGTGCTCCAACCGAAAAGGATAAATCCGTTTGCCGACTGAAATGCGCTAATCAAACGCCAGGTTTTATCAAGAACGATATCGCCAAATCCAACTGTCGTAAATGTCGATGTTGAAAAATATAGAGCTTCTTCAAAATTTGGCAAAGCATCTACGATTAGATAAAAAACAGCCCAAATCCATATTTGAATTATATGTGTTATAAATACACCCAATACTGTTATTACAAGCAATGGTATTTTCCAAAGTTTTGGGAAATTTTCTAGGAACAATCCTGCATATTGCTCAAGCCATTGCATCATAAGGTTAAGAGAAAAAGCATGGATAATAACGGTCGCAATAATAAGCGCCGATCCTATTGCAAGTTGTAATATGAACATTTTTTATCAATTTAATAATTTTTCTTCTAGACATACATAGTCGGTTCCGTTTAGTAAATGAAGCGAAATTTAAATCACTAAGTTGCATTGCGGACAGATGGCAGAGTGGTTGAATGCACCGGTCTTGAAAACCGGCAAGGGTGCAAGCCCTTCCAGGGTTCGAATCCCTGTCTGTCCGCCATTTGCGATTGGTCCATACCGGATACATGGGTTACAGTTTATACCTGAGACATAGGTAACACTATTTCGTTAAATGGATTTTCATCCACCGGTTCGCTTCTGTTTTCATGTTCATCAAAAAACCCAGTATCATATTTCATAAAGCTTACCAACCAGATTTTGTCTTCGACCTCTCTAATACCGACTTTCTGGCCTGCAAAGACGCTTGAGACATTAATTTTGCGTCTGCCGATGCAGATGCGCCCGCATGTTGTGATGGTGACGGTGCGATCATGCAATGGGTAGCTAATGTCAGACAAGCCGTGATATTCCCGCACCGAAGGTGTGTACAGCTGCGCTG
>CAWUJS010000122.1:0-4266 GCA_963922705.1 uncultured Alphaproteobacteria bacterium | reverse complement strand
CGGCAGCAAAGGGAATGAAAAATCTTACGGCAATAAAAAGGAAAGAGGTCTATTTCAACAATCGCACCTTCTTCCAATGAGGCATTCTGTTTCGCGCCAGATAGAGGCACATAATGAAGCTTTTCATTCCCGTCACGCAGTAGCATGTAACGCTTATCACTATCCAATGACATACGCTCTATGCCCTCGATCCGGCCTTTGATCGTTTCACCCTCTCCATCTTCACCAACGCGATAAAAATCAAAGTCTTTATCCCTCAAAGAGGAAACAGACACCGGTGTAACCTTCGGATATTTCATCACCGCCGCAGGATCATAAATCTCACGGCTTTTTGCCAAGAAGCCCTTACCAACCTCTTTAGCATCTTTGCCTTCAATCCCTCCAAGGACATCATAACGACCATCACCAAGATCAGTTATGAGTCCTACCTCAACCAAATCATCCAAACGCTTTTGGTGACGCTTCATGTAGCCATCAACATCGGAAACAAAATCCATAGTCTCCTCAACATGCAACCTATGAACATCAGCGTCATAAACCCCGCGATGATCTTCTGCAATATCAAGAATATTCAGATCAAGCTTGCGCTCTGGCGGATCACCCGCACTAACATCTACGACACCACCTTCACGCAAACTTGCACATCTACCACCAGAACTCAGAAAATCTCTGACTTATGATCAGGGCAAAGAAATGAGCCAGCACAAACTGCTGACAGCTGAACTTGATATGGCCGTGTATTTCTGTGATCCAAGAGCGCCGTGGCAAAAAGGAGCCGTCGAAAACACCAATGGATTGATCCGGCAGTTTCTGCCCAAAGGCACCGACTTGCCTGAGGCAACACAAGATGATCTCGATGAAATCTCACATCTACTCAACACAAGACCAAGAAAAACACTCGACTTCCAGACACCAAGAGAGGTTTACATGAAGGAATTTAAACAATACCATCCTCTTTATTAACGGTGTTGCGCTTGAGCATAGAAACTACCACACATGTTTGTGTTGTTGACCGTGATGGCAACAAAATTTGGGAAGGAAGTTGTGAATCAACGCCTGAAGGAATTGGTGCAACTGTCAAAGAACATGCACCCGATGCACTGAAGATTGGCCTTGAAAGCGGACACCTTTCAACATGGCACTGGCATGGGCTAACAGATATGGGTTTGCCAGCCATTTGCATTGATGCATACCATGCGCATGGTGTGTTGCGCCTTCAGATGAATAAGACCGATAAAAATGATGCGCACGGTTTGGCTCAAATTATGCGCTGTGGTTGGTATAAAGAAGTCACCATCAAGAGCTTTGAGAACCATGAATCTCGTGCTTTGTTCCGTACACGCAGCAACCTGTTCAGTATGCGAACCGATGTTGTGAACCAGATACGCGGCATGTTGAAAACATTCGGCATTTTGATCAAAGGGATTGCAGGCGTTGCGTTTGAAAACCGTGTGCAAGAAATTATCGATGAAGGCACAGCCATAGCCCCTCCTCTTCAAATCCAGCTTGAAATGCTGCGCATGATTAAGCAAAAAATAGATGAATTGGATGAGATGGTTCTCGATCATGCCTATGCTTGTCAGGACTGCCGCATATTGATGAGCATTCCAGGTGTTGGTCTAATGACGGCTGCAAATTTTGTTCTCGCCGTTTACGATGCAGACCGTTTTGAAAAGTCGAAAAGCGTTGGCGCGTATTTTGGTTTAACGCCACGGCGAAGGCAATCCGGCGAGATGGATTATAATGGGCGAATATCAAAGCGCGGTGATCGTGTTATTCGTCATCAGCTCTATGAAGCGGCCAACTCCATTCTCACCCGCGTAAAGAAGCCCTCCTCCTTGCAAGCATGGGGCTTAAGAATTGCCAAACGATCCGGCATGAAAAAGGCCAGAATAGCTGTTGCCCGAAAACTCGCTGTCATTATGCACCAAATGCTGCAAACAGGTGAGTTATTCTGCTTCAATCCTTCAACCGGAGAAAGGGCTGTATATGCATAGAATTTAAAGAAACCAGTTTTGTAGTCTTACGAAGAATGCAGTGAGACCCGCGTTTTGTCCCAGCCGGGACGAAAGCTTTCGGTTTAACCCGGTATATTTGATGCAGAAAAAGATCGTTATCTCTTGGACAAGTAACAATCAAACTGCGGATCACATTTTGAGGGAACCGAAGCCTCCAAAGCAATAGTGTGGCAGTCCAATGACCACGTAGAGAATGGTGATACCGGCTAGACAAAAACGTAAGCACAGTATAACTTACGGACTACATCCAGCACCAATTACACATAATTCTATTAGAGAATAAATTGACACTTATGCTATCATTGAATACAATGATAGCATAAGGAGATTGATATATGGCTAATATTACAATTCGTGATTTACCAGACCAAACAAAAGAAAGCTTAAGAGTGCAGGCTGCAAAGTCTGGGATTTCTCTCGAGGCTTATGTACGCTATGTTTTGCAGATAGTTTCAATGTCAGACCGGTTTGTTCAACCCGGTATTCTTGAGCTTGCAGGAAAATATTTTGGAGCCAGGCACGGCGCAGACATTCCATTGCCGGAACGAAGCTCCAAACGCGAAGAGGTAGAGTTCAATTCATGATTGTTCTGGATACAAATGTCATATCTGAGCTTATGCGGGCATATCCTGAACCCAAGGTTTTCAAATGGATTGAGGCGCAGAAGCCAACAAACTTGGCGATTACAGCAATTGGCATTGCTGAAATTCAAAGAGGTATTTTAAGGCTTCCTAAAGGCAAAAAGAGAGAAACTCTTCATGGTAATTTTCTTGCATTTATTGAAGATGCTTTTAGAGGGCGCGTTCTGCCCTTTGATGAGACATCGGCCTATTTATATGGAGAAATAGCTGCAGACAAAGAAAAATCAGGATTTAATACGGACGCCGTTGATTTGATGATTGCCGCCATATGCAAAAACTACAACGCTGATCTTGCGACAAGGAACGTGAAAGATTTTAAAGATTGCGACATTAAGATTATAAATCCATGGAAATAAATATAAGTAATTTGTCGTAATTAATATTATTAAACCGCAATAGCCGCCCTAGGTGGTAGGCCGTTTTCTGTTGCGGTTTTTTTTAGGTATTTTCAGGCTTACCAAAGCAAGCTTTATTGTTCGGAGTTGTAAGGGAATTCTTGTGTGGTAACGTCTTGTTTTCCGTGAAGCACACGGATTAAAACCATTTTGTCATCAATAATACGGAAGTAAAAGCACCGTTCACGGTATGGAAAACCGCGAAGCCCTTTTTTTACATGGTCACGCGGAGAGCCTGCTACACCTGTAACAGCCAGTTTTTCAATCTTGTGCAACAAGTCTGCGACAAATTCAGAAGCGGCTTGCGGGCTTTCATCCTCGATATAATCGTGAATGCCCTGCAAGTCGCTTTCTGCGGTATCAGTAATGATTAGGCGTAATTTACGGACGGTTTTAGCCTTTATTTGTGATTTTATTTATGAGCGTATCAACGTCATCATATTCAGTGTATCGCCCCGCTTCAAAATCTGCATCACCTTTTGCAATTTCAGCGCGGAGACGTTGTAGTTTTTGATTGTGTTCGTAATCATCCAAAAGGCGTAATCCAGCCCGTACAACTTCTGATCTACTGGCAAAACGTCCGCTTTGGACTTGGTTTTGCAATAGTTCGCGGTCATATTCGCCCAGTGAAACACTTACGTTTTCCATTGTATCAGCCATTTTCAATGCTCCTTATCTATAAACTTATAGCAGTTTACATTAATAATTATAGTACAGTTATTAATAATTTTCAAGGCAAATAAGATGTTACGAAAAAAAAGATTGCATTTTTGTTTGAAAATTGTATACACTTCAAAAACAACAATATATGAGCACAATGAGTATACAAAAATTCAACGGTGAGAATCAGTTACTTTTAGGGTTTGATGATGTTCAATTTCTCCAAGAAATTGTCAGACGTTACCCCGAAGCAAAAATGTTGGCTGGGCCAGCAGAAGCCTCACCCGAAGGCAATCAGGAATTGAAAGATACAGGGATTGCTTATCAAGTATTTGATGAAACAACACCTGTTCACCAAACAGCAATTGAGGCTGATAGAACATTCTTAGGGTTACTTCTTGTTAAGGCTGCGTTAAACGAAGATCGTTCTAAGTTCCCGAAACTCTCTGATGCAAACTGGCAAGGCCTTGTCGATCTGACTAATAATGTTGTTACGAAGGGGCTGACACCTAATAATATTGTTTGAGAAGATTTTTAAGGTCATCCAAGAGC
>CAWUJS010000121.1:0-4354 GCA_963922705.1 uncultured Alphaproteobacteria bacterium | reverse complement strand
TCCCATTCCCCCTCACCTGTCATCCCGGCGAAAGCCGGGATCTCTTCGCTTTAATCTCTTCGCTTTAATAATGAGATCCCCGCCGTACATGCGAACAAACCTGCGGTTTGCTACTTTATAAATACGAACAAACCTCCGGTTTGCTTCGCCGCGGGGATGACGGTATTGTATTAGAAATCGGGCTGTTAAATCCAAATGCAATCGCCATGCCGCCAAAGGGGCGATCATCGCGCACATAAACCCACAACCGTTCTGTTTTTGTTTTGCCAAGCCCTGGCGTTAAAACCGGAACGGTCGTATCGTCACCATGAAGTTTTTCTGATGATAAAAATATCTTTGCACAACGCTGCTGACAGAGGCTTCTAATCGCAATATTTGGAAACGATAATATGGGCAAGCATTCTTTTCGGCTTGATGGCCTACCGCCAAGTGGAACTCTAAGACTATCACGACAACCCCAAAAGCTAGAGCTGATGGCCGCATAAATTCCTTAACCCGAGTTTCTGTTCCAATAGTACTCAGACCCCGATTCGCGTCATTGTTTTTCCTCCTTAAACTTATAAATATTTTCCCAACCAATAACATCGGTGTTTTGCCGCTTCTGTTCTTTTGTTCCTGCATAAATCAATGTAGAACGTGTAGCCTCACCACCGGCAAGCTCTGTGTAGCGTTCAAGATTTTTGAAATAGTCTTTTGTGACAGTTTCGCCGGATTTGATTTCAATAGGAAAGAGCTTTTCACCTTGGTCTATGAGAACATCAATCTCGTTCCCGGTCTTGTCGCGCCAGAAATAGAGGTTTGAACGCTTGCCCTGATTGAAACGGTATTTTAGAAGCTCGGATATGGCCCAGGTTTCAAAGAGCGCCCCGCGCATCGAATGCACTTTAAGCTGCTCTGCGTTTTCAATTCCCAAAAGTCTTGTGGCGAGCCCGGCATCATAAAAATAAAGCTTCGGCGATTTGATAAGCCGTTTATTGAAGTTTTTGTGATGGGGTTGTAACAGGTGAACGATATAACTGGCTTCTAAAACCGAGATCCAGGCCTTGGCTGTGCTGTGCGTAATGCCGCAATCATTGGCCAGAGAGGATAAATTCACAATCTGTCCCGTGCGGGCGGCGCACATGGCCAGAAAACGCTGGAAGTTGCTGAGATCACGCACATTGATAAGCTGGCGAACGTCGCGCTCAATATAAGTATCAATATAGTTATTGAGCCAAATATCCGGCGCATAATCATGGTCGTATATTGGCGGATACAAGCCCTTGTATAGCAATTCTTCCACCGTTGCAGGCGCCCTGCCCTCTTTCTGAAGTTCTTCGTATGAAAAGGGCAAGAGGGATATTTTAGCCACCCTGCCGGCAAGACTTTGCGTGACACCGGACATGAGCCCAAATTGCTGTGAGCCTGTTAGAATGTAGCGACCGGCTTTCTTGTTCTCATCTATGAAACCCTGCAAATACGAAAACAGATCAGGGGCTCTTTGCACTTCATCGAAAATAGCACCCTCTTTATATTGGTTTAGGAAGCCGCGGGGATCCTCTTTCGCAAAGTTGCGTGTATCTATATCCTCAAGGCTCACATAGGGTTTATTCGGGAAGACCTTCTTGGTGATTTCCGTTTTCCCAGACTGGCGCGGCCCTGTGATAACCAGAGCTGGAAATTGGCTGGCCAGCTTTTCGAGTGTTTTTTGTGCTGTTCTCGGAATATAGATCATGTGCAGAAGTATAATGAAATATGGACAAATTGCAAATTAAATTATCAATCTGCCAGAAGGTGGCTATTAGGATTCTTTGATTTTTGCTGTGGCAACACAATCGGAAACAGCAGCAATTGAAGGACTAAACAGCCGGATCAGGCATTACCTTGCTCGTTTCCACAGAAAAACTTTCTGCTACTCCAAGGCTATACATATGGTGCAAGCATCACTCACACTCCTCTTTACTGAAAATTGGATCGATTATCTATATTAACGCACCAATGCCGCTTTTTGCAATGATTCAGATATTGAAAATTATGGATCGCCATTTTAAATTAGCACAGGCTTAATAATGAAATAATAGGATAAAAAATGCAGTCACGAAACGTAAAAATACATGATCGGATCTCTGCTGTAGAGGCTATAAAAAACCTGGGTGAAGAAGACTTGTATTTTCTTCATAATCTGATTGTTGAGCGCCTTAATCTCTTATCCCAAGCACGTTCTACGGTGGAAATGGCCAGCTTTACAAAAGGCGATCATGTTGTGTTTACAACGCGTGATGGTCAGGTGATTAATGGGCGCGTTATGCGTTTGAATAAAAAGACTGTCAGTATTCTCTCGGATGATGGTCATAAATGGAATGTGGCTCCTGGTTTCTTAAAGCGGCTTAATATTGATAAGGATATTGCGCTTTAACCCATGTCACAATTATTACCAGAATCCCAAACGTCTCTCGCGAAAAATATCCTTTCATCGGTCTTTGGCTATGACGCCTTTCGCGGGATGCAGGAGGATATTGTTGAAACTGTTATGGCCGGGCAAAGCTGCTGCGTGCTTATGCCCACAGGTAGCGGGAAATCTTTATGTTATCAGATCCCCGCGATCGGGCGGCAAGGCACTGGATTGGTGATTTCGCCTTTGATCGCTCTGATGCAGGATCAAATCTCTGCGCTGAAAGAATGCGGCGTGCGCGCGGAAACACTCAATTCTTCTTTAAGCGGGGCTGAGTATTACCGCGTAATGGATTTACTTAAAAGCGGCGCCCTTGATCTGCTCTATATCGCGCCAGAACGCGCGATGTCAGAAGATTTTCTGGAGCTGATGGATCAAATTGACTTATCACTCATTGCCATTGATGAAGCGCATTGTATTTCCCAATGGGGGCATGATTTTCGCCCTGATTATATGGCTCTATCGACTTTACGGGCGCGTTATGCAGATGTGCCATGTATCGCGGTGACAGCCACAGCGGATGAACCGACGCGCAAAGATATCTTGGATAAGCTCTCGATTGATAAGCTGTTCACAGGCAGTGTAGATCGGCCAAACATTACCTATCATGTCGAGGTTAAAGATAATCCCAAATCGCAGCTCAAACGCTTTATCAAAAGCCGAGAGGTAGGGGAAAGCGGCATTGTTTATTGCTTGTCGCGGCGTAAAGTTGAGGATATTGCGCAATATCTACGTGATGAGGGTTACAATGCGCTTCCCTATCACGCAGGGCTTGCAAAAGAGGTGCGCGCGACCAATCAAGATCGTTTTTTGAAAGAAGAAAACGTGATCATGGTAGCGACCGTGGCCTTTGGAATGGGGATTAACAAACCTGATGTGCGCTTTGTATTCCATATGGACTTGCCGAAGAACATTGAAGCTTATTATCAGGAAACCGGACGGGCAGGACGCGATGGACTGCCTTCGGTGGCCTATATGATATATGGTTTGCAAGACGTGGCGCAGCAATATCAAATGCTCGATAGTTCAGATGCACCCGATAACCAAAAACGCATAGAAAGACAAAAGCTGGAGGCATTGCTTGGCTATTGTGAGGCCGGAGGGTGCAGACGGCAGGTTTTGCTTCGTTATTTTGGTGATGAGGGGCCTGAATGTGGTAACTGCGATACATGCCTTAATCCGCCTAAAATGACTGATGGCACTATCTCTGCTCAAAAGCTCTTATCTTGTATTGCGCGAACCGGACAACTCTTTGGCGGTGCGTATGTGATTGATGTGTTATTAGGAAAAGAAAATGAGCGCATCAAAAAGTTTCGCCATAATCAGCTCAGCACATGGGGAATAGGCAAGGAGCATAGCAAGCAAGAATGGAACGGCATTGTTCGCCAGCTCACAGCCAGAAACTTTATCCGCGTGGATATTACCAATCACGGCGGTTTGAAAATCACGCCGGAGGGCAAGAAGTTGATGAGCGGTAAGTTGAAGGTTGAGCTGCGTGAAGATCGAAAGGTCAAGCTATCCAAATCCTCGTCTTCTGCTCGCCAGCAAAAGCCGGCAGTTTCCATTGAAAATGAAGTGGATCAGAAGCTGTTTGATAGATTGAAAGTACTTCGCCAAGGGCTTGCCAGGTCACAAAAGGTCGCTCCTTACATGGTGTTTCATGATAAAGCGCTGGTAGAAATGGCAACCACGCGCCCTGAAACATTGGATCAAATGGCAGAGATATCAGGCGTAGGCGAAGCAAAGCTTGAAAAATATGGTAAGATATTTTTAGAAACGATTGGGGAAGCGGCGGGGAATTGAACCCTAAAGAGATTAAACCCCTTAATTTGAAGAGGATTACCAGATCCCCGCTATATAGATGCGAACAAACCTGCGGCTTCCTCGCAATGACATTCTCCTGTTATCCGTCATTGCCAACGC
>CAWUJS010000120.1:0-4599 GCA_963922705.1 uncultured Alphaproteobacteria bacterium | reverse complement strand
CTTTGCATAGAATGATACTACTACATTATTCACGACTTTTGCAGAGGGTTCTATAGACATTCTGTCATCAGATCCATCGACCGCTTTGGTTGTTACAGACATGGAATTTTTTGGTGATTTTGATGGTTTGCAATCAGAAGTGGGGTTTCCGCATCCCACAGAAAGAACAGCGATAACACTGCATACTATCCCTGCACCAATCGTTTTCCGCAGAGAAAATGCACCCAGATACGATGAAAGCATGACCTCGCTAGAAGACGGTATTTTTGGATTGGCTGTTCTTGAAAATTCTACCCCGAATACCCGTATAGCCTATTTGAGGGGTGAACCGTATTATTTATACCGTCAAGCAGAAGATTCCGATGCACATGTCAGCCGAAGGCAGAAAGATTATCCAGAATATTACCGAAAAGTATTTGAAACAGCTCCAAAACATTGTGAGCACATTTTACCGGGTATCTCGGAACGTGAAAATCCGGGAGCTTATTTATATGAACTCGCACGTACGCAAGGCTATCATATTGACAGAAGAGAGCCGGAAGACGTTGAATATCTCTTTGAGCTTTTATCTTTTGATCCAGAGCAGATCCATTGGTGTGCGAATATGTATGCACAAAAGAATAAGATGCATCCTCAAGACGCTTTACAAGCACTTACATCTAGAATGGAAGGCGGACAAGCCCGTGTGTATAACATTGCTTAACTGAGCTGGATTATTTCTGCTTCAAATAATTCCCAACCGTTCGGATGGTGACGTTGAGAGCTTGCGCGATTTCTGCGTGGGTCAGTCCTTGGGATTTCAGTGCTTTGGCTCTTTCTGGTTTAGCCTTTGTGGTGCCTTTCTTCCGGCCAGTGTAGATGCCTTTTTCCTTGGCGACAGCAATTCCGGCTGCTTGGCGTTCTTTGATATGCTGATGCTCGATCTGGGCGATGCCAAAAAGAACACCAGCCACCATTTGACCAACTGTGCCGGAGAGATCAATCTGCTGTGTCACTGATACAACGCGCACACCAGACTCACACAGAGATGAAAGCACATTGATCCCTTCTTTCATGGAACGCGCCAACCGATCCAGTTTCCAGACAACAACGGTTTTGATCGTTCCGGCAAATACGGCTTCTGTGAGTAGCGTAAACTCTTTGCGGTTCATAGTGGTGCCGGTCTCATGATCTTCGTACCACATAACTTCACTCAAGTTATGACCATGCGCTTTCAGCCAACGCGATATTTCCACTTTCTGGCTGTCAGATTTTTGCGAGTGGGTCGAAACCCGAATGTAAACGGCAATACTCATAGCAAATTAGGGTACACCCTATTTTGCTCTCTGTCACGCATGTTCAAAACCACCAGAATCCAACACCTAAAATTAGCGATTTTTGGATAGACTCTATTTTTCCTATTTGAAGCTCAAAATTTTAAAAAATGGGATATAAGATCTCGCTTAAAACCATAATTTTGAATTTTTGAGGTTTAAGGGCAAGGGATTTTGAATTTTTGGGATTTAAGCCGCCATCAGCAAATTATCGTTTTCTGAAAACAGTCGCCTGTCCATATCCAAATCAAACGATCCGTATGGTGTAATATGTCCATAAATGAGAGGTGTGAGCGCACGAAAATCTTCTTCCTTCATTTTGTTCATTATTTTCGGTTCCGCCAAAACTTGCTGGATCATGATGGTGTTCACATATACCAAACAGACTTGCAGAAGGTGTAAAGACAAGATTGAAAGCTCTTGTGCTTCAAGTTGGTTTGATGAAATCTCGTTGCCACGGGCAAAAAATATGAAATCCACGGTGCTGTTGCAGTTCTCAACCACATTCAGGGCTTCGTGGATTTCGCGCCGTATGTCTTCCGAATGTAGATATTCACACAGGAATATGGTTTTTACTGCGCGGCCTAGTTCTGCCAGAGCCTGATAGGTTGGATGTTGGCGGTTATTGCGCGTAAAGCGGTTTAAAATAGATTCCGCGCTCGCTGTCCCTTTCTGTAACGCTGTCGCAAATTTTACTATCTGATCGTATTGCTGCGCAATCAGCTCCCAGTTGATCGGGTGTTTTTTCAAAATCGGTTGTAAATTGTGAAGCTCAGAGCGCATATCATTATCTGGAAGATAGAGCTTTTGTTGTGCTATAGCCTTTAATCTCGGCATGAGAGAAAATCCTAAAAGCTCACAAAACGCAAACGCCACCTCACTTTGGCCGTGGCTATCAACATACTGCTTATCAATTTCTATGTCTGTACAATGACGCAAAACCCCCTCGATCATAGAACTGACCTCGGATGAAGAACAGCGTTTGAGCTGCGAATGCACACAGAGCGAGTTTTTCTCGACATGCCAGTACACCATAACACCGCGCCCTTTATAGCGCACATGCCATTCACTCATGAGGTTCTGATCCCAGGCATGAAGCTTCTTGGAATCCGAAGCGCAGGATGTTGTGCCTTCACCCCAGATTTGTGATTGCCTGACGTCCAATGTTGCATTGACGATTTTGGCAATAGCAGCCTTCAAGCCATCTCTATGCACATATCGTTCCTTAACGTAGCGTAATTCGTCAAGCGTTACATCGGCTCCTCCGGCCAAGACCCGCTTCAATCCTGTATTAGTGCCGAGGGCATAAAGGCAGAGCAAAAGACGCTTTTGCAAAACATCGCGGGATAAGATTTCACGGTCGCCATAGCTTTTGAGTAGATTGGTAAAGCCTATCTGACAATCGGCCTCTTTCAACACATCAAGCAGACTTGTCATTGGCCATTGCGCCATAACCTGAGACTTCAAGTGTTTCAGAAAGGCCGGTTCAGCCTGTGGTTCCAGAGGGGACACTTTAATCAGGTTTTTGCCATGCAGCCTGATAAACACTTTGTCATTTTTATACAGACCGCTGTTTAATGTTCGCAAAGCATTCTCCATGCGGACTTGGAGATCAGTGATAAAGTCATTTGAACGCATCGGAAGGCTTAGCCCTTCATAATAAGCCGTTCTTTTGTCTTCAAAATCCTGAGGTACATCTTCATCGGGATTGCGATAGCGCCGCGCCCCTTCCACCCAAATCTCTCGGCACCGTAGAGCATTGCGTAATGCGCGCAAGACACAGATTTCATAGCTGATGCGGTTAATCTTACCATCTTCGATGAGTAGAGAGCGCAGGGATTTTGGAACAATGCCGGAGATGGGTAGCGCATCTGCGCGCAAAACACGTTGTCCGAAATTCAAGCTTTTCAGGATGGTGATCGCATCAATCACCGGTCTGTGATGTTGGTTATTACACCGGAACTTTAAAACCTCCAAAATTGGCGGCACCATCCGCCGGTAATGGCTTTTGTAGGAATTACGTGCTACCAGCTCGACTTGTTCATTATAAAAGGGACTGTTAGCCTCGAATTCTTTCACCAGATCACTGAAGGTGTTTTCCCCGATGACCGGAAACAAAGCATCACGAATGGTCGCATCGGGATTTTCGATGGCTGTTTGCGCGATTTTGAACAGCAAGGATTTTTTAGCAGAAACTTCACGGACGCCGCCTGCTATGTCTTTGGTCACTCTGCGCTCGGCCTTAACCTGGATTTTATGGACGATCTGGATCAGCAAATCCGTGAGATTATCCAAAACCTCTTCACGCCGTTCCAGACAAAACGCGGCCAACAGTGCATAGCGAATATGATCCGGATGACGGCGAAGCTCGCGCACCGGTTCGCGCGTAACGCGCTGACGATATGTTTTACGCAGCTTTTGCCAAGCGGCAGCGAATAAATCCAACGATAAACACACAGTCTCAATGCGTTCCAACTTCGATAACTCAATGAAAACACTGCTCAGGCAAGGCTTTCCCGGATCATCTTTCAGCAACACTAACGGCGCAGATGTTTCGCCTGTTTGTGTTTTGAGTAAGTCGTCCAAACTCTGTTTACAGGCATCAGAAATCTGATCTGTAATATGTTGATAGCGCCGCTCTTCAAGGCTTACACGCACTGCATTGAGGATACGCTCTTCGCGCAAAACGGTCGGTCGTTCTATGTTCCGATTCTGAAACCATTGCTTCAAAAGCTGTGGCAAAGCATTCTCTGCATCAAAATCATGAAAACAAACATCAACAAGGTCAGATTGAACCGTCTCCCAGTCTTCCGGCAGAGAATTTTTGATTTTCAGGAGATTCCGAATATTCTGCCGTAAACGTTTTCCTGTGCGGTCCATATAATCATAGTCAGGCTCAACATCTTCAGCAACTTGCAGGCTTTCGGATAAAATCTTACGGCCAATATCAGGAATGTCGCTAAATTTTTCCGGCAAACGCCCTTCAATCTGATAGTATTTGAGCAGAGCTGCACATTTTAAACGGTTTGCACCACGATATTGCTTTATGAATTGATGCTCTTGGTCAGACAAATGCCAAAAATATGAATCCTGTGTCGCCTTGGACATACTGAAAACCTCCCGTTTTTGTAAACTGAAAGATTATCCATAGCACTTTTGGCCCCATTTGACAGCTACGCTCACTTTACCCCGTATTGTGTTGGCCGTCACCGTGTGCGGCGGCTGATGCGCCTTATGGGGATTGAAGCGGTTTATCAAAAGCCCCGCACATCCGATCCTCATCCTG
>CAWUJS010000119.1:0-4617 GCA_963922705.1 uncultured Alphaproteobacteria bacterium | reverse complement strand
TTCCTCGCAATGACATTCTCCTGTTATCCGTCATTGCGAACGCAGTGAAGCAATCCAGATTGCCGCGTCAGGCTTTTGGCCTTCCTCGCAATGACATTCTCCTGTTATCCGTCATTGCGAACGTAGTGAAGCAATCCAGATTGCTTCAGCCCTTTGGGCTTCGCAATGACGTTTCAAGGTATGACAGTGTAACGCCGTCACTCCTCAGGAATAATCGGTTTTTGGCGTTTTAGTGGTTCTTGAGGCTGAGGCGTTGGAAGCTTCATGATGGGAAATGGTCCCAGATTAATCATTCCATCTTTTTCATAGATAGGGATTTCGACTTTTTGATCTTTATTCATCAAGGCAGCCATGGCAAAGCCTGCAATATTGGCTATATGCTTTTCAATAACACCAGAATCTACAAGGACATTTAAAAAATCCTCGTGATTGGACAATGTTACGATTAAATCAGGAATAGCGACATCTTGGTTGGAGATATCGACGCTGCCCGTTACTTTTGCTTCAAAATTGCTTTGTTTAAGCGCGCTGTCATCAAAGAAGACTTTATCTTGCTTAACACGCATGAGCGTATAAAAACGATCAAAGCTTATGGCTTTGCCCCATAGATTGCTCGTTAGGACAAGCTCTTCAGTGGTGATTTTAATGGGTGTGTCGGCTGAAATGCTGCCTTGTGCTTTTAATGCATTGATTTCCAGCGTGCCGCTATCAGTGTTAATGATCTCTTTTTCTTTATAGAGAATAATTTTATTACTGGGGAAGCCGGAGACTTCAGGTGGTGTGATCTTAGCGCCATTGCCCAGTTTTGAGAGTTCTGTTACATAGGAGGTTTTTGCGGCTTCTGCGATTTGAAACCAAACGTAGCTGTAAGCGCCAAAAGCAAGGATGATAAGGAGGGTGATACCTCCGGCTATGAATTTTGCTTTATTGGATTGTTTCGCCATCGCCTAAGGCCTCTTTCATCAGTTGATTGGATTTATCTTCAATATCATGTTCGAGTTTTTTCAGCAACGCAGCAGATTCCATCCCGGCAGGGATTTGGGGCAGGAATTCAAAAATCACCGTACCGCTTGATTTCCAAAATGCATTGCGTGGCCAAAATACGCCTGCATTCATCGCCATGGGGATAATGGGAAGCTCTGTGGTTTCCTGAACGCGGACAACACCGATTTTATAGGGTTTTTGAGCGCTTGTCGTGCCAATGGCTACACGCGTGCCTTGCGGAAAAATGACGATAGGACGGCCTTGCTCTTTCATGCGTAGAGCGCCGTCTTGAATGGATTTGACGGCGGCTTTTTTTGAGGAGCGGTCAATGGCGATGACGTCGCTTTTGGCAAGATACCATCCCCATATTGGAATATTGAGCAGCTCTTGCTTCAAAATCACCGCAGGGTCTTTGAAGATAATGTGCAGCTTCATGGTTTCAAAAGCGGATTGGTGCTTGGCTGCGATGATAAATGCCCCGTTTTTGGGGAGGTTTTCTATACCACGAAGCTCATAGGTTAGCCCTAAAATATATTTCTCAAGAAAAGCATTGGTGTGAACAAATCCGGCAACAACGCCCATGGCTAATTTACGTGGTAGTAAAAGAGCAGGCAGGCACAGGAAACAGGCGATTCCCGTGAGGCCAAAGAAAGAGAGATTATACAAAAGAGAGCGTATGTAATTGCGTTTCATGCGATTAAAACCCAAAAACGAGCTGTACAGAGCGCAGGAGGAATTTATGATATTCGATGAAAAGCAAATCCCAGATACGGCGCTTTGCGGTGTCCAGATCGTCTTGCTCAATGGGGTTGGTGAGAATATCAACATTCGGCATTTTTGCGGAAAGTTCTAATTGCGCGCGCGGCATATGATAGTTGGATGTGACGAGGCGAATGCTTTGAATGTTGTTTTTCTTTGCCCATTCTGCGGTTTCAAGGGCGTTTTCAACCGTTGTTGTTGCTGTTTTCCCAAGAGAGATGCAGCATGGGGGTAGGGAGGTTTCGCCTGCCCATCTGTCTGTGATTTCATTTTTATCGACATCCGGGTGAACACCGCTAATAAAAAGATGGCTGGCCTTTCCCTGTGCGAATAGAACAAGGCCTTGATCAATGCGGCTCTTACCGCCGGTGAGAACGATAATTGCATCTGTGGTTTGGTTTGGTTTTTCTATTCCGCCCATTAAGCTCGCTATTGAAAAGAGGGAGAACCCTGCGAGCCAGAGAGCCGGCAATAAGAAAAACAAAATGGAGAAGAGCTTTCTTTTTGTCATGCGTCATTTGTTTTACGGCATTTGCGCCAGGCTACGCAAGACTGTAATTTTTGCCGTGAGAGCGCATAAGCTGCATGCGATGAAGGGTAGGGATAAAAGGGTTAGGATCGCAAACGCGTTAAGCTCTAATGTGGGGAAGGTATTGGTGTCTGTGCTATTGATGCCCATGCTAAAGCCAAATAAACCGAGTGTTCCGGCTAGCAAGCCGAATATGCCGCCCAAAAGCCCGAGGCGTAAGGCATAGCGTTTGAATTGCGCGGCGATATAGGCATCGCTTGCGCCCATCAGGTGCAAAAGTTCCACATCATCAATATGCTCTGCCATTCTGGCGCGAATGACTCCGGTTATAGCGGTGAAGGCTGTGATGCCGATAACGAGGCTAACAAAGAAGGTCGCGAATTTCAGGCTGCCGATCATGCGCAAGAAATCATCGAGCCATTCTTCATGCGTATCAACCAGAATATTGGGATTGATATTTTTTAAATCTTGCTGGAGCTTATCAATGAATGTTTTTGAGGTATTGCGCGTCTCCAGTGCGATCAGGGTGGGCATAGGAACTTCTTCTAAAGCGAAATCATCGCCAAGCCATGGGGCAATGAGATCAGACATTTTTGAGCCGCTAATGAATTCAATTTTTTTAATATTATCAATTTTATCCAGCACTTTCTTAATGTTAATTTTCAGCGCATCATGCCCGTCAATATCACCGGGGATTTCGATGGTTAGCTTGTTCTCCAGCCCCGATGACCAGCTTTTTGCGATACTGCCAAGGGCGAAAGATGTGCTAACGGCCAAGACGGCCAGGAAAGTCATGAGAGCAATGAGGAGGACGATAAATTTACTCCCACCGCCTTTATTGAGAGGGAGGTCATAACGGCCTTCTGCTTTTTGTTGTAATTTGTTGTGCTTTGGCATCAATACACTCCCTGAATTTTATCACGAATCCAGTTTGAAGGTTCCTGGACATAGAGATTGCCCTGGTCGAGCAAGAGGCGCGGATGTCCGAATTGGTCCATCATGTGCTGATTATGTGTTGCGACAACAATGGTTGTGCCCATTTTATTGAGCTGCTCAAAGAGATTCATCAAGCGCAGGCCAATAGTATCATCCAAATTTCCTGTCGGCTCATCGGCGAGCAAGAGTTTCGGGCGGGCAATGACGGCGCGGGCAATAGCAACGCGCTGCTGTTGACCGCCGGATAGGGTTTCCGGTAGAGCGTCCTGGTGCTTACCGAGGCCTACCCATTCTAGCAATTCGCTCACGTTATTTTTGATTTCGGATTCTGGTGTTTCGCTGATGCGTAAGGGCAGGGCAACGTTATCGAAGACGGATAGATGGGGGAGCAGCCGGAAAGCCTGAAAAACCACGCCGATTTTTTGCCGCATGGCGCATATTTCCTCGCGGTTTAACGTGTTGATACTTTTACCAAACATTGAGATAAGGCCGCGTGTTGGCTTTTTGCCCAGATATATAAGGCGCAAAAGAGAAGTTTTTCCAGCGCCGCTTGGCCCGGATAAAAAGTGAAAGGATCCGGGGGCGAGTGAAAAAGATATATCGGTAAGCACTTCGTCTCCGAGGCCGTATCTTAGTCCAACATTTTCAAATTTGATCATTTAATCATTCCATTTAAAAATCGGACAAATCTGCAAATCGCCGTTTTTTCAAAATGCTCCTCAAAGTATTGTCTATACGTTGTCGTCCCATTTTGAAAAAGCCGAACGATATTGACTTGGCTGCGCCTGCGTCCTGCCTTCGGCATCGTTGGTGTCCAATTATAAACTGGAACGACTATAAGATAGATGCAAGGAAAACAAAATGCATCCTGAATTTAATTCAGTATCTTTATGGTTTGTTCGCATCTATAGCGATAATTGTTATTGGGCGCAATCAACAATTATCGCCATCCCCGCGAAAGCGGTGTAATCGCAAGAAACCCTAAAGCCAATCTGGATTGCTTCGCATGCGCTCGCAATGACGGATAACAGGAGAATGTCATTGCGAGGAGCCTGACGCGGCAATCCTGATTGCTTCACTGCGTTCGCAATGACAACAGCGTCATTGCAAGGAAGCCAAAGGTTTGTTCGTGTTTACAGCGCGGAGCTTGTTATTGGGTGCAACCAAAAGTTATTGTCATCCCCGCGAAAGCGGGGATCTCATCCTTAAATCGAAGAGATCCCGGATCAAGTCCGGGATGACAGATGGGGACGCGGGATGACAGCTGTGGGGGATGGTGTGAAAAGAGGGGGCGTGGGATGACGATGGTTTTTACAGACCACGAATAGACTCGAATAGACACTAATTTTCCTTTTTTAAACAAATTCGTGTGTATTTGTGTGCAATCGTGGTCAGGGTTTGAAGCTGAT
>CAWUJS010000118.1:0-4821 GCA_963922705.1 uncultured Alphaproteobacteria bacterium | reverse complement strand
TCGCAGCGTTCAGAAAATTTTTTTTTTTTATGATATGGCTACCACGGATATCTACACGCACATGCTTGGTGAGAACCTGAAAGAAACAGTGGAAGAAAAGCATCCTCTGGCGAAAACAGGCACCGAGTAAACACGTAAATATATTATCAACAGGCACTTATGAATTCTCATTTGAATTCAGGTGCCTGTTTTGCTATGACCATTCAATTGTTGAATAATCAGGCCGATTTAAATGTTAGATTTTGAAAAACCCATCTTGGAACTCGAAAGCAAAATTGCCGAGCTGCGCCACGTCAGCAGCGATAGCGCAGTGAATATTTCCGAGGAAATATCACGCATGCAAGGCAAAGCCGATAAGCTTTTACAACAAGCCTATGCCAAGCTTACCCCGGCGCAAAAGGTGCAGGTGGCGCGCCATCCCGAACGCCCGCATTTCAAGGACTATATCAAAGCCCTGATCACCGACTTCACCCCCCTCGCCGGGGATAGAAATTTCGCAGAGGACTATGCCCTTCTTGGCGGCATTGGTCGTTTTAATGGCCAGTCCTGTGTCATTATGGGGCATGAAAAAGGCAATGACACTGAAAGCCGCATCAAACATAATTTCGGCATGGCTCGCCCCGAAGGCTACCGAAAAGCGCAGCGCCTGATGGCTATGGCTTCGCAATTCCAACTGCCAGTGATCACGCTGATTGACACCGCCGGCGCATATCCAGGCCTTGGCGCAGAAGAGCGCGGCCAATCCGAAGCCATCGCAAAATCTATCGAAAGCTGCCTGCGTTGTGATGCGCCCATCATTTCCGTCATCATCGGTGAAGGCGGCTCTGGCGGCGCCATCGCCATCGCCGTTGCCGATAAAGTCTATATGCTCCGGCATTCCATCTATTCCGTTATCTCACCGGAAGGCTGCGCCTCTATATTATGGCGAAGCGCATCTTTTGCCGAAGACGCCGCGCAAGCCCTTAAACTAACCGCACAGGACTTGCACCGTTTAAAATTAATCGACGACATCATCAATGAGCCAACGGGCGGCGCGCATCGCCACGCCGAAGAAACAATGCAGAATGTCGGCAAAACTATCGAAAATGGGTTAAAAGAACTCACCCCCTGGGACAGCACGAAACTGAAACAAAAACGCCGTGACAAGTTCTTACAATATGGCGGGTAGTTTCTTACGGTCATTAAATACATAACAAAAACTTGACAGCACCATAAAAAAGCTCTAAAAAGCCACAAAATTGACCGAGCACAAGGAGTATCAAGCAATGTCAGAACCTCAAAAATCAAAACTTATGCAGCATTTCGAGGAAAGTGCCGAAAAACTACAACCAAAGCTTAAATTATTGGCCGATATTGCAGATGAAATAGAGCGTATTAAGCAAGTTGAAATAGATCCCATTAATAACTTCATCGATCTTTTTGAAATGAACCACTTAGAAATCAAGGTACAAAAAAAGAAAGACAGTATAGAGATATCTTTTCCACACAATAGCACAAACATGTCAAACAGGTCTTTTGAAATAGAAGTGACAGATAATTGCGACGTCATTGTTTCTTTGCATCGTAGCTATGAAGAACCTCGTCGAGAGTTAGACGATGATTCAAAAGAAAGACGCCCTTTTCAAATCGATCAATTGCAGGATATGGTTGCTGACTTTTTACGCAACAATATATCTCCTAACCTTGAAGAAAGAATTGCGCGACATATCGCCGAAGAAAGATTTACAGCCGAACAAAACGGCACAGACGGCCAAGCTCTCGGACAAGATGAGCCAGCGTAACAAGCACCAAAACACAGACAAAACGCACTAAACGCTCACAAAAGACATAATAAAAACTTGACAGAGCCATAAAAAAACTCTAAAAAGCTATAAAACTGACCGAGCATAGGAGTATCAAGCAATGTCAGAACCTGAAAAATCAAAAATGATGCAGCGTTTCGAGGCAAGTGCCGACAAACTGGTACCACAGATTAAATTATTGAACCAAATTGCAAGTCAAATAGAGCGTATTAAGAAAATTGAAATAGATCCCATTAATGACTTAATCGATCAGTTCGGAATGAGCCGCTTAAAAATCGATGTATCTCAAAGTAAAGACAGGATAGAGATATCTTTTCCACACCATAGTGACCGAAACATGCCAGACAGGTCTTTTGAAATAGAAGTGACAGATAATTGCGACGTCCTTGTTTTTTGGCATTATGACCATGACCACCTTTCTCGATCGCAAGGCGATTATCCACAAGAAACACCCCCTTTTGAAATCGATAAATTGCGTAGAATGGTTGTTACCTTTTTAAACAACAATATATCTCCTGACCTTGAAGAAAAAATTGTGCAACATATGGCCGAAGAAAAATTAAAAGCCGAACAAAACGGCACAGACGGCCAAGCTCTCGGACAAGATGAGCCAGCGTAACAAGCACCAAAACACAGACAAAACGCCATGGCTATTGCAATTAAGCCCAACACTGCTCCCTTTGCGTCCATGGTGTGAACTAAAGAAAACAACACTTCAAACCTTTCCTCTCATTCCATTCCCCGCACTCGTCATACCATTTTTCCCCACCCGTCATCCCGCTGCCCCTCTGTCATCCCGGCGAAAGCCGGGATCTCTTCGATTTAAGCATGAGATCCCCGCATTCACGGGGATGACGGTATTGATAGAGTAGAAAACCGCAGGTTTGTTCACATCTACAGCGAAAACTTGTTATTGGGCGCAAGCAAAAACTATCGTCACCCCCGCGAAAGCGGCGTAATCGGAAGAACCCCTAAAGCCAACCCAGTTCGTCATTGCGAGGAAGGCCAAAGGCCTGACGCGGCAATCTGGATTGCTTCACTGCGTTCGCAATGACAACAGCGTTATTGCGAGGAAGCCGCAGGTTTGTTCGCATCTATATAGCGAGGATGACGGCATTGAGGCAAAAATAGGGCTATTAAGCCCAAATGCAACTGCCATGGTATCAAGCCATAGATTTCTGCCTATTCCCAAGCCCTGCGCGTATTTTCATGGATTCAAAATTTCCATGTCCTGCGCGCAGATGCCCTTCCTCGGTTGAGGCCGCACGGAAATAAAGCATTAAAAACACCCTGATCGCCGCGGTTAAAGACGTTCTCGGGTTCTTTCGAATGCTGATCAATGTACAAATATCATGAATCGTACAATTTTCTCTTTTGGCAATATCGTATAAAGAATTCCACATTTCCGGCTCCAGACGCACAGACGTCCTTCTACCATTAACTGTGATATTCCGACTTAAAAGGGTTGTTCCCCCACCCTCATTCATTTTCTCTGAAAGCTTACGCAGCTTCGACTTTTGAGCTGAATACATAGTTTTTCCCCATAATACACGATTGTTGAATACCCACGCAGTATACACAACTTATAGTTTATAGAGATTCTTTTGGCGATTGTAAACGAAAGAATAGTATTCAGGATTGATATTTTATTACCCTAGTTAAACTCTTCCGGCGTAGATAATGTCATGGACAAAGCATGCAATCCTTCCTCAAAGCACACAGCCAGCGCTTCATTCACCATCCTTTGCCGTTGCACACGATTGCAATTTTCAAACTTGCGGGAAACAACGAGCAATTGAAAATGCGTCTGCCCGCTACCATCATCCCCGGCATGCCCCTTATGCTTATGGCTTTCATTTACAAGTTGAAAATGCTCCGGTGAAAAAGAATCTTCAATTGCTTTTTTAATCTTGTCTTCCATATTCATCGAAATGATTGCACCTCGCATCAAAAGATAGTTAAAATAGGGAACTATGCCTAAAATTTTTCTAAAACCACGCTCAGCGGAATTTAGTAGCCATGCCCCCGATAGCATCACAAGATGCTGCGATATGCCCGGCTGTGATAAACCCGGCGAACACCGGGCACCAAAAGACCGTGGTTTAAAAGAATATTACTATTTTTGTCAGGAGCATGCACGCGAATACAACAAAGCCTGGAACTTTTTCGAAGGTATGAGCAATGATGATGTAGAAGAACATATCTATAACTCCTTTTATGGTGATCGCCCGACATGGAAATATGGCGTCAATGGCAACGCCGAGGACGTTCTGTATCAACAAGCGTGGAAAATGAAGTATGGCGAGGATGAAGCGCCGCCAAACCGCGAGGAACGTGAACGCTCCAAAATCGGCCAGTCCGAGCATTCCAAAGAATATGAAGCCATGGCGATTATGGGGCTGGAGCCGCCTTTGACGTTCGATGCGATTAAACTCAAATATCGCGAGCTTGTCTTAAAACACCATCCTGATCGCAATCACGGCTGCCCGGAATCAGAAGAGCTTCTCAAAGGCATCAATATGGCGTATACAGTCTTAAAGCTGGCCTATGAGAAATTTGAGAAATTACCGGAGCGAAATTAAAAATGTCATTGCGAGGAAGCCAAAGGCTGACGAAGCAATCTTATAGACGCAAAATCAAACAGATTGCTTCGTGATTTCATCACGCGCAATGACAATACAAAACGACAACGTAAAAGAAAGTAAATGAGCACAACATGAAAGCCGATAGCATAGACAACATCGACAAGGAAAAAGAGCGTGAAGGCATGGCCTTCAACATCACAGAGGTTAAAGCCAAAGAAGGAAAATACACCTCTATCCCCGACACAAAAATCAATGTGCGCGATGTTTTCGGCCTTGATCTTGACTGGGAAATCCCAGCTTTTACCGAGGATACGCCCAATGTCCCCGATATCGACAAAACCTATCAGTTCGACCATGACACAACATTGGCGATTTTAGCAGGTTTTGCGCATAACCGCCGTGTTATGATACAGGGTTATCACGGTACAGGAAAA
>CAWUJS010000117.1:0-4876 GCA_963922705.1 uncultured Alphaproteobacteria bacterium | reverse complement strand
ACACGAAAGCGCTCTTCTTGTAAGTCATTATAAGGCATCTTGGCCGCCAACGTTGCAATTGTGTCGCCCAGTTTTGCTGTCACAAGCCTCACCCGATAAGGCTTTAGCTTCTTCTTCTCAGCCGCGCTTAACCGCTTAAAGCTGTAACTAGTACGCTTGAGATCATTGACAAGGGATTGAGACGCCCCCCGTGGAATAGCAATCTGAAAGCGTGCAAATTGATTAGGTGCAAATTCAATGGCCATCACGCGCAAAGTCACAGCTTTATTGTTAACCACCCCGTCAAAAGCTGTCGTTGCCGCATTCATGCCATTAACACTTGTGCGCTCGGCACGAATTCCGCGCCTATCCTTAAGCCAGCTATTCACAAGATAATTCTCCGCAGATTGCCCACGTACCCGTTTCGCCATATCAAACACAATAACCGATCCGTTTTTCGCCGTCGCTAAAACTTGTAAAGGTTGATTGATAATCCGAAAATCATTGGATACAGAAAAAGAAAAACCGATTTCAGGATGATAAAAGACCTGCCCGCCCGATTCATATCTTGCAAATCCCTGCTTTGGACTATCGCCATAAGTCATACCGCTAATCTTGCGTAAATATTCATCCCGCCTTTTAACATTGCTATCAGGATAGTTTCTTGCCTCCGAAAGTGTTTTCCTCACACGCTCCGGCGTAGGTGGGTGCGTTGAGAAATAATTAACCCCGGCATCCGCATTGCGCCCCGCAAGCCGCGCATCCAATCCGCTTTGCGCTTGCAATGCACTTAAAAAAGCCGCCATTTCATGGGGATCATATCCGCCTTGCGTCATATACCTTAACCCCAGCGTATCGGCCTCATTTTCCTGAGAGCGCGAATAAGAGCTTAAATATAAATTCGCGCCCACACCTAAAGCTTGCGAGGCTCCGGATGTCCCGATAACAGCGCCAAGCACCCCTGCCCCCAACGATGTTACAACACTACGCGAATATCTTTCCGCAGAATGCCGCCCTGTAATATGCCCGGCTTCATGCGCTAAAACCGCAGCCATTTGCGCCTCATTATTCGCCAGCGCCATAAGCCCCCGCGTTAGATAAATATAACCACCGGGCACCGCAAATGCATTTACAATCGGGCTATCCAGAACATAGAATTTATAACTCACATCGGGGCGCTCGGTTTTTTGCGTCACGCGCCGCCCAACCTCGCTCACATAGTCTTTAAGCGCTTTATTGTCATATTCTCCAAATTGCGCGATGATCTTTTCATGCTCCGAAGCACCGACCTGATTTTCCTGCGCCGGAGACATGAGCGCTGTAAATTGCCGGTTACCTGTCGCAGGGTTTGTCGAACACCCCTGAACAGCGACAGCAGTATACATTAAACTCAATAGCAAAAAGAAACGCTTGCCTATCATGCACTCAATCCTCCAAAATCTTGAGATGAGAAATATTTTAGTTATTTTACTCGCCATTTCCAGCCTTATATCTCTATCCTACGCATACGCGCAAGAATCCCTTCCTTCTGGGACGTTCATAGGAATGAAACGGGCCGGACAGGGCAAGGTCAAAGCGGTCATTGATCCCCTCACACTTATTCTTGAAAACGATCAAATTATCCATCTTTCCGGTATCAATATTCCGGGCGCTTATGGGCAGAATATTAGCCCCCTGGCTGTCGTTGCCCGCGATATCCTCAAAGATTTTCTCGTCGGCCAACGTGTCCAGCTCTATCAGACAAACAATAAACAATCGGGAAGAATAAACCGCATGGGGCATGATTTGGTCCATCTCGAACGCATGGATAATAACGCATGGGCACAAGGCATGCTATTAACGCTCGGCCTTGCCCACGTTAAAACAACCGCCAGCACGGCGCATCTGGCACCAGACATGCTTGCACTAGAAGCCAAAGCACGTAACGAAAAACTGGGCATCTGGCAAGAAATGGATGTTTTAAACCCTGCTAATGCGCAAGAGGCAAATGGTTCTTTCGCAATCGTAGAAGGAAAGGTTGAGAGCGTTGCGATCAAGAAAAACCGAATCTATATCAATTTCGGCAAAGATTGGCGGCGTGACTTCACGGTATCTATTGCCCCGGAAGATAAGCGCGCTTTTTCGAATGTTAAGCTCGACCCGCTCAATTGGGGCGGCGAAACCATCCGCGTACGCGGCAATATCCGCGACTATAACGGCCCTTACATGGAAATTAACCACCCGGAAGCTGTTGAGTTTATTGATTAACGTCATTGCGAGGAAGCCGAAGGCTGACGCGGCAATCTCTTGCTAAAACAAAAAGATTGCTTCGCTGCGCTCGCAATGACGGATAAAACGGGATTGTCATTGCGAGGAGAAGCAACGCTTCGACGCGGCAATCTCCTTGCCATCAGGACAGATTACCTCGCTTGCGCTCGCAATAACGCTGTTTTAGATATTGATCTCTCCCTTGTCACCCTCTAACGTAATTCTTAATATTTTAACGATTTAAACGATGCCCTTACCAAACACCAAAACCGCAACATTCCGCCAACCGGCAATAATGGATCTATTCCCCGCCATTACGCCCTACTCCACAGGCTATCTCGCAGTTGACCCTGTGCATACACTCTATTGGGAGCAAAGCGGCAATCCGGACGGCGTTCCGGTTGTCTTGCTCCATGGCGGCCCCGGCGCAGGTGCAGGCCCCTTACACAGGCGCTTTTTTGATCCCGATCATTACCGGATTATTATTTTCGACCAACGCGGCGCGGGACGCTCGGCGCCTTTAGGTTGCATTGAAAACAACACCACAAAAGCCCTCATCGAAGATATTGAAACCCTTCGCAAGCACCTCAACATCCCCAAATGGCACCTTTTTGGCGGCTCATGGGGCAGCACACTTGCGATGCTATACGCCATTCAATATCCTGCACATTGTATAAGTCTGACTATGCGTGGGATTTTCCTCTGCGAAGCCTCAGAAATCGACTGGTTCCTTCATGGCATACAAACAATCTTCCCCGAAGCATGGGAACAATTCACAAGTATTTTAAACCAGAATGAAAAAGAGAATATTCTACAATCCTACTATGCCCGCCTAACGCATGACGATAAGGATGTTCAAATAGAAGCAGCGATTCGCTGGAGCCTTTACGAAGGTGCCTGCGCCTCTCTTTTTCCAAATTACGAAACCATTACAACTTCCGAGCAAAAAGAGCATGCCCTGGCCTTAGCCCGCCTTGAAACGCATTATTTCCTGCATGAGGTGATTGCGCCGGAAAACAGCATCTTGAACAAAATCGATACAATTCGTCATATCCCAACATCCATCATTCAGGGGCGTTACGATATCATTTGCCCCATTAAAACAGCAGACAAGCTTCATCAGGCATGGCCGGAAGCGGACTATGTCGTTGTCCCGGATGCCGGACATTCCGCACTTGACCCAGCTTTGCGCTCACGGTTAATAGAGGCTATGGAACATGCGAAAACACTTTAGTACTACACTGTCATTTCGAAGCGAAGCTGAGAAATCTCATTGATGGTCGTGGGATTTCTCACATACGTTCGAAATGACGCATAAATATTCTTCGTCGTCATTGCAAGACTTGTCCTTGCAATCTCTTAAATAAGCAAAAAGATTGCTTCGCAGTCGCTCGCAATGACGATAAAAGGAGATGTCATTGCGAGGAGACCAAAGGTCGACGCGGCAATCTCTTATGGAGCCATTAAAAGCGTAATAACATGCCATAATGGGTTGAATATTAACGACAGAAAAGATTACATTCAGAACATACTTATCAGAACATACTTAAAAGATGCTAAGAAAGAAATACTCATGAACTTCAAAACAATCAAAGACTTCGACCTTAAAGGAAAGCGAATTCTATTACGCGCGGATTTAAACGTCCCCGCAAGGCGTGGTAAAGTCACAGACACAACGCGCATTGACCGCCTCAAACCAACCATTGACTACATGAGAGAAGCTGGCGCAAAAATCCTGATCCTCTCGCATTTTGGCCGCCCGGAAGGTGAACAAAACCCTGAAATGTCACTGGCATTTTTAATCGCTACACTCGAGGAATGCTGGGGCTGCAATGTCCGTTTTGCCAATGACTGCATCGGTGAGCGCGCACAGACTGTCGCCGATAGCCTTGAAAATGGAGATATTGCGCTTTTAGAAAATCTACGCTTCCATAAAGGCGAAAAGGCGAATGACCCCGCCTTTGTCAATCAACTCGCTAAACTTGGCGATATTTACGTCAATGACGCCTTTTCCGCCGCGCACCGCGCCCATGCATCAACAGAAGGGTTAGCACATGTTCTCCCGGCTGCCGCAGGGCTTTGTATGGCAAAAGAGCTAGAAGCACTCGACGCCGCACTGGAACACCCCCAAAAACCCGTTGTTGCCATTACCGGCGGCTCCAAAATATCCACAAAACTCAGTGTGTTGCATAATTTAGTTGAGAAAGTAGATTACCTTATCCTTGGCGGCGCCATGGCCAATACCTTTATCTATGCAAAAGGCGGCAATATAGGCGCATCAATGTGCGAAAAAGACATGAAAGATGAGGCAATCAAAGTTCTCGATCACGCCGATAAAACAGGCTGTAAAATTCTACTTCCGATTGACGCTACTGTTGTCACAGAACTCAAAACCAATGCTGAATATGAACATGTCGCAGCAGATTCCATTCCCGCCGATATGATGGCGGTTGATGCAGGCCCTAAAAGCATCGATTATTTCCTGGATGAAATTAAAGACTGCAAAACGCTTGTCTGGAATGGGCCATTAGGTGTTTTTGAAATACCGCCATTTGATGCAGGCACAAACGCGCTTGCACACGGCGTTGCAAAACGCACCAAAGAAGGATCACTGATTAGCATTGCTGGCGGCGGCGACACCGTTGCAGCT
>CAWUJS010000116.1:0-4920 GCA_963922705.1 uncultured Alphaproteobacteria bacterium | reverse complement strand
TGATAAACATAGTCAAAGCTTTCATGGACAAGCGGCGATCCGGTCGAAGCAATGGTGCGTAATGCTGATAATTTGTGGGTTTCTTTAGGCTTAAACCCTTGTATTTTCAAAGCATCAATATATTTCGCAGATGTACCAAAAAACGTACATTGATAGTGATCAGCATAATCCCAAAGGGCATTTCCATCCGGGTAAAAGGGTGATCCGTCATAGAGCATCAATGTTGCACCAATGCCTAAACCACTCACCAGCCAGTTCCACATCATCCACCCGCATGTTGTGAAATAAAATACGCGATCGCCTTCGCCTATATTACTGTGCAGGCGATGTTCTTTGAGATGCTGTAAGAGGACACCGCCATGGCCATGAACAATGCATTTGGGTACACCCGTTGTACCGCTTGAGAACATAATGAATAACGGATGGTCAAAAGGTACTTGTTCAAACGTAATATCCTCTGGGATATATGCCGATATATCATAGGAACTGTACGCGTTTGTTAGTTCATGTAAAGGCGGTTCTTTTGATAAAAACGGAACGACAATGGTTTTTGCCAAACCTTTTAAGGCTGGCTGAATAGCTTTTATTTTTTCAAGACAATCAATTTCTTTCCCGTTGTAATAATACCCGTCAACACAGACTAAAACTTTTGGCTCAATCTGGCCAAAACGGTCAATAACCCCTTGCTCACCAAAGTCTGGAGAGGCAGAAGCCCATATCGCGCCAAGAGAAGCAGTTGCCAGCATCGCAATAATGGTCTCCGGCATATTGGGCATATATCCGGTAACTCTATCGCCCTTAACAACCCCTGCATCTTTTAACGCCTGTTGCCATTGGCTTACGGCAACCCATAAATCAGCATATGTGTATTTTTGATCCTCGCCTTTTTCAGTTCTAAAAATCAATGCCAAGTCGTCATCATGCTTACGCAACATATTTTCAGCATAGTTCAGGCTTGCATCTGGGAAGAACTGAGCGCCGGGCATCTGGTCTTCATCTATGAGGATATGCTCGCCTTTTGTACCGATCACGTTCATCTCATCCCATAAAATATCCCAAAAGCTTACAATATGATCGACTGACCACTGCCAGAAATCTTGATAATCCTTGAATTGAAGCTCTGTACGCATCTCAACGGCGCGCATAAAGCGATAGAGTTGTGTTTGTTCGATTTGATTTTGTGATGGTGACCATAATGGCTGTGTCATGAAAATGTAACCTTGTTTCTATTCTTTGCGAATTTGATTTTAGCAGAAATAATTATACTTAGTTTCAAAGTTAAGAATGAAAAAGGATACGCCAATGCGCAAGCTTTTAATGCCTTTTCTGGCAATTCTGGCACTATTATTCATACCGCTGACTGCTGTTGCGCAAGGACAGGCACAAGATCAGCGCGTACAAATCCGTCTTTTGGCAGAAAAAGGGCAGGTGAGCGGCGGTGATGAAATCTGGATTGGCATAGAGCAAGTCATTACACCGCATTGGCATACTTACTGGAAGAACCCTGGTGATTCGGGAACTATAACCAAAGCAGATTGGACTTTACCAGAAGGCTCAGAAATATCTGACATCTACTGGCCTACACCAAAACGCCTGCCTTTTGGCCCGTTAATGAATTATGGCTATGAAGATAATGTTGTCCTGCTGCAAAAGCTTAAATTACCCGATACATTACCAGATGGTGAAATTGTACTATCTGCTGATATCGAGCTACTGGTTTGTAAAGAAGAATGTATCCCCGAATATGGCACATACACTTTATCTTTGAATGATGAAAATAGTCAAAGTGAAGACAATACGGGCTTTTTCGAAAATGCGACTTCAAAATTGCCGCGCTCGCAAAATTGGGAAGCTTCATTTTTTCAAGATGATCAAAATTTTCATTTAAACATAACGCTTCCAGAAAAAGTTACGCAGGCGATCAATCTGGAAACGGTAGAATTTTATCCGGCTGATTGGGGTTTGGTTGAAAATGCAAAACCGCAATCTGCAAAGATTGACGCTCAAACCCTTACTATAAAGCAAAGTAAAGGTGAGCGAAATTATCAGGATTTAAAGACAGCCACATTCATTCTCACATATAAAGATCAAAACCAGCAGAAACAGAGCGTTGAAATTTCGGCAAAACCCAAGATGAAAGCGGCAGTAAAACCGCAAGAGCAAAGCATTTTAACCACAAATGATTCGACTATAACAATTGCGCAGGCTTTATTATTTGCAATCCTCGGCGGGCTAATCCTGAATCTCATGCCATGCGTATTTCCTGTTTTGTCCATCAAAGCTCTAAGCCTCGTTAAAATTGCAGATAAAGACCCGGCACTCGCCAAAATGCACGGCATTGCATATACCGCAGGCGTGATCATCTCATTCCTTGCCATAGCAGGGACACTGCTTGTTCTAAAATCCGCTGGATCCCAGATTGGGTGGGGCTTTCAATTGCAAAATCCAATGGTGGTTGGCGCGCTCGCCTATCTGCTCTTTATCATCGGCCTTAATTTGATGGGCTATTTCGAATTTGGGAATAGTCTTGGTAATGTTGGCAATAAACTCACGCAAGGGCAGGGGTTGAATAGCTCATTTTTTACCGGTGTTCTCGCTACGCTTGTCGCAACTCCTTGTACAGCGCCATTTATGGCAGGAGCCATCGGGTTTGCTCTGACGCAGACAGCTCTTGTTAATCTGGCAATTTTCACCGCTTTAGGGTTCGGTCTTGCGCTGCCTTATCTTGCCTTGTCTTTTGCACCAGCCTTACAAAAAGTCATGCCAAAGCCCGGCGCATGGATGGACACATTCAAGCAATTTCTGGCCTTCCCCATGTTTGCAGCTGCTATATGGCTTGTCTGGGTTTTAAGCAAGCAGGCGGGATCAACGGGTGTTTTGCAAATTTTATCGGGTATGGGGTTAATCGGCTTTTCCATCTGGCTTCTTAAGGTCACAGAAAGTCGATCTTCGAAGGCTGTTTCTGTGCTGCTGCTAGTGATCGCAGCTTTCATGCTCATCATACCAACGGCACAAACACCGCAAAGCGACATTTCAAATGATCAAAGTCAGGAATTTGGGGAAGTATTTTCAACGGAAAAGCTGAATACACTCCTAACCGAGTCAGATCATCCTGTTTTTGTTGAAATGACCGCCGCATGGTGCATTACGTGTAAAGCCAATCATGCCATTGCGATTAACATACCATCAACGAAAAAAGCTTTTGCCCAAAATAATGTGCATTATTTGATTGGTGATTGGACAAATCAAGATCCGGATATTACAAGATATCTTAACGCATATAAACGAAATGGTGTTCCAATTTATGTATATTATGCCGCCAGAAACAAACAAACAGGACAAAGGCCGGATGCTAAGATTTTACCGCAAATTTTAACCCCGGCTACGCTGAGTAATTTATTTTAATAGACGCACGAACCATAACCAAAAGGAGAGTAAAATGCGCAAATTCATCGTAACATCACTAACAGCCATGGCATTCATGATGCCGATATCTGCTGATGCAGCAGCACCGGAAGTCGGTAAAGCAGCGCCGAATTTCGAAGCGACAGATACAAAAGGAAATCCTTTTAAGCTCAGCGATCATAAAGGTAGCATTGTCGTTCTCGAATGGACAAATCATGAATGCCCATTTGTTATTAAGCACTACGATTCTGGCAATATGCAAAAGATTCAAAAAGAAACAGGTGCTAAAGGCGTAAAGTGGGTTTCAATTAACTCTTCTGCAGAAGGCCGCCAAGGTAACGTAACTGCTGAAGAATCCATGAAGATTGTTAAAGAGCAAGGCGCGGAGCCAACCGTGAAAATCCTTGATCCATCAGGAGAGATCGGCAAACTTTATGATGCCAAGACAACACCGCATATGTTTGTCATTGATGCTGAAGGCACACTTGCTTACGCAGGAGCAATTGACAGCAACTCAAGCCCGAAAGCTGAAACAATTGAAGGTGCTGAAAACTATGTTTTGGCAGCAGTTCATGAGCTTGCAGAAGGAAAGCCAGTGACAACAGCACAAACTCAGCCATATGGTTGCTCTGTGAAATACGAAAAGTAAATCTGATTTAAAGTATAAATGCATAAAAACACTTCGTTCATTGATTTGGATGAAGTGTTTTATTTTCATACGCTTTTTTTAAGAAATTCTTGTATAAAGCGAATATTTTCACGTATGCTAATATATATCCATTCGGATTAACCCCTATAATTCATACCATAAAATGTTCCCACTGCGCCGCAAAAAAGATGAGAATCAAACAATCCCCCTTTCCGATGACATCTCGGAAAATGAAATACGGATCGTTCTTGATGAAGAAGGGACAATCGTATTTGCATCCGCTGCCTTTATGGATCTGGCGCATCTGAATAGCGAGACAATTTCAGAACATCGTTTGCAAACGCTCATAACATTTGAAAAACCTCTACAAAATCCTTCAGATTTGGATTCTGGAATTTATAGGATTCAAATTAACGGCAATAAGGCCACTCAGGCGTTTTACTTTGACTGGATTGAAATGCCGGCAGCAAATGGAATACGGCGCTTTCTTATCGGGTCATGTGATGCAAAAGACGAGAAAACAAGTTCTGAATTAGCACCAATTACAGACAATAGATTACAAAAAAAAGTCGCGCATAATACATATGATGATATCGATGTTTTTTTAAAGCTGTCGCGTGAGATGATGATTATCGCTGATCACAACGGTAAGATGCTGCGTGCCAATAACCGTTTTGCTCAAGCCGTTCAATACAGTGAGAGAGAGCTTGAAAACCTTAAATTTATTGACCTTTTCCATGAAGACGATAAAGAAAAAATCCTGACGCAAAATACATGCGAGGCACGCATAATATCTCAAAAAGGGGATGTGCTATGGGTTGAATGGCGCAAACATATTAAAGATCAGAATATTTACTATGCCGGAC
>CAWUJS010000115.1:0-5001 GCA_963922705.1 uncultured Alphaproteobacteria bacterium | reverse complement strand
ACCCAGTTCGTCATTGCGAGGAAGGCCAAAGGCCTGACGCGGCAATCTGGATTGCGTCATTGCAAGGAAACCGGAGATTTGTTCGCAAATATAGCGGGGATCCCATACTTAAACCGAAGAGATCCCGGCTTTCGCCGGGATGACAAGTGGGTGGAATGGGATGGCTAGTGGGGGGAATAGAATGACGATGGTTTTTTACAAATCACGATTTCAAATACAATTGCCATGACCCCCCACCCCCTCAATTCAGAAAACAAACTGAAGAAAATGAATTTTTCTATTAAAAAACAATGACTTACACAGAATTTAGACTTGTAAAACAGACGAGGCTCAGGGATTAAAAATATTAGCCTTTAAGGCTTTATCTCAATGACAAGGCTTATTCTAATGCGCAGCGCCCCAATTTTGGCCGGAGCCGCCTTCGGCAACAAGAGGCACAGAGATTTCAACCCCCATGATTTTAAAGGCATTTTCCATGATCTTGCGTACAAGCTCTGCGGTTTTCTCAAGCTCATTATCAGGGACTTCGAAGATCAATTCATCATGAACTTGTAACAGCATTTTTGCGTGCAAGCCCGCTTTTGTGAGGGCATCGGGTATCTTGCTCATGGTGATTTTCATGATATCAGCGGCTGTGCCTTGTAATGGCGCGTTAATCGCTGCGCGTTCAGAGCCGCCGCGTTGTGCCGGGATTTTGGCATTAATATTGGGGGTAAAACATTTACGCCCGTAAAGCGTTTTGACAAAGCCTTGCGTGCGCGCCTCATCTTTTCGCGCTTCCATGTAATCTTTGATCTCGGGGAAACGGGCAAGATAGCGTTTGATGAAATCAGAGGCTTCATGTTGCGGGCAGCCTAATTGTTTGGCAAGGCCAAAGCCGGAAATGCCGTATATGATGCCGAAATTCACAGCCTTTGCACGGCGGCGCGTCTCGCTATCCACTGCATCAAGCGGAATGTCAAAAACCTGGCTGGCGGTAAGGGTATGAATATCAACGCCATCCTGAAAGGCTTTCTTTAGAGCCTCAACCTCAGCCATTTCAGCGGCAAGGCGTAATTCGACCTGAGAGTAGTCAACCGACAATAATTTATACCCATCTTCCGCTATAAAAGCCTCGCGGATTTTGCGGCCATCTTCTGTGCGGATTGGAATATTTTGCAAGTTTGGATCAGAAGATGAGAGCCGCCCTGTCGATGTGCCGGTCATGGCATAGGATGTATGCACGCGCCCTGTTGCCGGGTTAATTTCATCTTGCAACGCATCTGTATAGGTTGATTTGAGCTTGGAAAGACCGCGCCAATCGAGAATTTTTTGAACAATCTCATGGCCTTGAAGCGCGAGCTCTTCCAGCGTTTTGACATCTGTGGAATATTGTCCTGTCTTGGTTTTTTTTATGCCTTTAAGGCCGCTTTGCAAGCCCATTTGATCAAACAGGATTTCACCGATTTGTTTGGGGCTGCCGATGTTAAAAGGTGTTCCCGCCAGGGCATGGATTTCCGATTCTAAATCGGCAATGCGTTTGCCAAAATCTGTACTCATTTGTTTCAAAAAAGCGGGGTCAACTTTAATGCCGTCTAACTCCATCTGCGCAATGACAGAAATAAGCGGGCGCTCGATATTCTCATAGACGCTGACCATGCGCTCGGCAACAAGGCGAGGTTTGAGGATATGATAAAGCCTTAATGTAATATCCGCATCTTCTGCTGCATAGTTCAGCGCTTTTTCGATATCGACTTTATCAAAGGTCACTTGCGATTTGCCCGTGCCTGCAACGTCTTTATAGGGGATGGGAGCGTGATCCAGATAATGCTGCGAGAGTGCGTCCATACCGTGTTTATGCGATGATCCATCCAGAACATAAGACAGCAGCATCGTATCATCACACGGGGTCATTTCGATCCCGTGCTTTGACAAAATCTGCCAGTCATATTTCATGTTATGCGCGATTTTCATCACGCTTGGGTCTTCTAATAATGGCTTTAGCATTTTCAAGACGTGATCCATTGGAAGCTGCTGAATATCAGAGCCTTGCGCCTCACCCAAAAGATCAGCCTGTTCAGCGACATGTCCAAGCGGGATGTAGGCGGCTTTTCCAATCTCGCTGCTCAATGCAATGCCGACAAGTTTTGCTTTTGCGGGCGTTAAAGCCGTGGTTTCGGTATCAATGCAAAGCATTCCGCTTTTATGTGCGGCATCGATCCATTCTTGTAGTGTGTTTTCATCATTGATCAGGGTGTAGGCATTGTGCTCGATAGGAATGTCATCCTGAGGCAAAGCCGAAGGATCTCCCTGATTGATATGAGTTTCTGCGCTATGTTCAGAATGGCGCGATGATGTAGCAACGGTCTCACCCCCCAACCGTTTAATAATCGAGTTAAACGCATGTTGTTGCAGGAAATCCATCAATTCCGGCTTATCCGGGTCATGGGTTTTTAGATCCTCAACGGGTACAGGAATAGGCGCGTTGCAATCAAGTGTTACAAGCTTTTCAGAGATACGAGCATCTTCCGCGTGGTTGATCAGTTTCTCGCGGCGCTTGGGCTGTTTAATCTCTTCTGCGCGCTCCAATAAAGTCGACAGATCACCATATTCATTGATTAATTGTGCCGCTGTTTTAATCCCGATCCCCGGAACGCCGGGAATATTATCCGTACTATCACCTGCAAGTGCTTGTACATCGGTCACTTTTTCAGGAGAGACACCAAATTTTTCAATAACCTCATCAACCCCGATCCATTTATTCTTCATTGGATCAAGCATGCGTACATCTTCATCCACCAATTGCATGAGGTCTTTATCCGAAGATACAATGACAACTTTCTTGCCCAGCTCTTTGGCGCGTTTTGCGTAGGCTGCTATCAAGTCATCAGCTTCATAGCCTTGCGCCTCGATGGCAGGAATGTCAAAGGCACGTGTTGCATCCCTGACCAACGGGAATTGCGGGATCAAATCCTCAGGCGGTGCATCACGGTTGGCTTTATAATCGTCATAAATATCATTGCGGAATGAGCCGCCCGGCGGGTCAAATATCACGGCTAAATAGGGCGCGTCATAATCATTGAGCAGCTTCATGAGCATCTGCGTAAAACCGAAAACTGCAGAAACTGGAACACCATCCGGGTTTGTCATCTCTCCACGTCCCGAATAGGCCATGGCAAAATAGGCCCGGAAAATAAAACCGGAGCCATCTACCAGAAATAGTTCATCTTCATTCGTATCGGTAGAGGTCTCAGGCGAAATTTCAGGCATTGCGGCTTTTACTGTTTGAATCATAGAGAACAGGATGAAGTATCAAATAAAGAGAGTCCATACAAAATGCCCTCCTTCGACTATAATTACGAAAGAGGGCATGTGCAGGGTGAAACCAGCTCTTTTTAGGCTCTATAAGGGAGTATAGGGAGTTCGAGCGTTGAGTAGCAGCGGGTTTCTCTGAGGGCATTAAAAGGCACAAAAACCACAAACACACTTTTGGAGAAAAAATAGGAGTAACCAAGTAGTGGTTTTATCATTCGCTCAACACATTTGCGAAAGTATGCCATATTAATGCGCCCTCTATTACTTATGCTGTTTGCCAAAATTATTTAGTAGCTTTTTTAAGCTTTCGTGCTTTTTGACTATACTTATATAATATAAACAATACTGACACAGTGTCAATAATTTTATTAAAATTTTATAAGGATTTTATTTTTTGCAATGATTTCAATGCATAAAAGGTAACAGCAGCAGCATTAGAAACGTTTAAACTGGAAATTTTCCCTTCTGTAGGTAAACGCAACAGCGAATCACAATTCTCTTTAATCAGGCGTCTAAGGCCAGGCCCTTCGGAACCCATCACCAAAACTGTCTTATCCGGTAAAGTTTTTAGATCGGCTAAATCTCCACCACGCTCATCAAGACCAAAGATGAAGAAACCGGCGTCCTGAAGCGTTTCAATACAGCGATTCAAATTCGTCTCATACGCAACAGGCACATGCTCAACAGCGCCGCATGCGGTTTTAGCCAGAACACCATCCAGTAAAGGCGCGTGCTTGCGTTGCAATATCACCCCGTTAAGGCCGAACACACAGGCACTGCGCAAAATAGCGCCCACATTATGCGGGTCCGTTACTTGATCAAGCATAACAAGCATCGAAGGCTTATGCTCTGCAGCTATGATAAAATCTTGTACAGAAACAT
Source organism: uncultured Alphaproteobacteria bacterium (assembly GCA_963922705.1). Lineage (GTDB taxonomy): Bacteria > Pseudomonadota > Alphaproteobacteria > Micavibrionales > Micavibrionaceae > TMED27. Next base: position 825 of record CAWUJS010000115.1, on the reverse strand, counting down.
CTTCAATCAATGGGCACACAAGTGCCAATCCTTGATGCACAGCCCCTTGAGGTAAAGTTTTTTCTAATGCGTTTTTATCAAGGATTTGCGGTTCAGGTCGTTTCAGTTGGGCTTGATGCGCTTGATTTAAAGTTGCCTCAAAGCTTTTTAAACCGGCATCCGTCACATAAAGCGCATCTATATGGCGCTGTGCATTCAGCCAAGCTTGCTCGACAGCATGGAAACCATATAGGCTGGCTCTTGACCGTTGCGGTATAGTATTTGCTTTTTGTGCAGATGGCTGCGCTGGCTTTTTCTTAAACTTTTTGTGATTTCTGTTATTTTTTTTCATCTCCCATCAATCGCATACTTGACAATAAAGTTCAAAAGGCTTTTTATCGGCTATTATTTCGACAGTCTCGGATGGTGGGGTGGTCGAGTGGTTAAAGGCATCGGATTGTAACTCCGACGACGTTAGTCTACGTAGGTTCGAATCCTACCCCCACCACCATTTCAGGGTCTTTTGCATTTGAAATCGTGATTTGTAAAAATCATCGTCATCCTATTCTCCACTAGCCATCCCATTCCACCCCACCCGTCATCCCGGCAAAAGCCCATGGCGATTGCATTTGGATTTAACAGCTAGATTTTTAATACAATACCGTCATCCCCGCACGAAGCAAACCGCAGGTTTGTTCGTATTTACGGCGGGGATCTCATTGTTGGGCACAATCAACAATGAGATCCCCGCGAAAGCGGCGTAATCGCAAGAAACCTTAAAGCAAACCCAGTTCGTCATTGCGAGGAGGCAGAGCCGACGAAGCAATCTAGAGCATATCTCATTTA
>CAWUJS010000114.1:0-5045 GCA_963922705.1 uncultured Alphaproteobacteria bacterium | reverse complement strand
TCGCAATGACATTCTCCTGTTATCCGTCATTGCGAACGTAGTGAAGCAATCTAGATTGCTTCGTCGGCTCTGCCTCCTCGCAATGACGAACTGGGTTGGCTTTAGGGTTTCTTGCGATTACGCCGCTTTTGCGGGGATCTCATCCTTAAAGCGAAGAGATCCCGGCATTCGCCGGGATGACATCTGTGGGGGATGGGGTGACAAGAGAGGGAGTGGGATCACTATGGTTTTTACAAATCACGATTTCAAATGCAATCGCCATGGCTCGCAATGACGCATACACACAATTTATACAGTATAACCCATTGAATTTATTTGCTTTGCTGCACCATAGCGCAACATTTTTGCAATACGGAAAACGACGCGCCGCAGCATAAAAACTTTGTGTATAAAAGCGGGAAAACTTCGCTGCTCCTCTCAAATATGATATAGTATAAATATCAGTACGCGAGGCGGCCTAATATTTTATTTGCTCCCTTTATTCAGTACAGAGCAGGTAAAATAGACTCCCACCGACGGTCTGCCTCCACCGTGGCAACAACGGATATGAAGAGGAGAACGCCGTGAATACCGCAACATCACATGCGCCGCTGGAGCAATGCCCGGCACTAATATTAAATGCCGATTACAGGCCGCTTAGTTACTTTCCGCTTTCTATATGGCCTTGGCAGGATGCTGTTAAGGCCATTTTTCGAGGAAGCGTGACGGTGATCTCGGAATATGAGCAAAAGGTGCACTCGCCGAGCTGGGAGATGAATTTACCGAGCGTGCTGGCGCTCAATGAATATGTTCATATTGAACGCAAACCCGCTTTTACACGCTTTAATGTGTTCCTGCGCGATCAATGGCAATGCCAGTATTGCGGCAATGACTTTAAAACACATGAGCTGACATTCGATCATGTGATCCCGCGCGCCAGAGGCGGGCGAACGGAATGGGAGAATATTGTAGCAGCATGCCGCGGATGTAATACCGCGAAAGGCAGTAAAATGCCGCATGAGGTGAATATGCATCCGCTGAAAGAGCCGGTGCAGCCAAGTATCCATGAATTGCAGAGCCATGGACGAAAATTTCCGCCCAATTTCCTGCATGAAAGCTGGGGAGATTTTCTCTATTGGGATACGGAATTGGTTGATGCTTAAAATATAAGACTGTCATCCCCGCGACAGGCGAAGCCTGTTAAAACAGCGGGGATCAGGTGAAGTGTGAAGCAAAGCTTCACACATATGGATCCCGTTTGCGCAAGCCTGCTTTGCAGGCGCCAATGGGATGACATAAAAAATTATGAAGAAAAGTTCAGTTTTTAGGGCAAGCTCACTGAAAAGAGTTTGCGCAATAACGTGCAACGAAAGGAGGATTGTTATGTTTACACATTTAACAAATCTTGCACATCATCGCTCGATCACAGGTGCCATGGGGTTTTATCTCTTCCATGTCATGCTGCTGGTCGGTATATCAACTTTCCTGGGTCACTATCTGGTGAGCTTTGGGATTATCGACGGCGTTGTCGGTAGTTTTTTTGATGGCGGTGAAATCCATACCCTTGTCGGCGCAGGCTGGACACTGATTCTCTCCAGCATGATCCTGACGGGTAAAAAGCTGACCAATGACATTATGTCTGTTGTGATCGCCCTTGTCGGTGTGTATCTCGCCTATACGGTGAATGTCATGCTCGGCATGGTGGTTGTTGCTTACCTCACCACTTTGGGAAAGTAAGCAATCAGCGATAAATTATGAAGGAGCCGGGTATCTAAAACCCGGCTTTTTTATGATCCCGTGCAAGGCTGCCGGCGATAGCACTTGTAGCTACAGCTTTGCGCGGGAGCCTAATTCATCCAACAAAAGCTGTTGAACATCTGCGCCTGTATCTTGCATGGCACTGTCCGTGCTCAGTATTTGTTATCTTTGGTTGTATTATTATCCTTTTTTCAAATTTTTAATCGCCAAATCCAAGATGTCAAATAAACAAAATTGCATATCTTTTATGCAGATTTTTGCTGTTGTGTTTTGGAATGTCTGGTTTAAATCTCACATTGTTTTTGACATTTAAAAAAGGAGAATAAGTCATGGACACAATAGAAATAGAAGAAGGCGAAGATAATCTAAAAGGTGGTTTTGAAACTGCAGGAAATAATATTGACAAAGTTGCTGTTTTGGGGGGGGCTGATCCTCGTGAAATTGCCGAATATACAGCACAACAAAGAGCACGCCTTGCCCAAAAAAAGCCAAAACCAGCGCTGCAAAACATGCTTCGCTTTGAGGCTTTTTAGACATAAATATTGACAATGTGCGTTGATTTGCGTTACTTGTCCTTTTGAAGAACTGCACTGCATAAAGGACGGTCTCATGTTTGACGATTTATTTGATTTCGCAAAGAAACGCACATTGAAACAATCAATTGGTTTTTTCTTGTTTCACGGAGCAATGGCACTCGCTGTTATGACTGTGTTTCAAGTCTTTGCGGGATAGAATTTCGCACCCATATCGACAACAAACATGCTGCAAAAATGCCCAGGCAGAGCATAACATTATAATTCGCCATCGAAAGCCCGAGGATAGGGTCTTGCCAGGGGATATCTGCGCAATTTGCAGTCGGTGCGCTTAATATATTTTCTAAAATGCTTTGCTGTGATGTATCGGTAAAATCCGGAACGGCGCAGCCTTCAACGGAGGATGCCCACCATTTTTGTTCAACGCCGGTATGATAAGTTGCAATGCCTGTATTGGTCATGAAATTAACGGCCAAAACCCCGAGGATGGCATCGCAAATCTGCGGTTTGTTTCGTAAAGCCAGTCCTGATATTCCCAAAAAGAGAGCAATTACAAACGGAAGCCGTTGATAAATGCAGAGAATGCATGGCTCCAGCCCAAGCGCAACTTCTGAATATAAAGCAGCAATAAGGGAAAAAGCACTCACCCCCGCAATGCCACCAAATATTGCAACGGGGCAGGATAGCAGCTTTTTAATCAAACCAATCATAGCCAGCCTTTTATAGTTTCCTTCACAAGGTCAACGCCTTCTACTCCTAAGAATATAATCACAAAAAAGATCATGAAAACCCATGCCGTGCCTAAAATTGCCCCGCCAATCACCGCCAGCCCGTCACGCATGACAACACCAAGTGCCATAAGTGCAATGCCCATCGCAGGAACGGTATTGGTTAGTGGCAGCGGCACACAAATAGATAATGCCATCAAAAGCCCCAAAAGCCCGATTAAAATAGAGCATGGATCTTGCGTAATAAACCCTAAACGCGGGCGTACAAAAAACTCTGCGCGTTTAATCAGCGGCAGCGATTTATCGACAATTGTTTCGAATTGTTGCTTGCTGATGGATTTATATTTCATCCAGTTTGGAATCCATATCGAATGCCGCCCCAAAGCTTGCTGCGCGGTCAGAAATAAAAGTGGCAAAGCAATCACGATATTAATCCCAAGGCCGGGCAGGGGAATGGCTGCAGGTAGTGCGAATATAAAAAGTAAAAATCCAAATCCGCGTTCATGTAAAGCTTGCAGAAGGTCAAATGTGCAGACTTTTTCTGCGGTAAGCTCTGTTTTCAGGTCAATAAGAACCTCAGATATTTTTCGTGGTGTATTATCTGCTGCAATTTCTAATGTATCATTCATAGAACAGACTTTAACAGATAAGACACTAAAAAACGATAACAGATAATTGTTGAAATAGATCGGCGAAACGCTTATGCATGTAATTCTGTTTTGATGCAATGTCTCTGTGAGAATGCTTTTAGAAATTCGGGCGCGTGGTGAAATGGTAGACACGCGGGATTCAAAATCCCGTTTCTTCGGAAGTGAGAGTTCGAGTCTCTCCGCGCCCACCACAATTTTGTACATTATGTAGTTTTAAAACAGCTTGCTAAAAGAATATTTAATGAGAGTACAAAAACCTGATGTCCATATGATAACAAAGTGTTTAGACTACAGGGATGAAAATATTATTTATTACATCGAGCCGGATTGGCGATGCAGTGCTTTCATCCGGTCTTCTTAATCATATCGAGCAAAGCTACCCCGATGCCAAAGTGACCATTGCGTGCGGGCCTCTGGCTGTATCGTTGTTTCAAGGCTATCCATTGCTGGAAGCAATTATCCCTTTGAAAAAAGAAAAGCGGAACCGGCATTGGGTCAAATTATGGCGGCAGGTTGTTGGGGTGCGCTGGGATATGGTTATTGATTTGCGGGATTCTGCTGTCTCGCGGCTTATCTGGAGAAAAAAGAAGCATATTTTCTCCCGTCACATCGATAAAAACCAGCATAAAGTTAATCAATGTGCGGATGTGATGGGACTTAAACCTGCGCCATCGCCTAAATTATGGCTGACGAAAGATCAGTTAACAAAGGCGCAAAATATTATTCCATCCGGTGCGCCTGTTTTGGGTGTGGGGCCAACAGCGAACTGGATCGGCAAGACATGGCCTGCGGACAGGTTTTCGGAGATTATATCTTTTATGACGGGGCAGGGTGGTGTCATGGAGGGCGCGCGTGTTGCTGTTTTTGGTGCGCCTGGCGAGGAAGACGACGCGCAAAAAGTTCTCAATGCTATCCCCGAAGATAAAAGAATAGACGCAATCGCCAAAGGTTCCCCCGGTGATGCGGCGGCGATGATTGCCCGTTGTGACTTTTACCTGGGTAATGATTCCGGCCTCATGCATTGCGCCGCAGCCGCAGGCGTTCCGACATTAGGGCTTTTTGGGCCTAGCTATCCGCATATTTACGCGCCTTATGGCGATCATGCTTCTTATGTCAGGACACCTGAAACCTTTGATGAATTGATTGATTTTGAAGGCTATACACCGCAAACATGCGGGTGCCTCATGGAAAGTCTGACGGTTGATGCGGTTAAAGAAGCCGTGCCTAAACTATAAACTCAGGATGTGCGGTGTATACCTGCTCCCTTTGCATCCTTGCGCGCCGACCGTCATCCCGGCGAAAGCCGGGATCTCTTCGCTTTAAGCATGGGATCCCCGCTTTTACGGGGATGACAGAGCTCGTTAACAATCTAGCTTGTGTCTTCTGTGGCAAAAAAA
>CAWUJS010000113.1:0-5061 GCA_963922705.1 uncultured Alphaproteobacteria bacterium | reverse complement strand
CATGAGTGCCGCTACAAATCAAATATCATCCGTTTTTGCAGAGGGTTCTATAATTCAATTATCACATAAATATTCATATTTCTCAAAACCTTAATAAACCCGAGCCTTTGGCGGGAATGGTTCGATTTCATTGGTCAGCGTATTCATAATCACAGGGCGGTAATCAATTTGGGTTTTTCCATTATCATCAATCCAGATCACAGTATGCTTCATCCATTTTTGATCATCACGATCGGGGAAATCTTCACGGGCATGCGCACCGCGTGATTCTTCGCGGTTAGCGGCGGAATGCATGCTTGCTACAGCTTGGGACAGTAAATTATCCAACTCCAGCGCCTCGACCAGATCGGTATTGAAAATCATCGATTTATCCGTGACTTTGAGGTCTGTTTTCCCTGCATAGACTTTATCGATTTTCTGCACACCTTCGTTCAAGCTATCCCCTGTACGGAACACAGCAGCATGATCCTGCATGGTTTTTTGCATATCAAGGCGTAGCTCTGCCGTTCTGGTATTGCCTTTTGCGTGTCGGATGTGATCGAGGCGGGCAAGGCATTTGCTGCCGTCATCACCATCAAACGGGCGGTGCGGCGCACCGGGTTGTACGGTTTCTGCACAGCGATTGGCAGCGGCGCGTCCAAAAACAACCAGATCAAGCAATGAGTTTGAGCCAAGACGGTTTGCACCATGCACGGATACGCATGCAGCCTCACCAATAGCCATAAGGCCGGGCACGATTGCGTTCGGGTCTCTTTTTGTTGGATTAATGACTTCGCATTTATAGTTCGCCTGAATACCGCCCATATTGTAATGCACGGTTGGCAAGACAGGAATTGGATCTTTGGTTACATCGACACCAGCGAAGATCTTTGCGCTCTCTGCAATACCTGGAAGGCGTGAATAGATGATATCGGGATCTAGATGCGTCAAATCAAGATGGATATGGTCTTTACCCTCACCAACACCGCGCCCTTCACGGATTTCTATTGTCATGGAGCGGGAGACAACATCGCGGGATGCGAGGTCTTTTGCAGATGGGGCATAACGTTCCATAAAGCGCTCGCCTTCGGAGTTGCGCAAGATCCCTCCTTCGCCGCGCACACCTTCGGTAATTAAGCACCCTGCGCCGTAAATGCCGGTTGGGTGGAATTGTGTGAATTCCATGTCTTGTAAAGGGATGCCGGCACGTACAACCATGCCGTTTCCATCTCCGGTACAGGTATGTGCGGATGTGCAGGAGAAGTAAGCGCGTCCATATCCACCTGTCGCTAGGATTGTTTGATGCGCACGGAAGCGGTGGATTGTACCATCATCCAAATTCCAGGCCATAACGCCCAGGCACTGTCCATCATCAGACATAATCAAATCGAGCGCGAAATATTCAATAAAAAACTCAGCCTGATGTTTGAGCGCTTGCGTGTAAAGCGTATGCAAAATTGCATGCCCGGTTCGGTCCGCTGCAGCGCAAGTACGCTGCGCAGTTCCCTTGCCGTAATGGGTTGTCATACCGCCAAATGCACGCTGATATATTTTTCCGGCAGCCGTTCGGGAAAAGGGAACACCATAATGTTCAAGTTCAATGATGGACGGGATTGCCTCACGGCACATATATTCAATCGCGTCCTGATCACCCAGCCAGTCTGAGCCTTTGACAGTGTCATACATATGAAACTGCCAGCTATCCTCACCCATGTTACCCAGCGCGGCAGAAATACCGCCTTGGGCTGCGACTGTGTGTGATCTGGTTGGGAAGACTTTAGAGATGATGGCTGTTTTGAGGCCTTTTTCTGCACACCCAAAACCAGCACGCAAGCCTGCGCCCCCTGCACCTACGACCAGAACATCATATTCATGATCAACAATTTCGTATGCTGGAGCGCTATTTTCTAGGTTTGATTGATTGCTCATATTTTTATTCCTTTGATTTTCATGTATATCTTACACGCTTCCTATTAAAATAGTACATCTTATCAAAATTACTATTTATTTTATTTTGCCCTTTGGCTTTACCCCGCGATAATGCTTATGCCTGTAAATTTTTGGCATTACTACATTAAAATAGATGTCGCATCCAATTCTGAGTAAAAAATACAGTAAGCGTGGCTTGTATCCAAGGCATGGCGATTGCATTTGGATTTAATAGCCCGATTTTTAATACAATACCGTCATGCACGCGGCGAAGCAAACCGCAGGTTTGTTCGTATTGATAAATTAGCAAACCGCAGGTTTGTTCGTATTTATAAAGTAGCAAACCGAAGGTTTGTTCGCACCTAATAGCAGGGATCCTGTTATTGGGCACAACCGACAATTATCGTCATCCCCGCGAAAGCGGGGATCTCATGCCTCAATCGAAGAGATCCCGGATCAAGTCCGGGATGACGAGTGTGTGTGGGGGGGGATGACGGGTGTGGGGGGAATAGGATGACGATGGTTTTTACACATCACGATTTCAAATGCAATTGCCATGCAAACACTACCCTGCGACCACTGATAAATTTATAGCTGATATTGAGCAGGCCATTTTTGACCTTGTCGAAGATCCTAATCTTGGTGAGGTCAAGCCCATTCATTCCGCGCGTTATCTCATGCACCGGATCCCAAATCATTTTTTGGTTCATAAGATAATTGATGGTGACGTCTATGTTGTCGCCATTGAAGGCCAGGTTCGCAATATCAAACATAGGCTTGCCGAGCGGCAGGCTTATTTTGATCAGCAAGTGATAGAGGGTTTGTCTGCTGATAGTCCTGCATTTGTACCTTGTATTGTGATGTGCGAAATAAACTGGGTTTTGAAATCAGCTTATAAAATTTCTAAACAGGAAAGACTTGGCGTTTTGCAAAATCTTTTATCTGTACCTGTTTTTGATATAGAACAACTCGATAGCTGTATGCGCGCTTTGAAATACTATAAGGACGGCAAAGCGGATTTTTCCGACTATCTCATTCAGGATATAGGCTGTGTCCACGGTTATGACACATTGTTGACTTTTGATAAGAATGCTAAGAAAAGCAAGGGTTTTAAAGGGCTGTAATCATGAATTTATTAACTTTGCTTTCTGTGTGTTCTCTGGGCTTAGAGATGGTCCTAAATTGATGCATGACATCGCTATCCAGCAAAGCGGTGGTAAGCCTTATGTCTATAACGCGGCAGAAGGAGGGAAAATTAATCTGTATTGGCCTAATGGGAGCAGATATAGATTTACTGGCGCCACCTGATCGAAAACTTTTTCCAAAAATTCAAGGAATACCGCGCTATTGCAACACGATATGATAAAACAGCCTGCGCCTTCCTCGGCGGTATTCATCTCGGTTCAATCGTTATATGGCTTAAATCATGCCACGCCCTAAAATCATACTGATACGTTATACCAAAACGAAAAACCGGATTAGAGCCGTTTCCACCTTGTATGGGCGTATCGATTGATTTTGTAAGAGGTACGGCAACAGTAGCATCAAAGCTCAACCCCTTTTCCGCATAAACACGTGCACCAAAACCCGTTGAAGAGCCAGATATGCTTTTTACTGCTGCAGTGCCATCATTCCAAACCTTACCGATATCATAAAATATAAAAGGATTAATCTGATAACTCTTTAATGGCTTAATACCGCTATATTGCAATTCAAGCAATCCAGCGATCCCCTGATCGCCCGTGATTTCAGAAAAATCATAAGCTCGTCCAATATTAATCCCGCCATATCCAAACTCTTCCGAAGAATAAAGTGATTTTGATGCCCATTGACCTTTAAGGCTGGTACTCAAAACATATTTTTCTGTAATAAAATCCTGTCGATCATAAGAAGCTTCTAGCTTGGTGAAGTCCGGCGAAGCATCGCTGCGTGAAAGATTGAGATCATTTTCCTGACTTGCTCCGAGCACATCCAAACCTCTTGAAAGAGTAAGGTTTAAATTATTTACACCTCCAAAGTCGTCAATAAAATCGTAGTTTATGCCTGCGCGTAAAGCCCTGATTTTATCATCTGTAAACTCAGTGCTCAAAACATCTGTATCACTATCTAAAGATTCAAAACGCGTGAACAGTTTAAGATTTTCATCGCGTTGACGAATAGGTAGCCATTGCGTGCCAATGCCCCATGAAAATGAGCTACTGTCAACATCACTAGCTTCAAGCGTAAAACCAGGATTTGATTGTGTTTTAGACAATAAAACCTCGAATTCAGCGCTGGGAGTCACCTGAACACGGTGAGAAAGACTAGCCAATTTAAGCTCTTCTGCTTTTGGTAATGAAGCAATAGCAGAAATAGAGGTTTTGTTGTAGTCAAAGAAACTATCATCATAGGTGATACTGGTACGGTAAGGCCCAACAAAACGCGAACCGTAATTATTTATTGCAACAGCAATACGCGGCATAGCCTCTTTTTTCTGCTTGAGTGTTAAGCGTACACTGCCATCAACACCATCCGGGTTTTTTGATAAAATCGCATTAAAATTCATCCCGTATAAATCATCTAAACGTAAAAGCTGGCTTTCAAGATATTTAATTCTTGTTGGCTTTTGATTGATGATCTTCTTGGTAATAGACTGAATTAACCGGTCTTGTGCATTTTCACCTTCAATAATAACATCCGTGATTTGACCTTCGATAATGGCTATGCGTATATCACCAGTGTCAATTTTCTGTGGCGGTACAAAGGCGCGCGATAAGAAAAAACCTTCATTTCGGTAACGTTCATTAATCTCTCTTGCGAGCTCCCAAATAAAAGACGCTGTAACTTCTTCACCAATTTTAGATTGAAAGAGATTTGAAAATTCATCTGCATCGAATGCATTTAATCCATCAATCTGGACAGACCTCAAAGTAAACAATAAATTTTCAGAACCCGCTGGTATGTCTATATTTTGTGATGTTTTTGGGAATTGAATATTATTTTCATCCTGGATACGAGGTAAAGGCGCCTGCTCATTCAAAATACGAGCTGGGTCGGCAGAACCCGGAAGTTCCTGGGCAAAAATATCCTGCGCGATAAAACAGAAAAATATCGCCCATAAGCTAATATAATATTGCTTTTGTTGAGCTAGAGACAAACCCGAAAATTCCTGCG
>CAWUJS010000112.1:0-5262 GCA_963922705.1 uncultured Alphaproteobacteria bacterium | reverse complement strand
GCAATCCATGAATAATTTAGCCAACGCCCTCCTGGATTTAGGCGAAACAGAAGAGGCAGAACAATGGTACCGCAACGCAATCAAACAAAAACCTGACTATATTGAGGCACACAATAATTTATGTATTGCACTCATTCAGCAAAACCGGTTTGAAGACGCCATTCAGCAAGCCCGTATAGCAATCTCATATCAGCCTGATTATGCAGAAGCCCTTATGAATCTGAGCGTTGCCTATCGCTCTATCGGGCAGACAGAAGATGCACAACAAGCCATCCAAAAAGCCGCCGTTTTAAAACCGCAATCTGCTGAAATCCGCCTCGAGCTTGCCGATGTTCTTTTTATGCAGGATCGCTATGCCGATGCGGAAATCGAACTTGAAATGGCAAAAGAGCTAACATCGGATTCCTCGCAAATCTATATTCGCCTATCCCATGTACTGGAACGCGGCAATAAAATACAAGAGGCCCTCGATGCCGTTGATAAAGCGGTTGAAATGAACCCTGAAATGCCCGAAGCCTTCTTGCGCAAAGGCAATATCTGCCACATTGCAAACAGGCTGGAAGAGGCGCAGGACTATTTCAACAAAGCACTGGAAATGAACCCCAATATGATTCAGCCACTGGTCGCTTTATCCGAACTTAACCTGTCTTTAGGCAACAAGGATAAAGGCCTGGAATACGTTAAAAAAGTACAGGCAGAACACCCTGAAATCCCAACAATTTACTACACGCTCTCCAAAACAAAAACGTTCACAAAAGACGATCCTGATTTCCAAAAAATGCTGGAAATTGAAAAAACCATAGATCAATACGGGCTGGATCAGGCAAGCCTGCTCAATTTTTCACTCTTCTCAGCCTATGAAGATATAGGCGACTATCAAAAAGCCTTCGAACATTTAAAAAAGGCCAATGACTGCAAAAGACAATTAGTACCTTACGACGGAGACCACCAAAAGGCAAATTTCAAAGCTTTACATGAAAGAGATTCAGCCGGCGAATTAGCCAAATTTGAAGGGCATGGCTTTCAATCCAAAACGCCCGTTTTCATCATTGGTATGCCGCGCTCAGGAACAACGCTGACTGAACAAATTATCTCATCACACCATAACGTTTTCGGAGCAGGTGAATTGCTGGAAATCAGCATGCTGGATATGGAGTTTGGCCCGGTTACAGAGCAAAATGCAAAAAAACAGGGCGAATGGTACGTTAATCGCATCAAACAAAGAGATAAAAGCGGTAAAGCCTTAAGAATTACAGATAAAATGCCCGGCAATTTTGCAAGCCTTGGAAAAATTCTAAGCATTTTGCCAGATGCAAAAGTAATCCATTGTCGTAGACATCCAATTGATACATGCCTGTCATGCTATAAACAGAATTTTGCACGCGGACAATATTGGTCTTATGACCTCAAAGAAATGGGCGATTACTATAATCTCTATCTTGATACAATGGAGCACTGGCAACAATTCCTGGGCGATCGCTTCATTGAAATCGACTATGAATCAACAGTAAATGATTTTGAAAATCAAGCACGCCGCCTGATAGACTACATCGCCCTTCCCTGGGATGATGCCTGTCTTGAGCCGCATAAACAAAAACGCGCCATTTTGACTGCCTCCAAAATGCAAGTCACAAAACCCGTCTATAAAACCTCTGTGAAAGCGTGGGAACGCTATGCAGATCAGTTAGAACCACTGATCACTACACTTGAAGCCGGTCGGGCGAAAAATCTATTATAGCCCCCTGTAAACCTTTTAGAAAATGTGAGAAAGAGATGAATACACCAAGAATTTTTTGCGCCCTCGATACCGCTGATCTGACACAGGCAACACAATGGGCGAAAACCATCGGCCCGATTACAAAAGCCCTTAAAGTCGGTATGGAATTTGTCAATTCATTCGGCCCCCAAGGGATAGAAGCCATTCAGGAAGCTTGCCCCGAAGCCGCACTTTTTATCGATTTAAAATTCCATGATATCCCCAACACCGTAGCCGGAGCGATCAAAACAACCTGCGATAGGTTCGACCCCGCCTATCTGAATGTCCATGCCAGCGGTGGTCAAGAAATGATGCAGGCTGCAAAAGATTCTTGCGGTTCAAAAACAAAGCTTTTAGCCGTGACCATCCTGACCTCCTTATCCGAAGAGGATATTCGCGCTGTCGGCTATCGAGACAGTCTTCGTGAGCGCGCTATACAAATGGCAGAACTCGCAAAGAATAGCGGCCTTGATGGCGTTGTTTGCTCCTCGCAGGAGATCGAGTATATTCGCAAATCATGCGGGCCAGATTTTGAACTGATGGTGCCGGGCATTCGCCCATCCGGCACTGATGCACAAGATCAAAAACGGGTCATGACCCCAAAACAGGCCATTCATTTAAGTGCCACACATCTTGTCATTGGGCGACCCATAACAAAAGCAGATGACCCGGCACAGGCGGCGCATGATATTTTGGAGAGTTTACAGTAAACATGACTGACGTAAAAATATGCGGAATCAAAGATCCGGAAAATCTTAAAGCAGCAACAGAAAACGGCGCTCGTTTTCTCGGGTTTAATTTTTACGAACCATCACCGCGCTATATTACTTTTGATATTGCCTGGAATCTGGCGCGCGCAATTCCAACCGGGGTTCGCTCTGTGGGACTATTTGTAAATCCGGAAGATGATGCATTAGAACGGATTTTAACGGGTATTCAGCTCGACATGGTACAGCTCCATGGCGATGAAAGCCCGGGTCGTATTCACGAAATCAAAGAACGCTTTTCAATGCCTGTCATTAAAGCAATCCGCATACGTGATGAGCAGGACTTAAACAATCTGGAAGGCTATGAAAGCGCTGCTGATTGGTTGCTTTTCGATGCACGTCCGGAAAATGCCACCTTGCCCGGCGGAACGGGGCATAGCTTTGACTGGACTATCCTAAAAGGCCGCAGCTTTAAAAAGCCATGGATGCTGTCTGGCGGCCTTTCGGAAAATAGTATACAGGACGCTTTAAGCATTTTAAAGCCAAACGCCATTGATGTTGCCAGCGGCGTTGAGTCCGCCCCCGGTAAAAAAGATGCGACAAAAATCAAAAACTTTCTGATATCTGTAAAAAGAATTTGACAAAATAAATAAATTTTCATAGTGTTAAATAAATGGATGAAAAAGATGAAATTGCTGCGTTCTTGCAATATATAAATTCCACCGAACCCGGATCCGAAGACCGTTTCCGAGCCATCACCCATGGAATTCAGAACAATCTATTCAATTACGGCTATGGCGCTGATATCACCGTCACCAACCCAAGCGGTCACTATTTTGCCCTCATGGACACCAGAAAAAACCCGCAGGCAAATGGCGCAGCCGATAGCGTTGGGCCTTTTGGTGGTCGTGCTAATGAAGATGAAATGCCAATCGTGAACGCGGTGCGTGAAATGATGGAAGAAATGGTAGATGCTCAGATTCTAACAGTACCGGCGGATATGCATGCCAATAAATTCATTGCCGAAAAAACGCAAGAGCTTGAGAATATCATTACCAGTAAAAATCCTGCAATCACTCTCGAACAGGCGCGCCAACCCGAAAACATACCCGGTATTTTGAAAAATTTAAGAGACGTTAAATTTCAATTATCCGAGAGTGTTGAAATTGATTTAGGACATTTGCGCTTTATCGATCAGGGATCACCGCTTGATTTATCCTATTTCGCCAATGCGGCAAAAGGCGAAATTCAACGACGCGGCAATGAAACAAAGCCGGTTATCACGCGGCCATATATGTTTGACTATCAAACAGCGACAAATGAAGAGTTTAAAAAATTTCTGACAAAGGGCAAAGATTTTGGGCAATCACAAATTGATCCAAGTAAAGAAGTTGCCTGTATATCAGCAATTGGAATAGACGAGTTATGGCGGATTAATCCAGTTACATATAATCCTGAGAAATCTTACCGTTATGTTCATGCGGGCATGGTGATGGCGCGCCGCGCCGTTGAAAAAGGCATGAGTCCGGAGGGTGTTTTAAAGAATATTTTCAAACATGAAGCTGAACCTGAAAAAGGCTTGACCAAACTTGCACAGCTTATGGGACAAAGCCCTGAACAAATCATAAAAAGCCTCTCCCAGCCAGAAAGAAGATTTTCGCCATTCGGAACTTCTGCAGTAGGAAGAATGATACACCCGTTCAAAATGCCGGATCCCCCGCCCACAGATTTGGAAATATAGTATATGTTAATATCAGTTGATAAGTGATTATTAAGCTATACTTTTTGAATATCAGCACCGACAGCGGATAATTTTTGAACAATATGCTCATAACCGCGCTCGAGATGGTAAATGCGGTTTACAGTTGTTTCGCCTTCTGCGACCAACCCAGCCAGTACAAGCGCAACAGATGCACGCAAATCAGTTGCCATGACTTCTGCGCCTTTAAGCTGTTTTACACCGCGCACAATCGCTGAATTCCCTTGTACGGAGATATCAGCGCCCATACGATTTAGCTCCGGGACATGCATAAAACGGTTCTCAAAAATCGTTTCAGTGACAAGCCCTGCGCCTGCGGAAACTGTCAACATCGCCATAAATTGTGCTTGAAGATCAGTTGGAAAACCCGGATGCGGTTCTGTCATAACATCAATCCCCTTTAAAGGACGATTGATATCACGCGCAACGATAATATCATCTCCATCTTCTGCAATTTCAACCCCGGCTTGAGACAGCAATCCCGCCGCCGCGCTCAAAGCGTCAATCGATGTATTTTCGAGCCGTACCTGACCACCCGTCATGCCTGCAGCAATCATATACGTCCCTGTCTCAATACGGTCGGCAATAACGCGATGATGTGCCCCGGCAAGAGATTTGACGCCCTCAATACGGATTGTCTCGGTACCCAGCCCTTCAATTTTAGCGCCCATCTTAATCAGGCATTCACCAAGATCAGTAATCTCAGGCTCCCGCGCCGCATTCGCTAAAATTGTTGTGCCATTTGCCAGCGTTGCCGCCATCATCAGATTTTCTGTTGCACCAACCGACACTCTTGGGAAAAGGATCTTTGCTCCTTGCAAGCCGCCTTGCGGTGCTTTGGCCTTAATATAGCCTTCTTCCAGAACAATCCTAGCGCCCATATCATCAAGCGCCTTAATATGCATATCAACCGGACGTGTTCCAATCGCACAACCGCCAGGCAATGAAACCTTTGCTTCACCAAAACGGGCAAGAAGCGGACCAAGCACAAGAATACTGCCACGCATTTTACGGACAATATCGAATGGCGCGGTATAAGT
>CAWUJS010000111.1:0-5265 GCA_963922705.1 uncultured Alphaproteobacteria bacterium | reverse complement strand
CAAGTTGAGGATCACCAATACCGGAGGAGACAGCAGAAAACTCAGAAGGGACAGGCGGCACATTGAGCCATTGTGCCTTGATATCGCGCGTCATGAACCAGAGGATGATATTACAGACCACTGCAAGGGTGAGTGCGGTTTTGAGGATTGTAACTATGCGCGTGTTATCCATGGGTTAGAATTGCCTTAGGACGAGATCCAAAAGCGCGGCAGTTAAGACAAGGAAGAGGAAAACGCCGCCCTGAATGGCTACGAGCGTTAGATTCACATCCGGGTCAGGGCCGTACACGAGCCATGACGTTTGCCCCATAAGGTCGAGGCGTGGGGTGACGCTGGACACCATTTTCATAGCGACTTCCATACCCTGTGCGACGGAGCCAGCCATGCCAGATTCGAGTATTCCTAATATTTGTCCCATCATACGGGCAAGGACATAAAAGGCCAAAACGGCCATGACGGCGGTGGCTGCGCTTGATATGACCATTGAGAAAAAGAAGCTCATATTCACCATGATGATGGTTTCGATGATGATACTTGCTGTCCATAACGTCAGGGACGGGATATCGAGGGATGGCGACATGATATAGAGTGCAAGGCCGCTTGCAAGGCTAACGGTTAGTGCAAGTGTTATAAAAGCGAGCGCGTAGGATAATATGAGTTTGGCTCGGCTGATCGGGCGCGAGAGCAGGAACTCTACATCTTTGGATTCAAAAGATCGCCTGACGAAGAATGCGACGAATACAACGAGGCCAAGAACGGTTAATATTCTGAGGCTTCCCGACGCGTAGACCGCGAGAAACTGATCTTGTTCTGTGATGGCAGAAGAAGCCATAAAGATGGACATGCTGCATACAAGAATGATGAGTATGAGCATCGACCATATAAGTTTATCGCGTATCGCCGCTTTCAGGACATATTGAACAAGAGACAGTGACATATCACCTCAATATGGTTTTTTTCTAAAAGCGAAACGGTCTGCGGTCTCCAGAGAATTTCCGATAGAGATCTTTATCCGTATTATGGATGGATTCTGATGGCGAATCTAGGATTGTCGCTTTCAGGAAGATGACAAGCTCAACCTTTGAGATTGTATCATTATGGTTTTTGAAAGCATGACCAAAGATCGGAACTTCGCCCAAAACGGGGACGGCGTTTTCAGTTGTATCAATCCTATCCTGTAGAAGGCCGCCAAGAACAACAGGCTGACCGGAATTAACCTTAATGATCGTGTCAATTTCCTGAACATTGAGCTGTGGTACTTCTGAATCCTCAGTCAAAGTAATACCAGCCTGCGCTGCAGCGAATATAAGAGCAGGATTTTCAACTCTATCCTGTACTCTTGTAATGGTTGGGCGAAGTGCCATGGAAATTTGACGTGTATCTGAGTTGATAGACGGTTGAACATTAACCAAAACACCCTCCGGCACGTTACGAATTTCCGCATCAACATCCGTGTCTCTTGTCGTAACACCGCCATCGGTCTCTGTTGAAGTATCAACTTCAACATCAAAGAACACAACATTGGTTGCAACATTCATAACGGCTGCCTGATTATTCAGAACCGTTACTCTCGGGCTTGCCAGTGCCTTCACCTGCCCGAATGTTGAGAGCGCATCGATAAGAGCTGTAACATCATCGCCTGTATAGCCAAGCGTGAAACCACTACTTGGTGTTGAAGCTGATGGTGTGTCAAAGTCAAATGCGAGTTCGCCGGAAAACAATCCAACCGCGCTCCAGTCAATACCTGTCTGGTATTGATCATTGAGCTCAACTTGTAAAATTTTCGCCTCGATTTGCACCTGAGAGGTCACAGCTTTCTTTACTTCTGCGAGATATTTACGCACTTGCGCATGCTCTCGCTCGGTTGCGAAAACGCTTATGAGGCCTGCTTGTTTATTGATCGTAAATGTAGATGAGGATTCATTTTCTGCACCGCGTCTGGAAGAATTATTATCGTCCGGCTCTTCAATCTGTTCTACATTCAGCGTTGCTTCTACAACTTCACCGGATGTTGATTCAACATTCGGGTTTTGCTCTGCAACTGTAATACGTGGATCGCGGCTCGTTTTCAGAGCACCAGTCGATTGACCGCCAACGAGCTGATTGAGATTCGTTTCAAGTTCTCCCCAGAAATCGATTTCACTCTCGGAAGTTGCCTCGAATTCCGATCCCGTATCCGCACCATCACCGGAAACAACATTGACATTGTTGCGAATACCGCCAGAGGTGCTGCGCATATAGCTCAGATAATCGATTTTATACAGCTCGTTATAAGGATTATCGACTTCAACCCGAAGAATATCATCTTCGAATTTATAGCGAAGCCCAGCGATATCAGCAATTCGAGCTACGACCTGATCAAAAGGACGGTTTTTAGCGGTAAAAATGATTGATCCACGAATATTGGGATCGAGTTCCAGGTCATATTCAGCCTGTTTCGCCAATTCAAACAATATATCTTTCAAGGGAACAGACTGATTGACGGCCAATGACACCAAAGGCATTGATTTCATTTCATTGGAGCCGGATGCAATATATGGCTGAAGTGCCGGTATATCGATGCTCCCGCTTGACGCAGAGCTATCAACAGGCTCAGTAACACGAGACGCTAAAGCATCTTTATAATCCTGAACTTCAAGACTTCCTTCACGGTCTGCTTTTAATTGGTTTCTGGCCAAGTCACAGCCCTGAATTGATATGGCCGATATGGCAAAGGCGCCACATACTAAAAACCTGGAAACATATTTTTTCATAGATTTGTTTTTCTGCATCTTAAACTCGCAAGAATGAAGGAATTAAAAAGTTGGAGAATCGGTAAATTCTCGTATTTTTAGTAAATCATAACTCAGATTATCAGGCAACACCCCAAATTCTATTGCTATACAAGAAAGTCTTTGGTACCTGCATATTGAAAACTTCACTCTGGACTAAAAACCTACTCAGACTTATATTTTGGGTTCCAAACCGTTGTCCCCTCACCCGGGCCAAAGGATATAGACGGATCGCTTTGTGTTTTCCATGTATCAACATACTTATTGATGTAAGGCAGGCTGCGCAGATAATCTTCTGCAGTTTTGGCTTCACCATCTTTTGTATAAGCTTTGATTTGTTTGCGACTATCGAATAGCTCTTGCGAGCGCCCTGCCCCAACCCCTTTTAAGCCCAGCTGATAAGCTTTCTTACCTGCTTCCCTTGCTTCTGTTTTTCGTTTATCGAGGCCTTGCGGCATGGGCTCATAGAGATTGAGATGCTTTAGTGTACGCTGCGTTGGACCGTCACCCAGATCATATTCGGCAAATGATGATCCGATATTGTTTGAAACTTCAACCGTTTTACCAAATGACGGGTATTTCTCCTTAACAACGGATTCAGCGTTCTTGGTTGGAACAGTGCCTGTTTTTGCTTTTTCCGGATCTGCCAAATAGGCTTTACATACAAATTTGTCCGGCACGTATTTTTCTGCAGCAACGACTTTTTTTAAATCAGCTTCTTTATTAGCATCTTTAAATTTTTGTGGAATTTGCGCATCTGTTGGTGCGTCTTTCCGTGAGCCATAGACAACTTTGACGTGATAATAGACTGTCTCACCGTTATTAACGGCTTTTTTCACATCTTTTTCGATGCTGTTGAGGTGATCTTTGTTCGCAGGCACAGTCAGCGGAGCAAGATTACGCCAGTCATTTCCGGGACCGTGTACATTTTCATTCAACATATGACCGCGGACATAAAAACTGGTGCCGCCATTGCGCCTGAGCGTAAGATCTTTCCATGTTTGGTGTGATATTGTAGGAATGGAACCTGCGGCACCTTTGCGGGTTAGAGGATACGCTGTCATTTCGGTTCCGAACAATGCATCTTTTGCAGGCTTTGGCGCAAACTTCGTTGGTAGAAGATCAAGCTTACCATCCCCATCAACCTGAATGATATTGAGCAGCTTTTCCAAAATTTCAGATTCTTCTTTCAACTCTTTAATCTCTGCTGCATTCGCATCGTTGTTATTTTTCTTATCTTCGCGTTTCAGATTTCCCAGTTTTGTTTTTATAACGCGGATACGGTCAACATGTTTACGATATAGCGCCAGGACTTCTTTTGATGTGTTAGGGAACTTGGCGACATGGTCATCAACAGCTTTTTTGATTTTTTTATCATGCTCACTCATTGTGGCTTCGGTACTGGCCATCATCAATGTTGGCTTGCCGCCTTTATTTTTGAAAAACAAGGTATGACTACCGCCGGATTTCATTTTCACTTTTTCTTTTTGCTTTAACCAGCCAGCTAGTTTTTGCGCCGCTTTCTTTGCTGTTTTCTTTGCTTTTTGCACAAAGGATTTTGCCTTTTTCACGATCCAGTCCAATGTTTTATTAACGGCTTTATCAACTGGTTTACGAATTTTTGTGATGATGTTTTTAATCGCTTTTGAAATGCCGCCGAGGCCTAAAAGGCTTGCCATGAAGCTGATCATCACAGGTAAAGCCCTGGCCAATGAGGTTTCAACGGCCTTGGCCGCAGCCGTTAGCTGCCCGTTGGCGATGGCACCGATGGAGTTAAAGACAGAGCTTGCGAAATCTACGATTTGTGTCCAGCGCTCAATAAAGAATTTAACAACGCTGTAAAACACTTTGATAACTTTGATCAATGCGCCCGCAGGGTTTAATAGCCCTAAAATCCATGTAACCCCTTCTGTTATGACTTTGGTGATGACCCAGTTACGAATGCCTTCCATAACAGCTGTTTTCATTTCACTGATTTTGTCTTTGACTTTTTCCCAGAGGGCAATCGGGCCTTTGGTTACCAAAAGCTTGACAAACTCAACGGCCTTTTCGATACGCCCAACCGTTTTCTCACCCAGGCGTTTAACCAGTTTTGGGCGAAGCTGCGCATAGGTCAGACCAAGAATTTGCATCACCAGGGAGAATATCCCTTTTAGATCGAATTTATCTGGCAAGGTAATGCCTGCATCCCCAAGTGCGCCGGTTAGCCATCCGATCAGACCGCTAATAAGGTGCTTTTTGATATTTTTGAGGAAGAGTTGCAGCCCTTTTTTAATGCCGTTAGCCAGGTTTTTAACAAACTGGATGGGGTCGCTAAAAATCTTACCAAGAACCGATGTGCCTTTATTCAGCAGTCCCATTACTTTTTCGACAGGTGCGCCGACAAGTTTAAGCGCACCTTTGAAAATAAACTCCATAACCTTGGTGCCTATCGCCTTACCAAAATTGATAATGCGCCGCACTGTAGGGCCGAAAACGCGTTTTATAACATTGA
>CAWUJS010000110.1:0-5286 GCA_963922705.1 uncultured Alphaproteobacteria bacterium | reverse complement strand
CTCGCGCAAGCGTGCATGGATTGTGGCTTTTCTATCGCTTGGCTTGGCATTCTCCTGTGTTTTATGCCTAATTTTATTACTCCCGCTTAAAACTTTTGAACCTTACATTGTGACAGTCGATCAATCCAGTGGCTACACAGAAATTACCCGCCCTCTCAAACAGGGTGCATTGTCAGAACAAGAAGCCATAACTGACAGTAATTTAGTACGATACGTTACGTTGCGAGAAAGCTACAACCCACACATAACCCACGAGAATTATAATCTCGTTGCCGTGCTTTCAGATCAAAAAGCATTGCAGGAATATGAAGAACTCTGGAATGAAAATAATCCTGAAAACCCGTCTCGTATCGCAGGGGGCAAAGGCACTACAGATGTAAAAATCAAGTCTGTGTCGCCTCTTAACAACGAAACCTCACAGGTACGCTTCATGACACGGACACGCAAAGATAACCGTGTTTACGAGTCACACTGGAATGCGATTATCACATTCCGCTACACCCAAAAACCGATGAAAATGTTAGAGCGCTTTGATAACCCGCTCGGCTTTCAGGTCATTTCCTATCGTAAATCACAAGAAATATTGGAGAAGTAATAATGAAAAAACTGATACTCACCACAGCTATAGCTCTTTGTCTTGCGTCACCCGCAATGGCAGGCAAGACCCCGCGCAACGGCTCTGCTGACGCGCGTGTAAAAACCATTACATATCACGATGCAGATGTTTACCGCATCACAGCGCATTATGGCTTTTCAACCGTGATTGAATTTGACCGCACCGAAGATATAGAAACAATCTCTATGGGTGATAGTCAGGCATGGCAGACCATTAAGCCCTCACGCGGCAATCTACTATTCATAAAGCCTTTAGAGCAAAACGCCAATACGAACATGACCGTTGTGACGAACAAACGGATTTATACATTCGAGCTTACGGCACGTTCATCACAATCTCACACGTCAAAGAATTTATCTTTCCGCATCCGTTTTGTCTATCCCGATCAGATAGATATGCAGCTCGCTAATATTGCCAAAAGCAAAAACAATGGCTTTGAGGATAAAGATTTTTCTCCTTCAGCCGTTCCAGCAGAAGATTGGAACTTTGACTATTCTTATGCCGGTGATAGAAGCCTGCGCCCTAAACGTGCATTTGACGACGGTATTTTCACATACTTCCAATTTTCCAAAACAGGCAAAACGCCAGCCGTTTTCGCCGTTGATCCAGAAGGTAATGAATCTATCGTGAATTACTCCATGCAAGGCAAATACCTTGTTGTTGAAAGCCTTGGCCGTCAATTCACACTTCGGGATGGTGATATTGTGACATGTATTTTTAATGACTCATATCCCGACATCGAGGCTGATCCGTTGGAATTTACCCTCAATGAAATGGAAGATGTATCCGAGGAATCCGGTATCAATATTTCTTCCGCCGACAGTGCAGGATTTAACGATTAAGAGAAAGAACAAAGGTCATGACGCAAGACGTGACAAATGAAGACATTAAAACGCAAAATAAGTGGAAAGCCATTGTGATAGGCGTTTCGGTTCTGGTCGTTTGCCTCATTCTTCTGGACACGTACTATGACCAGCAAAAGCCCCGCGAAATGCGCCCTCTCGTCCCTATTACATTCACGCCACCCCCGGAAATACCGGAAGAGTTATTTAATCAGGAACAAGATACGGCCGGGCCAGAACAAGGATCTGTAAACAATGAGCAATAATAATGATGATTTTTTTGATGAAAACACAGGCGAAATCCTGATTGAAGGCGATCGTGGAACACCCGAAGTCGCTAAGACCGGTGCAGGACGCATTATCATGATGGTTGCCTTTGGCCTGATCTGTCTTTTGGCATTTGTCGCGGTCATTTATGACGGCATAACAAAAAACGACCCTGCGCCTAAAACAGAAAAAGAAGAAATCGTTTTCAACGCGCCTAAACCTCGCGCTGAACCTTATATTGTTGAAACGTCAGAGCCACCGCAAGCGCCACTCGCTTCGCCGCAAGAACCTCAGATTGATCCTGAGCTTCTACGCCAGCAACAACAGCTCATGGCCGATGCTTTACGCCGCGCCCAGGAACAACAAGCAAAGCTTGAAGAGCGCCTGAGATCACCGCAGCTTGTTTACGATCAAAAATCACAAAACCCTGCTCAGGTTAATTTTTCAAACGCTCCGGCTGGAAATAACAATGGGGGCGCAACGCTTCTTTCAAGCGGTGGAAATAATGATGACCCTAATCTTGCCTTTGCAAAAGAAAACGCGAATACCAGCGTCCAGACAGCCAAAGCCACACAGCTCCAAAAAATGGATACGCTGATAGCCCAAGGTAAAATGATTAGCGGCATACTGGAAACCGCTATTCAAAGCGATCTGCCGGGCATGGTACGTGCTATTACCTCCGATGATGTGTATTCTTTTAATGGTTCGACCTTGCTTATTCCAAAAGGATCACGCCTTGTTGGTCAATATCGCTCAGGTATTAGACAAGGCCAGTCCCGCGTCTTTGTGATCTGGAATCGCATGATCCGTCCGAACGGGGCAAGCGTTGACCTTGGTTCTATCGGCACAGACGCTTTGGGACGTTCCGGCCTTGAAGGTGAAGTGGATTCACACTTTATGGAGCGTTTCGGCTCATCCGTATTGCTGTCCATCATTGACGGCGCACTGGCTGCTGCCGTAAACAAAATCGACGATGATGATGCGTCCACTGTTTCTTTGAACGGAAGCAGCGACTTCTCGCGTTCCTCAGAAATCGCGCTTGAAAACAGCATCAACATCAAGCCAACCATTCATATCGACCAGGGCGAACGTATTAAAATATTCGTCGGCAAAGACCTTGATTTTAGCGATGTAGGCGGTGTTCCTCGATGAAAGTAAAGCAGCATAACGCGGCAGCCTCAAACGATCATGTTTTCTTGGAGCAATATCTTGCGCCCTTTGCAAAACACCTGAATGATCCGGACATCACAGAAGTTTGCGTAAACGAACCGGGCGGGTTTTGGATTGAAAAGATGGGCGAGCCGCGTATGGAGTATATCCCCTGCCCCGATGTCGCCAATGACAAGCTGGCACGTCTGGCAAGGCTTGTCGCACAAGAAACCAAACAAAGCATCAATGAAAAACTCCCTTTGCTATCGTCCTCCCTACCCTCCGGTGAAAGGATTCAATTTGTTCTTCCGCCGGCGGCTGCAAAAGGTATTGCCCTGTCAATCCGTAAGCAAGGGGTACAGGATTTAAGCCTTCAGGATTACGCTCAGCTCGGCGCGTTTAAACAGGCACGTTTTATTGATGATACGGAAATTCAAAATACGGATGCAGAATTGAATGATATGGTGGCCGCCGCGCATGGTCAAAACACATCCGAAAATAACATTATGCACTTTATTGAACGTGCAGCGCGAACCCGCAAAAACATCATTGTATCAGGCGGTACATCGACGGGTAAAACCACACTCCTCAATGCTATTTTAAAATCCGTCGATGAAGATGAGCGTATCATCACGATTGAAGATACAGCGGAGCTGAAGCCGCCACAAAAAAACACCTTGTCCCTGCTCGCCTCCAAAGGCGAACAAGGCCAGGCTAAAGTCACTATTCAGGACTTGCTGGAATCTTCGCTTCGTCTGCGTCCGGATCGTATATTTTTAGGCGAACTGCGCGGTAAGGAAGCTTATTCTTATCTGCGCGCTGTTAATACGGGGCATCCCGGCTCAATCACAACCGTTCACGCCGACACACCGCGCGGCGCTTTTGAGCAAATTGCACTGATGGTTATGCAGGGTAACGTATCCCTGACACACGATCAGATTATGACCTACACAAAATCCATCATTGATGTTGTCATTCAGCTCAAACGCTCTGGCGGCAAACGCATTGTTTCTGAAATCTGGTATCCGAATAAATAGAAAAGGCAGGCTTTGATGAATCCATATCTAAAATATAGTCTTTCGGGGATAGGCGGAATCATAGCGGTTATAACCAGCCTGTATTTAAGTTCGGTTCTTTACTTCCTCCTCAATGGCTGGAATCCTGATAATGCCCTGCCATGGTCTATATTTTCTTATCTATCCTACACCCAAAAGCCCTATGGCATGTATCTGGCAATCTCATTCATTGCCCCGAATGCCCTCTTTGCCGTTTTAACTCTTATGTGGATCTTCAAGCCCGAAGATAAAAACGCACGTTGGGCAAGGTTCTCTGATTTACGAAAAGCAAGAATGAAAAGTAAATTCGGCCTGATATTAGGGCAAACAAAAGGCGATTATCTTATGAATGATGATCCCACGCATGTTTTTGTGGTTGCACCGACACGATCTGGTAAAGGCGTTGGTATTGTCATACCGAACCTTCTCGCATGGAAAGACAGCTTTATATGCCTCGATGTTAAAGGCGAAAACCACCGCATAACATCAGGCTACCGCGCCAGCCTTGGCAACAAGGTCATTAACTTTTGTCCCTACGCTAAAAACGGTACATCCCATTGTTACAATCCGCTTGATAACGTGTCCAGAGATCCACACCAAAGGATCACCGATCTACAGATCATGGCCGCATCTCTCATTGCCACGGCAGAACGATCCGACCCGCATTTCCCCAACGAAGCGCAAGATTTTTTTGTCGGCCTGGCACTATACGTTATGGATCACAAAGAGTTCCCCAATACAATCGGTACAATCTTCCGGCTTTTAGGGACAGAAGAGAAGTTAGAAGACATTCTTAAATATGTTGCAGCCACGTACCCCGATCTGGATGAGGGAGCAAAACAGCTCTTTAGCGCATACAGGCAAAAAGCAGAAAAAGAGCGATCCGGTATTAAATCAACGCTTTCCAGTGCCTTAAAACTCTGGCGCAACCCTGTTATTGACGCTGTAACCTCAAAAAGTGATTTTTCGTTTGCAGATATTCGCAAACGCCGCCATGCTATCTATCTCGGTGTTGCCATCAATGAAATGGCGCCGCTAGAACCTCTTATGCGCCTGTTTTTTGAGCAAGCGATTACCATTTTAACGGCTAAAGAGCCTGATCCTAAAACAGAACCCCGCCACGTCCTGATGCTACTTGACGAGTTTCACATTCTAGGGCGAATGCCGATCATGAGCAAAGCCTTTACGCTTTTGGCCGGATTTAACGTCCGTCTGCTCGGTGTTGTCCAAAATATCGGCTTGCTCGATGATGTTTATACAAAGCCCAAGCGTGAAACAATCCTGTCAAACTGCGCCCACCAAGTGTTTTTTGCCAGTAACAATGCTGAAACACAGCGATATGTCAGTACATCATGTG
>CAWUJS010000109.1:0-5385 GCA_963922705.1 uncultured Alphaproteobacteria bacterium | reverse complement strand
CGCAGGGATTCGAACCCTGGACCTACTGATTAAAAGTCAGTTGCTCTACCAGCTGAGCTACGAGATCGTTACTTTGACATAGGACTGTTAAGTCAAACGATGCTGCACCTTATGTTTTTGGCAGAGTCTCGTCAAGCTTTTTAAGTGGTAAATTTTGCTTTCAATCGTTCTGCGACTTGTGGTGTAACGAACTCGCTTATATCGCCTTCTAAAGAACAAATTTCTTTTACAAAACTTGAAGAAACAAATTGCCATTTATCGGATGCCATCAAAAATACCGTTTCTATTTCAGGATCCAGCTTAGCGTTCATGCCGGTGAGCTGGAACTCATATTCAAAATCAGATACAGCGCGCAGACCTCTAAAGATACACGATGCCTTTACATCACGTGCAAAATGTACAAGGAGATTATGAAATTTTTGTACTTCAATCTCACAGCCTTTGTCATTTAGGTTTTCAATATCCTCGCTCAGCATGCACAGACGCGCATCAAGGTCAAAGAGAGGATTTTTTCTGTCACTGTCTGCGACGCCAATAATGAGCTTATCGACCATACGAGATGCGCGGCGAATCAAATGAAGATGGCCTTTTGTGACCGGGTCAAATGTTCCAGGATAGATACCGACCAGGTATTTTCCGTTATTTTGTGTCATTGCTTATTGCTATATTTATTTTTCTACCTTTTATGAAGGATAAGGAATTTAAATGAGTTGGCAATAAAAAAGCTAAATCAGCCCCTCAATCTTCTCGGCAAGCGCGAAATCCAGCTCACTCAGCCCACCCGCATCATGCGTGGTCAGGGTAATTTCTACACGATTATAGACATTAAACCATTCCGGGTGGTGATCCATCTCCTCTGCAAAGACGGCGATCTTATTCATAAACCCCCATGCTTCTGAAAAGCTCTTAAACTTAAATATTTTTTGTATCGCATGCCGATCGAGACAAACAGTCCATCCCTCCAGCGCCTTTAATGCAGTTTCAACCTGTGGATCACTTAATCGATCAACCATTGTACCTATCCTTAAATCACAGTAGCCTGATATTATTCGATTCAAACAATAATAAATTAAATCTGACAGGGATGCTTGGGGAAGGTCAAGTACTATGGATGCAAAACAGATCATCATGAATTACACAACCCCGCCGGGATTAAATGACTTTGAAACGCTCGTTGGTGCTATTTTGGAGTCAATGCCCTCAGAGCTATCAGAATATTGCGGCGATATCAGTATTGTTATCGAAGATTTCCCCGATGAAGCAACGCAGGCTGATATGGAACTTGATGACCCTTATGAGCTTCTGGCTCTTTATCGCAGCGGAAAAGAGTTATCACCGGGCGTTGAAAAAAAGACGACCAGCGATGAAGATCAGCTCATATTATTCCGCCGTCCAATTTTGGATGTTTGGTGTGAGAATTGCGACGATATTACTGTGCTGATACGTGAGGTTATGGTAGAGGAAATAGCCCGCGCCCATGATTTTCCCGATGAAGAAATTGATAATATGATGCGGCGTGATTAATATCAAATTCATCTATTTTGAATATAAAATTATGCGAATGTTTATCTTCTGTGATAAAATTTTACAGTGAGCAGTTTTTTAAATTAGGTCTATTATTTTGATCCGTTTTTTATCAATTGTATATTTTAGCGTGCTTTTTGGCATTATCCCCATAACGGCCTATGCCCAAAATCCAGAGAATTGGCGGGACGAGCATGCTCCGTCTTGTGATCCGGAATTTGCCGATGTACTTGAAGCGCGTGCCAATCTTGAGGCAATGCGTGAAGTTGAAATTGCACAAACACTCATTTTAAAGCCGGATAGTGTTTTGGAGTATTCTTGCTTTCATATAAGAAATCAGGAACTAGACGAAGCGGCTGATGATTTGTTTAGTGACAACGTAGATTCGACTGACTTGTTTAATGATCCTCCGTTGCAATTTAGCGGTGGAAGTACGCCCTATGCCTACAATCTTCCAACAATTACAACTGGTACTGTAACCGCGCCAAACAATAATGGCGGTGCGGGGCTTATTGCTGGTCCTCATCCGCCAGGCGGAGAGCTTCATACAAGCCGCCAGGGTAACTTGATCGGTTTGGTCGTCAGTTACACGTTATTTGAATTTGTATATGATAATTTTGGTCATGAATTCGCGGGTGGAACATTTGTAGGACCCGTCTCACCAATTTGTAATCCGATGGAATATGTATGGAATTTCCTCAGATGTGTCGACTTTAATCCGAATATGTTTTTAACTTTACCACAAATGGCGGCTTTTGACCCACGTACAAACCCGATTCCTTGCGATGATGAAGATCGCGCTGATATATGGTCAAATGCTATGATTGCAGCATATCCAGAGCCAGGGCAGCCCGGCGGCGTTTCAATCATCCCTCTGGGAGGTGCCGGTGCTAATGTTTATACACATTCACTGAATATGATGAATATCAATTGCGGTGGCTCACAGCCGATACCAACAGGTGTTCGGGTGTATAGTGGTGTACCGCCTGAGGACACGCATGCTGATGCAGTTTGCTCAGCGCCGGGATGCTATTATAATCCTGCTGCGGGTAATTGTGTGCCGTAATCTTAAGGTGCTAGATAAAATTTCAGTAAAATTTTATCTATTTTAAGAATTTGTCAATAAGTTGCGTATTAAACTAATAGAAGTAAATTCCAACCATGTAAGAATTTTTTTATGATTAAGCGCATCTCACATCAATTACTCACTTTAACGAAATTATTTATATTCTGTCTGCTAATAGGGATCTGTCACAACGCAGAAGTTCTGGCTCAGGGAGCAACCGGGCAGTGTTATATTAATACTGCCGGTGACTATATTTGCCCGCTTGGGGGTGCAGATGGTGGCGATCCTACCGGCAATCCATTTCTGGATGATGATGGAGGCTTGAATCCTGTTGCCGGAGGCAGCCCTTTGGTAACTGGCTTAAATGATATTCCCGGCGTTAGCAATGCACAAGGTGCGATTAATGGCTTACTGGCTTGTTTATCCCAGCCAATGCAAAATGCCATGATGTTACAGCTTACGCAGCTTGTTGGAACAAATGCAACCTCAGGAGATTACAACAATATTATTAATCAGTTTCAGGATGCTTGTAATATGATGGACCAAATAGCCAGCGGCGGTTTCTGTGGTAGCGGCGGCGGCGGCCCCAATTTCATGTCATATGCTCAAAATTCACTGGGTGCACAAACAGCTTTATTTGGTGCTGGTGATCTCGGTTCAGTCATCGGCGGATTATGTGGTGGTGCTGGCGGCGGTGGACTAGGCCTTCCGGGCTTTGGTATTGGTGATATCGGCGGCGGTGGCGGCGGCGGCGGCGGCGGAACGTATCAGCAGTGTAGTGATGGTGGACCGAATTTAGGACCTCCAGAAGGCGCAACGCCAGGAGAAAGGATAGCTAATTCTGCCAGAAGAATGGAAGGTTACTCAACCTCCTGTGTGCCCGGTACGGATAAAGGAAATCTTGCCTGTGCATGGGTTGTATCTGAAATACTCAAGGGTGCCGGATATCCGTTACAAGGTGGTGGTACGTTGAGCACAGTAACTTTGCGCGAAAAATTAGCTAATGACCCGTGCTACACAATCGTAGACACCGGAACATTAACAGCAGCAGATGCAGCCAATTTACAGGAAGGTGATATTTTAGTAACACCAACAAACTTCGATACATCAGGTGCAAGTGGTACGTGCCGTTCAAATTATTCTGGTCGATGCAATAGCGGTCATACGGGTGTTTATACTGGTAGCGGCGGCATCGTATCCAACGGTAGTGAAGGGACGCATGGCCCCGGTGCTGGCGTTTCCGAAAACTACAATGTAACGTCGTGGAAGTCTATTACTGATCGCAACACCGCGCAAAGCGCTGTCTTTAGAAGAACTTGCCCATAAGGATATATAAATAAGGATACATAAAGATGAAAACATTAAAAATAGTCTTATTGCCCATATTTTCTCTGTCTTTCTTAATGACAGGTTTAATGATCTTGCCTGCGAAAGTACAAGCGACGGAAAAAGCAATGCAATGCGCCTATCCGAGCAAGTTACTTGTCTTGCATAGTCAGGAAGTCTGCCCGGATAAATTCAACGCAGATGATAATTTTGCGCAATGGGATGAAATGACTGAGCATTTGCCTGAATTTTTACCAGCGGCAAGTGGTGGTGAAGAGAATAAAATGACTGCCCCTGAGTTGTGTGAGCACATAAAGGAGCTAAAGGTTAGATATGCTGGTGACTCTGAAAGATTTATGGAATTCTTAGCTTTAAGCCTTGTGAAACGATCTGTTGATAATGAAGAATTAGAGGCATATCTTGAAACATTTAGGGAAAACCAGGTTGACCCTGAAGGTATTGCGAACACTGCAGTTATTAATACATTGCTGCATGGTGATAAGAAAATGCTGAATGATTTACTGCAATTCTTTGATGAAAACAATCAGATTAAGATTCGCATTGTGAAAGAGATGGTTGATAAAGCGCGCTACCTGACTTTGCTTTATGATTCAACGATTGATAGCTGCCCAGCCTATGCCGCAGAGAAGGGCTATTACAAAATCATTAATTATAATGGCCCGGATGCGGATTATGATCCTAACTCACCGGAAGAAAAGGCAAAGTGGGATGCGCTCAAAGAAAAATGGGAAAAAGAGCGCGCTGCTGCCGGGCGTCCACCACTATCCAGTATAGAAAACTAAAACGGCCAAGGGGGCTCTATCTCAGACGACACTATCACACTTTACGGCTGGACTTTTTATCCTGACCGGGATCTCATGCAAAATAATCCTGATATTTGGAATGACCTGCAAAGGAGTATCCCGCGATTATTCCGTGATAAAGATATGCGTGTCATTCGCGATCCGCGTGCGCTTTGCGAGAGGGTTGAAAAATTATCGAATTTAATCCAGGAACGCGCAGATCATGAAATCATCAAAGCGGACGGCGGTGAGGTCAAAAGTCTTTTGGGGCGTATAGTGGTTCAGGACGCACAACGCATGGCAACTTTTTTACCAATGGTTCTTGAAGCATGCCCCGATTACGCAAAAGAGAGAGGGTATGCCATAAGTGAGCCGCCTTATGATCCAAACACACCGGAAGAAAAAGCAAAATGG
The DNA here is from genome assembly GCA_963922705.1 of uncultured Alphaproteobacteria bacterium. Lineage (GTDB taxonomy): Bacteria > Pseudomonadota > Alphaproteobacteria > Micavibrionales > Micavibrionaceae > TMED27. The sequence goes on along the minus strand of CAWUJS010000109.1, from coordinate 252 downwards.
GATACGCTTAAAGAAAAATGGGATACAGAACGCGCCGCCGCCGGACGTCCGTCGCTATTTTCAATCCCTAATCAATAGTCATGGCAATTGCATTTGAACTTATGGCTTGTAAAAACCGTGGTGATCCTACTCCCTCTCTTGTCATCCCATCCCCCACAGTTGTCATCCCGGCGAAAGCGGCATAATCGCAAGAAACCCTAGAGCAGATCGTATTTAGTTAGAATCGGGATTCCCAAAGTGTAAGAAATAGTA
>CAWUJS010000108.1:0-5391 GCA_963922705.1 uncultured Alphaproteobacteria bacterium | reverse complement strand
GCTTTTAGCCACTCACCACGAACCTACCGACCTCCGGTCGGTAGTGGTTCAGTTAAATGTTAATTTAAATGTTAATTTTTATCCGAAAAATTTAATCTATAGGTTAATTTGGGCGTTCCCCGTTTTAAAAAAACGGGTCAGGCTTTACTCGCCTAGGCTCCCCGAACCACTTTAAAGAAAAGCGTTTAGGCCCTTCGGGTGACAATCAATCCGTAACGCGAGGCGGTGAGAGGCGTTCAAAATGCGTTTTTCAACTGACGTCACAAGTGTCACTTATGGTTCATCTGACGTTTTGACACTGTGTAAGACTAAGGATAGCAAAAGATTTTAGGGTTTTTAAGTGTCAAGAGATGCCAAATAATGACACTTGTGTCAATTCTGTTTTGTCTTGGCAAAATCCGTCAAATCCCAAAGCCAAAAAATAGAAAAAATGACGGCTTTCACGAAACTGACGTTTCGCAAACCTTCCGCAATTTTGTCGATTTTTAGCCCTCGTCCTTCTTCGAAGGATTTGGGTTTGACCTCTCATGCCGCTTATTGCTCGCCGTTCCTGCTCGCCCCGAAAAAAGTATGTTTCGGGGCGATATTTAAAAAGGAAAGGACTTGAAATGAGCAACAAACAAAATTTGAGAGAAGAAGATTTAAACCAGTTTACAGGAACGGAACGGTGGTATCGTCACCCGCTTTTTCGTCAATTTCTCTACACTGATGGGGCGCAATATATTGCTGAAAAAGGCGAAGCTTATTGGCTGATTGATAAAATCATGGAATGCCAAGCCAGTGTTTCAAAACTTAAAGGCGAAGAGTTTTGCGTTTGGGATTTAAAACTCAAGAATGAAGGGCAGGGCGCAAATCTCATTTGCACCGATGGCAATGAGAATGAGCTTTACCGTGAACACATCCCTTTCACCGATTTTCCGCTCAAGACCATCCGTTTTTATTTTCAAAACAAACCCCTGTTTCTCCCAAGCGAATATTAAAGCGCCGATGGCATCACTTAAAAAAGGAGCAAATACCATGAGCACTCAAATTCTTAAACTTAACCAAATCAAAACCTCAAAAGACAATCCCCGCAAAGGCTTTGATGAACACTCAATTGAAGGGCTGGCGCAATTCATTAAAAATGATGGCTTACTGCAAAATCTAATTGTCGCCGCGCCACCTTCCAAACGGGCTAAACACGCTATTATATGCGGTGAACGCCGTTTTCGTGCCCTGAACCTGCTTTTGGAGCGTGGTGAGATCGAAGCCGATTTTCCGGTGAAAGTCGAAATCAAAGAAGGCTTGAGCGAAGATGATATTCTACGCATGGCAACAGTTGAAAATGTCCAACGTGAAAATCTAAGCCCGTTAGAAGAAGCTCATGCCATTGCAACGCTTATCAAAGACGGTGAAAAACGCACTGCCATTGGAATTAAGCGAAGATGTCACCCAAGCCCTTATTGATGGACAAATCAATCTTGCTCAGGCCGAAAGTTTTGCGCTTGCATCCCATGATGAACAAAATGCCATTTTGGAGCGTGTACAAAGAGGGTGGTGCGATAGCCCAGAGGATGTTAAGGACGCAATTTTGGATGAAAAACCCAATGTGGCTTTGGCAATCTTTGATAAAAGCCTTTATACAGGCGATTATACCTCTGACCTCTTAGCCGAGGACAAAACCACCTATTTCAATGATGTTGAGCAGTTTGATGAGTTGCAAAAACAAGCCGCCGAAAAATTGGTTGATGATTTTAATCAGAGCCATGATTGGGCTGAATTGGAAGAGGGGTATTTTTCATCATGGCAGTATGAGAAAACCGAAGATGAAAAAACAGGCGGTGTTATCGTCAATATTCGTTCCAATGGTGAAGTTGAAATCCATAGAAGCGTTTGCCGCTTTCGATCACCGCCTGAATATGCTCTATGCCACGATCAAGCCGACAAAAGAGGAAGCGGAAACGCTCATGCGGAGGTATAACCCGCCAGTCGATGAGGAAGCCTATACATACCGTGTCTATCCTATCCGCGTTACAATCGACCTTGGCAAGCAACATGATTTGTTTGCAGAGGATGAAGAATAAAATAATTCCCAAAATGGGAAAATAAAGCTTGTTCCCAAAATGGGAAAAGTGTATACTGGAATAGTGAAGTAAGGATAGTTGATGAGAATTATATCAAGGAAACTGTTAAAGGATTTTTGGGAACAATATCCTGATAGCGAAGAACATTTAAAAGCATGGTATCAGATTGCAAAAGCAGCGGAGTGGAAGACTCCGCAGGATGTGAAAGACCAATATAGAAATGCCTCAATTTTACAGGATGGGCGTGTGGTTTTTAATATCAAAGGTAATCATTACAGGCTTGTTGTCTGGATAAATTATGACTTTTTTACAATCTACATCCGTTTTATCGGTACGCACAAAGAATACGATAAAACGGACGTGCAGAAAATATAGGAGCAAAGACGATGAAAATTAAACCGATCAAAACGCAAGGTGATTATGAAGCCGCTCTTAAGCGTATTGAAGCTCTTTTTGATGCAAAGCCCAACACACCAAAAGGGGATGAACTGGAAGTGCTGATTACTTTGGTTTCTGCCTACGAAGACGAGCATTATAAAATTGATGCACCCGACCCCGTAGAAGCTATTAAGCATATTATGGAAGCGCAGGATATGCACACCCAAGACATGATTAAATTCTTGGGTTCATCCAGTAAGGTTTCAGAAGTGATGAATAAAAAGCGCGGTTTAAGTTTGTCCATGATTAGAAAGCTAACGCATGGGCTTCACATTCCCGCTGATATTCTGGTGAGAGAATATGAATTAAGCCAATAAAGGTTATATTATGTTGAGAAAGTTAGCACCCCTGCACCCAGGGAAAATGATTGAAGAAAACTTGAAAGCCATAGAGCTAAGTGTTCCAAAGGCGGCAGGTCGTCAACCGTATCAACGCCGTGCGATATTTAAAAATTCTGGCCGAGCTGGAGACCCCACAAGACCAGTTTTATTATCTGCGCGGCCTGAACGCTTTTGTCTTTGAGGAGATGATTTTAACCGCGCTGAAAAAACACGGCTTTAAAATCATCCGAAACAAACGCTATACGGGGGATGGTGGCATTGATGGACGTGCCTATAAAAATGACCAGCATTATCTGATTCAGGCCAAACGCTACCGAAAGCATATCAACCCCGCTATTGCCATTTTTTCAAAATGTCTTTTTTGGGTTTCTCCGCGCTACGCTTGGCTAAGGGGCGGGTTGCCCCTGGCGCGCGCAAGGGTAAAGGGGTCTGACGCGCAATGGAACGAAAACCTGCCATAAGGAATTACGCTACGAGTAATTGTTGTTCACTGGGTTGGCGTAAAGGCCTTAGTTTTCCTTCTGCAGGCGGGCCTTCAAGCCTAAAATTATAACGCCCTAAAAAGTTAAAATGCTCATGGATCAGGGGCGATAATTTGGCAACATCTGCGGGGTTGATTTTGTGGCCTTCTTTTTCCAGTTGCCGGAGAACCTCTTGCATATAAATTGTGTTCCAGAGCACAAGGGCGTTCATCACCAGACCGAGCGCACCGAGCTGGTCTTCCTGCCCCTCTTTGTAGCGCTGCCGTAATTCACCTTTTTGGCTGTGATAAACTTCGCGGCCAAGGCTATGGCGGCTTTCCGTCCGGTTGAGTTGGATCAGGATGCGGCGCCTGTAATCTTCATCATTGATGTAATTGAGCATATGCTTTGTTTTCGGGATTTTTCCAAGCTCAGCAATGGCTTTACCCAATGTGCTTGGACGTTTGCTGTTAAACAGGGAACGAATGAGTTCCGAAGCACTGACCGTGCCTGTTTTGAGCGAGGCACTGGTGCGCAGAATATCATCTCAGTGCCGGACGAATGCTTCAGGTTTAACCCTGTTGCGCGCCAAAGGATTTAACGCGCCATAATCGGCATGCGGATCAATCCGCCAGAATCTGGAACTGGCAATATCTGCCAGCCTCGGGGAGAATTGATAGCCTAATAGCCAGAACAGCCCGAAGACAATTTCACTGGTTCCTGCCGTGTCCGACATGATTTCTTTGACTTGCAGCGAGGTTTCATGCTCCAGCAATTCTTCCAGAATATACAGGGAATCTCTCAAGGTGCCCGGAATAACGATATGATGAAACCCTGTGAATTGATCGGATGTGAAGTTATAATAGGTCACGCCGCGGCCTCTACCAAAATATTTTCTGTTTGGCGCAGCATTAATGGATTGAACGGGAACAACGAAGCGCATACCGTCGGCAGAGGCAACTTCCCCGCCGCCCCATGCCCTTACGAGCGGGATTTTTGTTTGCTCGTCAACCAATCTGGCATTGGCTTTGGCCAGAGTTTCACTGCGAATATAATTTTGTGTTGTCCAGCTCAAACGATGCCGCGTGAGCGGCGCGAAAGAACTGTCTATGACAGGCTCCAGTCCTGTGTTACAGGCTTGTGCAACAAGCGCCGCACATAGGCTGACAACCAAACCACCTGCTCTGGAGTTTTGCTCGCTGATATGCGTAAACTCATGAGCAAAACCTGTCAGTGTATGGATTTCCAGCAAAACTTCCGGTAAATCCACGCGCGGTAATCTGGATGCAATTTCACGGCGCAGCCTAATAAGGCTCTCAGGATCATCTATTCGATCCAAAGATGAGAGCTTAAAATTCCGGCTTTCATTGGCGGGGTGTAAAAGCAAGGCTGCGTTGTCGTCCAGCCTGTTCATGGTGTCTTTATATGCCGTATCGAGCTGCTGCGCTAATATTTTAGCGGCCTCTTCACTTGAGGCAGGCTGTTCGAGGGAATGACAGAATTTGGGCTTCAGGGATTTCCAACGTTTTGCAGAAATCAGTTTTTGACGTGGGTCTGACCATTTTCTGCTTGCCGGAACAAAAATATCACGGCGGTGCAGAGCCATTTGAAGCCGCTCCAATGTACAAAGCGTATAAGCCTGCCGGCTGATCTTACCGTTATCAACAATAATTCTGCGTTGCCATGCTTTGGGAACACCCGCCATTGGGGCTGCATTCATATCAGGTTTTTTCTGATTTTCAATATCGGCAAGGAACTCCAAGGCTTTCAAGATATTCAGGCCGGAAGACGCGGCTTCAAACCGGATAGTTTTGAGCAATTTAGGCATGAATTTACGGACGGTGCGGTATTTTTCCATGATTTCCAGCTCGTAATTGTCATCGCCGGGGCGAGCCAATTCTGCCACGCGCGAAGAGGAGTTTTGTAGCTGTGAGCGAGAGATGTGAGCAAAAATCATCTCTTTCAAACGCTCAGGAAGAATATTAGACCTCGTTCCTTTTTATTGCCGTAAGATTTTTCATTCCCTTTGCTGGCGTGATGTGATTCAGTGTTTGTGTAGTCATTTAATCTTTATGAAAGGATCATGTT
>CAWUJS010000107.1:0-5447 GCA_963922705.1 uncultured Alphaproteobacteria bacterium | reverse complement strand
ACGGCAGCAAAGGGAATGAAAAATCTTACGGCAATAAAAAGGAAAGAGGTCTATTGATAATCATACGAATGAAGGTTTCATAACCCGACTTTCGCTCATCAAATTTGTGCGCGTCCTGCAGATAGGCCAAGGTTAATTCTTGCTCAATATCTTCGCGATCATGCGGGTTAAAAAGACCAGAGCGGATAAGTGATTTTGCTTTGGCGCTAATAAAAAAGGCGGCGTAGGAGCCTACGCCGCCGCAACGGTTCTTCGACATCTATTTTCTCCAATTGGTTGAATTGGAGAAAATGAAATGCAAAAAATTATTCAGTTAGAAGAGAAAGTTATTCCGCCTCTGCAACTATTGATTGGCTGCCTACTTGTGTATGGATGTTTGGGTCATACGTTCGTGTGAGGATAGCGACGGCCCATCTTGATTTTTCAGATTATTGGATATGGGGGGCTTTTGTATCTGCCGCAAAATAGCCAGCGCAAGAATGTCTGATATTTCGGATATATGCTCTCGACCTTGAGAGGCTTGCTCTGTGTGATTGTCCATCAGGAAACTCCATTGTTGATTGGTCCTGATGGGGTAGGTCTGTAAAATTTTTAGAAAGTGACGAAAGTTTCTGAATTTTTATTCATGCGTAAATCCGAATATTTGTCGTTGCTCTTTCCATGAAATGGGGAAGCCGCGCACTACATTCTGCAGCGTCAATGTGCGGGGCTGTGTGCCATTTAAGATGGCTTCGATAATATCGGGGGCGAGAAGTGTCAGGCGCATCACACGATACATGTGCGTGACTTCGACTTGTTCTTTTTGCGCCAGCTCCTTTGGCGTTTCGTATTTGCCTTCATCAAGCATACGTTGCCACGAAAAAGCTTTGCCCAGCGCTGAGATAAAAGTGTAATCCATATTATCCGCTTCTGGATCAACCATTTCATCGATGGTTTTGCCATCGGGCCCTACAATCATTTTGCGGGAGCTACGGCGGCTAAATTGCATCGGAATGCGGATCTGAAGTGTATCCAGCGCTTCGTTCACAGATATGGTTGTCATTATAAAAATTCTCCTTTTGTAAATGTGTTGGCGATGGTGGTGAAGCCGTCCAGGCGCATATCAATGGCGACCTCATCATTGTTAATGGTGACCTGTTTCACCAATAGCTCTGCAATGCGGCTGCGCTCTTTGGGCTTCAGGCCATTCCAAAAACTGTCAAAGTTTCCGATATGAGCACGTAATTCTTCCAAGCCAAAATCATGCGGGCAGCCATCGCTATTCTGAAGCTTGTGATGCGTCTTTGTAATGATTTCGGGGCTTTCGATAAATTTACGCATGTGGCCGACGACCAGCGCATCAATCTCTGCCGCGGGGACTGGCCCCACCGTACAGGCGTCATACCCTTTATGAATTGCTGTGGTGGGGGTATAATAGCGGTAGATGCGCTTGTCTTTTTTGGTGAAGGTTGGCGTCATGGCACAATCACAACAGCCGCACCGCACCAACCCGCGCAGGAGTGATGGGTTGTTATTTTTCGTCTGATTGCCGCGCTTGACACGATCACGCGATAAAATCGCATGAACCTCGTCCCATAAATTCTGACTGATAATCGCTTTGTGCTGCCCTGGATAGGTTTTATCCTTATGGACGATCTGGCCAAGATAGAGCTTATTGTTCAAAATCCGGTAGATATATTGGCGGTTAAATTTACGCCCACCGCGTATGTTACCTGTGCCACTTGTGTAAAGCTTGGTGCGGTGGCCTTTGAGATCCAGCTCTTTGATAATATGTGAGATCGATTTGATCTGCGTATAGCGTTTGAAAATATGCTCCACAAGCTTGGCTTCTTCAGGCACAACCTCCAACTTGCGATCCACCGAATTATAACCGAGGGGGAGAGCGCCGCCCATGAAGATGCCTTTTTGTTTTGACGCGGCAAATTTATCGCGGATACGCTCGCCAATAACCTCGCGCTCAAACTGGGCAAAGCTGAAAAGGATGTTCAGCGTCAATCTTCCCATAGAATCCTTGGTGTTGAAATGCTGCGTGACGGATACAAAGCTCACATCATGCTCATCAAACACTTGCACCATTTGGGCAAAATCGGTGAGTGAGCGTGAAAGGCGGTCAATCTTATAGACCACCACCACGTCAATCTTCTTGGCTTTGATATCTTCAAGCAGCTTGGTTAAAGCGGGGCGATCCATATTCCCACCCGTGAAACCGCCATCGTCATAACGCTCTGGCAAGATTTCCCATCCTTCATGTTGCTGTGATTTGATATAGTTTTCACCAGCATCGCGCTGGGCATCCAGCGTATTATATTGCTGATCCAAACCTTCTTCTGTTGATTTACGGGTGTAGACTGCGCAACGAATAGCTTTATTCTTATCCATTACGCTGCCCTCCGTGCGATCAAGCCAAAGAACAAATTACCGTTCCAGTTGGTGCCGGTAATGCTGCGGGCAATAGCGCTGAGGCTTTTATAGGTTTTGCCCTGATACTCATACCCCTTGGACAAGACAGTCACGTAATGCTCTGTGCCTTCATATTCACGCATCAACCGTGTGCCAACGACGGGCTTCATGGCTTTACGTTTGCGCTTTTTCTTTACGCCGTTACCGTAATCCATCAGCAGATTGACGACCTCTTGCTTCAGGCCGCCATATTCTAATTCTTGCATGCGGTAGGCGAGTTTATTCACCAGTGTGAGTTTGTTAAAATGCGGTGCTGGCGTGTTGTAATAGCTTTGCCACAGCTCCTTCAAATGCGCCATTGGCATATAGCTCAACTCGGCAATATCCCGCTCTAACATATTGTTTTTCATTATCTTTATCCTTTGTGTTTGCGTTAGACATGAATGCTTCGCTTCGGCACTTAGTCCAGCGAAAACTCTCTGTTTCTTCAGGTCTGCAATGGGTTTCAAAAACGACGATGAAAAAATAAAAAAAGCCAGCCCATGAACAATGAGCTGGCTTTGGTGTTACGATTAATATGCTTATCCGTAGAATATATCAGCGGCTAAAAACGCAAAGAAAAAGCCGACCACATAGATCAGGATGGAAAAGCCAAGAATACCCCAGCTTATCATTCTTAATCTCGCGCAGGCTTTAGCCTTTGCAGGATCAGCCGGACATGGAGCATTCCGTGCGCGCCATTGCATGAACGCCGCCAGCGCCAGCAACACACCCGCCACAGCAAAGACAATGCCTTTATAGTCCGACACTGCCGTGATCCATGGAACAGCCCCCACAAAACCCGCCAGCGCTGCGCCCATGCCGAGCGTCACCAGCAAAGCAGGCAACGCACAGCACAGCAATGTTCCCACGGACGTAAAGAGCGAGAGTGACGGCAGAATAGTCTGCCGCCATAAAGATACATCTTTATTCGTCATGCCGGATCTCCTGCACATTATATCCAGCATCCGTAATCAGCTGTGTGATTGTCTCATTATCCAGGCTTTGCCCTTCATTAAAGTGAACGGTGATAACTTTCTCATCTAAATCCACATTGATGGACTCCACTGCCTCCTGTTTGCCGAACACTTTTTCAAGGGCACGGGCGCAGAAATCACAAACCAAGCCGTTGACATCGGCATAGACCGTGCCGCCGGGATGGGCTGCAAAAGCAGGCAGTGAGAGTGAAACCAAAAGAGCTGATGTTAGAAGTAATTTTTTCATGGAAATGTTCCTTTCTTAATATCTGAAAATGTAGTTAAAGAGGATTTCACCGTGATTGCTGACCCCAGCCTCCAGCAAGTGAACATCCTTAAAAAGCCGTACCATCGGCGTTACAGTGAAGTTGTTATCATTTTCTGGCATATGCTCGACTTGCAGCATGAGCCATGTATGAAGATCACCGTAATCTCCGATATAGGGAGCAACGCCAACCCGTGCAGATTGCTGATAAAAATCATCAATCTCTCCGGCTTCGGTATAGCGGTTCTCGTATGAGATAAAGAAGCGGCGATCCTCCCAATCGGCAGCAATACCTGTAAAGCCTGCCGCTGATGTCTCACCGTCAAAATCACCAGCATCGCTATACGCAATCCCAATACCGGATTTCAGGTAAAGATTGGCTTGGCTGTCTGGATTGTTCCAGCGCTTGAGTAGGTTATTCATCTGAACGGCGTTCAAGGTCATTTCCTTATCGCGCCAATATTCAAACTTATACCCCACGGATGTTTTAGCCGTTGGTGAGTAATGAATGTGGGCGCTGTTCTTATCACCATCATTCATGAACATGCCCGTCCAGCCGCCTGGATAGGATACCGGCCTTGCCTGAGCAAGGTTTGGAATAATTAGCCCCATTCCAAAAAGGGCAAAAAGTAAAAATCGCATGTAAATCTCCTGTTTGCGATTAAAATTCTGGCCGCAGGCTATTTGCTTGCAGCTTCAATCAACAAAAATCAGGAGTTCAATTTGGGAGGGCGATGCGGCGGTGATGATGGTCTGGACGATAAAACATCATCATTATGCATCACACGAATAGACTTTAGGATCGGAACATGGAATGCACTGGCCGTATTGGATAGAAAGCTGGATGATGTTGAGGCATGAACGCATAGACATATACCATCACAATGGGAGTGCTTTTGCTGTTCGTCTTGTTGCCCGTGACATGGCATATCATCCATGTTCTGCGAATTCATCTGCTCCATTGCAGGTTGCTCGCCATTCATTAAGCATGGCTTTGCCCAAGCCGATACGACAACCGTATTAGCCAGAAACAAAAATGTAAAAATGACAATCGCCAGCTTTTTCATGATTTCACCATTATATACCAATTCGTTGGTTTTGTCATTGAAGTTACATTTTGAATAGTTCGAAAGTTTTTTTGATGGGCGCTTATTCTTTCGAACTGCAAAAAATGCTGATGCGCTGAAACTATTGAAAAAACTAGGTTCTTTACCTGAAGGTTGGATCGGAAATAGCCGACAGGTTTTTAGACGGATGGGGGTATTTTGAGGGTATGAAGCACATTTTCATGCATATGATGGACTGAGCTTGTGAACAGGTTGCGTGCGAAAACGGCGCAGAAACTGGGATTTTAGGCACAAAAAAACCGTCCCTAACTGGCGTTAGAACGGTTCGTAATTAGTAAATTGGTTGCGGGAGTAGGATTTGAACCTACGACCTTCAGGTTATGAGCCTGACGAGCTACCGGGCTGCTCCACCCCGCGTTAAAATTATAATAAAATTCTTATAAAATGATCATGACTTTTTGTAAAGCGCTATTTAACCCCAACTATGGATAAGGATTGGGGAATCTTGGGAATTTAATGCGAATCAACTCCCCGGGCGTAAGCCCGTGGGATGTAGCGTCTCCGAACCAACCAGTCCAGACAAGCGCAGCTTGCGTCTAAAGTGATACCACGGGCCTTGGCCCGTGGAGGTTTACTAGACCTCGTTCCTTTTTATTGCCGTAAGATTTTTCATTCCCTTTGCTGCCGTGATGTGATTCA
>CAWUJS010000106.1:0-5471 GCA_963922705.1 uncultured Alphaproteobacteria bacterium | reverse complement strand
AATACCCCGCTGCTTGCGGCGGGGATAGTCGTTTTTCAGGTCACCGCTATCTTTAATGATGCTTGAAACTAAGCTGCTTTTGCCAAAAAATCTTGATAAATTGAAATCCATTGTGGTGGAGCTTTACCGCCAAAAGGACCATCTTTTGAACGCCAATAAGCTAAAATCTGAGGAAATTGATTGAATTCTAGATCAGCTTCCTTAATAATCCGACGATCTAGGGGAAATAAACGTACACCTTTTAATTTGGAATTACGGTCATTATAAGATTTCGGACCTAAGTAATCGGTTAGAACAGTTGATAAGATATATGGATCATCAGTGCTAATACGTCTTTTTACTTCTTCACGGCGCTCCATAATGATATCCAAAGCTTTACGGGCAGCTTCTGCAACAGGTCCTTGTGATATGCGTGCGATATATATAGATCTGGCGATATGATGTAATTCATGTTGTTCGATTTCCGGTAGCCAAATCAAAACACCTGAACGCATATCGCTAACTTTATCTAATTGAAAACATTGATGACAAAAAATGCAGGCCGTTGTTAGATTTTTTTCAGAGTGATCATAAATGTCCTGATTAATATGATGAATTTCCTGATATTTTTTTGCTGTAAAGCCGCAAAATTGGCAAGTATGTGAATCACGTTCAAAAATTTTTTTCTTAAGTTCATTTGAAACTTTAGCTTCTGATAGCGGTTTCTTTTTCTGTTTACCTGCATTGGAAGGTCGTAAAACACCTAAGTGGAGATCTTTTAATGTCATTGATATAAATTCCCCATGCGATTGGAAAAGAGTTTATTAAGCGAATACTATACCAAATCCTGTTGTTCCGAAAGTTGCTTGTACTGCGTTGAGCACTGAACCAAGGTTAACGGCCAGTGCACCGCCAACTATGTGCGTTACGCCTGCCATCATTGATGCTTGTTGATTGCCTTCGGCTACATTACGAATAATAAACAGCCCTCGGACAAAGCTAATGATGCCGACAACAATCATGAACTTTAAAATGGAGCCTACAACAGCATTCGCAGCATCAACTTCTGGTCCTGCAAGACCTGCTGTGTATTGTATCGTTGCAAATGTCTGTGTCACCGGGCCGCCTGTTAATGTAGACGTAGCAGCCGTCATAAGGTCGTTGTAAGAGATAAGAGCGCCGCCAATGATAAATGTCATGATTGTTCCAATTCCGCCTGGTGCCTTTGCACCTTCCTGAGCGCTTCTTATTAAACGTGAAATGCCAATCATGATAAAGATCATACCTGCAACAAAGGCAAAGAAACTTGTAACGGCATGAATAGGCCCAAGGATATCGGTTGCAAGGCAGACTAGCAAGCTATCAAGGCCAACACCTGCTGCTGCTGCTGGGCAGGCTCCGCCGCCTATAATACCACCTACGGTACCAGCTATAGCACCTGTGAAGTTATATCCTGTAATACCGCCTATAATACCACCAGCGGCAAGGGTATTGTCCAGAACGGATACAACTAAAGGTAATGCAAAAAATGCCCCGCCTGCGATAAGACGTGAAATACCTTCAAAGATAGATGTTTGCTGCGGGTTTAAAACATGGTCGCGTATTTTGAGAACGCCCCAAACCCCCATGACAACGCCAAATAAATATGCTGCTGCGGTTAAAAATGCAGGTAAAAACCCTGTGTTTTCTGTAATGGCACAAATTAATTGCCCAAAAGAACCCGCTCCTGCTACACAGGTAGCGGCGCCACCGATGAAAACACTATCTGTTAAAAATAGTGTGAGGTTAGTGCTGGCAAATAAAGTATCGAAACCGAATGTGCCATCAACTGTTTGGAACATCGCATTAAAGATGGCAGGTAGTGCCAGCAATGCGCCACCTGTTAATATTCGGATAACACCTTCTTTTATTTGAATTTGTTCTGGATTTTCGACATGTTCTTTGATTTTAAAGACACCGGCAATCACTAAGATTAATCCAAGAAGGTAAGCCAGTGCAGATATAATACCTGGTACACCTTGAAATGAGATGGCAATGTTTTCTAATACAGTATTAAAGTCTTGGCCTACACCAACACCGAGTGGCGCAGAAAGTCCGCCAGCTGTGGTACCTAAAAGCGGATTTAAAATAGAAAATATTGTTCCTGGACCGCCATCGAATGATGCTGCAGCGGCGTCGTAAAGCATGGGCAGTGCGAAAAATGTTCCACCCGCAACAAAGCTTATGATCGGCGTTCTGAGGGGGGTTTGACCTGAACCTTCGCCGGGTGCCTCAACATGAGACTTTAGCTTCATTACGCCGCGATAGCCGAAAAGCAGGCCAAGCATATAGGCAATTGCAGAAACGAGACCCGGTAAATCTGCAGCCGAATCTGCTACGTTGATTGCTAAATCCGTTACATCTTGTGCATGTGCAGCTTTTATAAATACTGAAACAAATATTAGAAACGAGAATGCTATATATTGTTTTATAGCACTCATACAAATTATTCTTTTAACGTATTGACCCACCATCTCAATATTAGAACACATTTTATCTTAATTTTATCTTAACATAGGTAAAAAACTATTAAGTAAAGATCTTTAAAACTTATTATGAGTACCTCTAATGTAAGTATTTATTGGCTTACAGAGCCTTTTGTGCCACGAACAACCCATAAGCCATTTTCGATCTGAATTGTTACAATTCGCCCCAATCCCGTCAGAACAGTTCCAATTTCAACAGTTTTAAGATCTTTTGATCCTGTTTCTGACAGAGTGGCCATTCCCGGTTGTGCAGATCTTAAAACCCATTGAATTGTTTTCTCTACAACAGGTTCAACAGATTGATCTTTTGGTGCCATTTGTATTTTATCATTCTCAGATTTGTGTGCCATTTCCGATTGAGAATTGACAAGCTGCGTTTGCTTATCTTCAAGCTGAGATATTTTTATATTCAGCGATTCAATCATTTCATCTTTTTCTGCGATTTTTAGACTTAGTGAATTATTTTCTTCAAGCAAAGCCTTATTTTCACTTTTCATATTTTCGAGTACTTTTGTGTCTGCACTGTTTTGTACATTTATTTGTGTTGCGTTTATAATGGCTTCACTGTTTACATCTTCATTGACCTCTTCCGGAGCTGGAATATCCTGAAGAATATTTGAAACTTCAATTGGTGAATTTTCTGACGGAGTATCTTCAATTGATTGCAGTTCACCCATTAAATCAGAAACTTGCGATCCGGAATCCAGGGGTAGCTCTGGTTCAGCAACAAGTAGTTGATTTTCATTATCCGAAATTATGCCCGAGTCAAAAAAATCAGGCTGAGGCGGTTCATTTTCTGGTGCGAGTTGTAATTCAGCTTCAAGATCAGCTAGTTCTATATCATTAGTTGCCTCTTGATCCAGCAACGGTCTGAGCGGTTCAGTGGTATCCGCTTGGGCAAATGAAGGTATTTCCTGTACTGGCTCATTTGGCAATGCAGTGTTTCCATCCGGCGGCGACTGCTCATTTGACGCGATCATTGCATCGTTTGTAATAGTTTGAGCAGGCTGTTCTTGTGAAAACAATCCCAGGCTTGCTGTGAAGATGATCGCCAAAACAGCGATAACGCCGATAACGATGGGCAGAAAAAATTGCTGAACAAATGTCTTTTTTTGCGGACTATCATCCTTTTTAGAGGACATTTGCTCGGCATTCGGTGCAGGCTCTTCATCAATATCATCATTCATGTCGAACTCATCTTCTATTGCGTCGAATTCATCATCAATATCAAATTCATCTAAATTTTCATCGTCTTGCATCATTGTTTATCCTTTGAAAATTAATTTTAATGGTAGGGGCACGTACTATATTGCTCCGTCTTGCGTAACAACCGATTCTGTGAATAAAATTCCCATTGGAGTTCCTGTGGCCACGCGAATCAATGGTTCTATATTATTTAATTCATCATCAAGAATTTCTTCCAGCTCCTCACTTGCTTCCGTAATACCAAAAGCAACCTCTTCTTCGCTATCTGCATCTTCGGTTTCTTCACTAACAGTTTCGCCTTCTATAGTGACAGATGTACGACCAGATTCTGCAATCGCCTCTGCAAAACCAGTTACAAAAGCTGCGGCGGCTGGCAGAAAAACACGTGTTAAGTAACGTTTATCGACCTCAGTTGCGAGCCCTGGCAGAGTTGTTTCAGGATCCAAGGCAATTGCGCTTACGGATAATGTTTCTTCATCCAAGGTAAGTGTACTAAAGGTTATGGTCAAATAATCATCCTGGGCTTCAAAGCTGCCTATTAGCCTGCCACCCTTGAGTGGTCCTGACATAATCCTTGCCAGAACAGGTCCCGGGGCATCTGTGTTAGCTTCAATCAGTAATTGAGCATACTCAATTTCACCTGCTGGAAGTAATACTTCCTCTATTATTTCTTCTTCTAACTCCTCATCTTCAGACGTATTATTGCCTGCCTGATCAGAATTACCATTAACATCTGATTCTTCTTCCAATTCATCAAGATCACTGATTGTTAAGTAAGAAATTTTGTTTTCTCTGCTGTCTAAAATTGCCTGCATTTGGCTAGACATAGCTTCAGCTAATTCAGCCAACTGTTGTTGCCGAGCACTATCATCAGGTAATGCTGAAGGTTCAATTGTCTGTGCCTGTTGTAACTCACGTTGCAAACGCTCTTCCTGCAAACGTCTCCATCTTTGGAGAGGGTCTTCAACATCTTTATCCTCTTCTGGCAAAGTCAAAACACCAACAGGCGGCTCAATAGGTGTTGGAAGAGCACTTGTTCCAGTTGCCTCTGCTTCTTCCACATTACGTTCATTCACTTCCTGGATCGCGTCTATATACTCTTGGCTTGAAGCTTGTGTTCCGGGTGGCGCAGTCATATCTGGAGCCGTTCCTACAACAGATTGATCTAAAACGGCTTCTCTACCACCAAAAACAATAATTGCGGCAAAGATAAGTACAATAGCACCAATGATAATTCCCATTTTTGCAATGGGATTATCTTTGATAGCAGCGCCGAGTTTGCTGCCTTTCTCCTCAAACTCATCAAAGCTGGAATCATCAAGATCTAAATCATTGTCATCAAATTCATCATTCATCAATAAAATCTCCACGACTTGAGATACGGGCACGTATCATTTTCCCGCGCTCAGACAACAAAACGACGGGCGATTCACGAAAAGCATAGACATTTGTGCCATCTGCAGATGATGCAGAGCCTTCCCAGGCAGGGGAAAGCAGCGAAAATGGTGTTCTTAAAATAGTAAAGCCGTTGTAGTTATAGGCGGTTGTCCTTGAATCGGTACCTGCCACATTCAACCGTACTGCGCCGCCAGGAATAACGCCTTCAAGGATGCTTGTCATGTCTTGATCGCCAGCTTTAAGAGTTACACCTGCGCTAATAACGGGCGTTGAACCAAGGGGACCTATATCCGGGATGATACCGTCAAAACGATAGTGAACCATGTCTCGACTTGTATCTAACACCAGAATAACAGGCGTTTG
>CAWUJS010000105.1:0-5496 GCA_963922705.1 uncultured Alphaproteobacteria bacterium | reverse complement strand
CCGTTGCGTTTTGTCGACATTCTTTTATATGCTTTACTAACTTTACGCTGTTTATATCTCCCTAAATAGTTGCGGTTTGACGCCAATCATTTATCTGCTAAAATTGACCATGATATAAGCCTCTGATATAGGGGCTTTTTTCTTGTTTTTTACATGGCAAAAAATAAACATATAATCTCTAAAACAATGAAAATTGCTCCGGTTTTTCAGGCATTCGCCCTACATTTCGATTCTGTATTGTCACAATATCAGAAAACTGTTTATCTGTGAAAAGTAAAATACTAATTTTACCGCCTGGCGGCGACCCCATTTTTATTTTTTTCACATAGGGCTCAGTACGGCTACGATCTCCACAAAAACGAAAATAAACAGAAAATTGCGACATCTCAAATCCTTCATCCAGTAAAAACTGACGAAATTTTGTAGCTTTACTACGCTCCTTCTTCGTACCGACCGGCAGATCAAACATAACCATCATCCACATCAGTCTGTGCCCGCTCAAATGTCCCATAACCTTCCTCCTGCGCTTGCCAAAGCGGCAATTTATATTCCGGTAAATCCAGCTTCACAGCTTTACCGTTTTCATATATTTTTGCTAATGATATCGCTGTTTTTTGTATAGCGCGGCGCATCGGATAAATTCCGTCTTTCATCGGGATTGCCATCTCTGCCATACTGGCCAGTAAACGCTTAACCTCTGGCGAAACCTCTTCACACCCCTCTTGTCCCAAATGCCATACAACAAAATCAACATAAGGACGGTACGGCTCCATCACATCATCTACGAGCCGCATATGATTATAGATATTACGGTGATGAATACCGATTCCAGGATGCAATCCTGATGCAAGAAGAGCGCGAGCTACGCTAGAGCGAACAATCGTATAACCGTAATTCAGCAGAGCATTTTGCCCTTCCTGCTGCCTATCCCTGCGAAAGTCCGTTCCGAACAATAACCCCCAATAACGGCGCGCGGCCTGCGCTTCTATATTTTCTGGATCACCAGATTTCACTTTAGAAGCAAGAAATTCTACAGGGGCTTTTGTTTTACCTAAAGCCTCTAGCACATTTGCTTGCCCCTTGATTTTTGCATGCACAATCTGCTTCCAAAGTTGCTTGGCCATTGGTTGCGTTGATTTTATTTGAGAGTCTATACGCGCAGATTGTGTATGATGCCCGTCAACCGCCCATAGGAACGCCGCTGGAGCATGGTTGGTGCCGCATATAACGAAAGGAGCGCCGCGCTCTGCTAAAGCCGTCAGCAAATTGTTCGAATATGTCAGACCATGAGCGTTGGCGATAACCGCACTGATACTATCCAGCGGGATGCGCCCTAACTCCTCCCGTCCTTCAGACACAGTCATAAAGCCGCGAAAAGCGGCCAAATGACGGTTGTCGGAAGCAATTTCAATGATACGCTCTACACTCATAGAGTGTATTTAAGCGGCTTTTTCTTTATTTTTGGTTAACAACGCCTTGGGGTCTTTGACGCGCCCTGTAATATCGACTGAAATCTTGCGAAGATTGAACTCCTGCATCTGTTTTGGTGAAAGCTTACGACTGAGCTTATCAGCTTCTTCTTTTGCAATGCGATGATCTCTAAAATATACAACGCCACTTGTCATTTTTTTCACACGACAAATTCTAGTTTCTCCATCCTCTTCATACGCCACCATATCGTTGATTTGCAGCCTCATGATTTTCTTGGCCGTCGGATACTCCCGTTGCCACTTCGGGATAAAGTCTTTCTGATGCGCATGGAAATTGGAAATAATTTCTATGCCCCATTTTCCGGCATTCTTACCGTGTTTTATCTCATAAATCTCTGCACAGTAATTCCCACCCAGTGAGTAGTATTTGTAAGGCTCAGCACCCTCTTCCCCTTTTTCATGAGGCTGGTAAATCGGGATCATTGTTTCAGGAGAACGTTCTATATGAACACGCAGACGGCTTACCTTTTTCTTCTGCGAAAAGTCAGCTATAGCAGCCTTAAATTCTGCACTACCATCTTTGCACCCTGCGACAGCATCTAACAATGCTTGCCGCCAAACGGGATCGGCTACAGCTTCAATATCCTTGCGTTTGGTAAAACCAGTAACGGCCTTTCGGGTGACATAAATCATTGTTCCTTTTTTCGGATCACCTGCACCGACTAGGCCATAAGCCGTTTCTTGGTGCAATCCTGCAACGGTTTTACCCTGTTGAACAGCCTGACGGGCATTGCCATGATCAGGTTTATGCGAAATCACCATGGATTCAGCTTTTTGCAAAAGCACATCACGGAAACCATGGAAAGGTTCAGGAATAATAACTCTTTCGCGTTCGTTCTCATTTGCGCACGATACCGCATGTAACATACCACGCGAAGTGCAACCGGCGACAAAAGCGTCAATAGCGTGATGGCCGTGGTTGCTGCGGTCTTTTTTTTCCGATTCATCGTCGAAAATATTATTTAAACCCCATTTGCGCCGCATCAGGGCGGTAAGCTGCCCCGGAATACCGTACACACGGCATTCTCCTTTTTGCTGTGGTACAATGAAAGACAGATATTTCTGCGCGATACGAGTCATATATTGTGTGTCAGTCAGTTGACGTGCGATCATGTCCTCGTTATTGCCTTTGGCAATGTCCCACGCTTCTTCTTTGAACCGCCAGCGTTTATTGAAAGGCATATTTTCAACGCGTGCCAGAATATCACCCCACTCAGGTGTATGCCCAAAAGCTTCATACGGACTCTTATTGCCTTTAACACGGTTCGCGTTTCCATGGCACAAAACCTTGTTTGCAGGACTGTCATTATAGCTGCGGGAAAAGGGCAAAAGATGTTCTATTTCAAAGTCGCTATAGAAAATATCGTTTATGCCGATCTGCTTTCCTGTAAAAGGGCAGCAGCGCTTTGTCGGATCAGCAGATAAATCCTCCCACATCTTAAATTGAAGACGATTTTTGTAATTTGGCGCAACACCAAGTTTTTCTAATTCCGCGTTTATTTTTTCGTTCCGCTCACGATTTTTCTTCTGATTTTTATTATGCTCGATCAGCCTATCGCGCCCATATTTCACCTCACGCGCCAACTCGATCACCACTTCATGCGGTGGTCCGTATATATCAATTATTGCATTGGTTAATTTACGCAGCTGATTAAGCGCAATATGAACGGTCGGGTTATTGATTTTGCCATAGAATTTTTCAAGATCGTTTTTGTCTTCTTCCGCATATGTACCGCCGATCACCGCCGTTTCCAACGCCTGCCCATAATAGGGGAGCTTATCAAACACCTCCCCTGTACGAAAATCGGAGTGATGGTATTCGACTTCTTTACAGGCATCGGCATATTTGAACCCTTTCTCCAGCTCAGGAAGAATTTTGTTTATGGCTTTCAGCGACAAGCGCCCATAACCATCCTTGAGCGACATCACAGAGATTTGTTCAGCTTGTTCCAATGATACGTCGTAGTCACGTATGAGCGTTTCAATGACCTGCTCAGGATCAGGCTCTTCCATCAAAAACTCAACGATAACCTCTTGTTTTTCAGCACTAAAATCATACCATGCTTCGCCAAAGCATTCCTTCTTGCTCAGTAGAAAATTAGTAGTATTACCGTTTAGGAATTTCCGGTTTTCTGCGGCTTCCAAATTAAATTTAACATCGCCCGAAAGCCCTAAAAGTTTTCGGATAGCCTTGAAGGTCATTTCCCTTTTCTTTTCCAAAGCTTCCGCGACTTTCTGTCGGTCTTTGGGTGTCAACCACGGATCGGTTTCCTCCAACTGGTCGACCTCTAGGTTATTGACCTCCTGCAGGATGCGAAAACGCTGAACGGCAGGGCTGGCCAACCGTGCACGCTTTTCCTTACTTTCAAATGTACACCACCCTACAGGCTGGGGCTTTAAGGGGCGTTGATAGAAGATAATCTCTTTCAGTTTTCTACAAACTTCATCCGTTAGTTTTGGATGAAACTCCTGCTGCTTCTTTAGAAGAAAATCAAATTCTTGCTCATACATTTCGCGTGCGGGATAAAAGCTATACTCATTCTTGCTGCCCTTAGTTTCCGGTCGTGCCAACACACCTTCACGGTTTTTATGCTTTTCATATAAAAACTGACCCAGTGTTTTTAGACCGCTAGCCATAAAAGCGTGTTCCAGCTCGGCAATCCCCTTTTTAATCGCACCGCCTTCATTATTCTTACCGTCTGCTTTACGGTTGCTCTTAAATCCGCGACGCTGATTGATGTGAAATAAAGCACGGCCAAATTCATACAGATCGATTTTTTCGCATGCAGCACAAGCGCGAAGCTCATAAGGATCTTTAAGCTCAAGTGCTTTACGTTCGGCTTTATCTTTAGGCATCAAGCCGGTTTCAATCATATAATCCATAAGGCGGCGACGGCGGCCAAGATAGCGATCACGCCTACGCCCTGCCCCTCTTGATCCTCGGCGCGCTACGGCCAATGGCTCTTTGCTCTGTGCATCACGACCTTCAGGAAAAATCCGCACGCCCATATCCAGAATTCCGCAAGGATTTCCGTTCTTATCCAAATCCAGTACGCACCAGCCTAAAGAAGTAGTACCTAAATCATAAGCCAACCTGTATGTCATTTTGATTCCGCATCTTTCTTTAAGTAATTTTTGATAATAATAAGTAGTCCGCCAAAAATAACAATCATAAAGGGAAAAAGGAAATTTAAATTGCGCAACATGATATATTTTGTTAGCGTTTGTTATCTTAGCAGATAAGTGATTGGCGTTTTTCCGTTAACAAGACGTAGAATAATCACAAAATGAAGCGACGAGCTCCGGCTCGTCGTTTTTATATTCAAAACGCTAAACAGAACCAAAATTTTATTTATTATAAAAAATAGATATTATTTGATATTAACGTTATATATGAAGTCAAAGATTTTCTGAGTTCTGGTGGTAGATGTGCAAGTTTGCGTGTAAATGACAGCCGTGTTTCTTCGGCCTTTTGGCTTTGCAAATGCGCTAGAAACACATAGCGGCTCTTGCGTTCAACCAAAGTGCCCACGGCGCTGCCGTGATCTTTTCCAATAATTAGATCACCTTCCCAGTGCCCAATGATTTTCCGTCCTTCAATCTCTTCAGGGTGGTCATGAATAGACACCATATCGGAGATACGGGCTTTTTGCTTGTTCGGATTGCGGCCGTGTTTGTAGCGATGTGGATGTTTGCGGCGTAAATTGGCAATGAGTTCCTGCCGCAAACCACATCGAGGCATGGCGTAGATGAAAGCATAGATTGTTTCGTGTGAGATGCGCATCTCCTTATTGTCAGGAAAGTCTTTCACCAATCTACCGCTGATTTGCTGCGGTGACCAGAGCCGACCCAGCTTGTTCATTACATACGACCGCAAGTGCTTGTGTGCATTGAGTTTCTTCGCAATGCGGGGTTTTTGACGCTTTGCTTTGGCTTTGTGGTGCGCCAGCAAAGCGTCATAGCCATCACCAGTGCTGTTGCGCACCAACTCTCGTGATATGCTGGA
>CAWUJS010000104.1:0-5543 GCA_963922705.1 uncultured Alphaproteobacteria bacterium | reverse complement strand
AATATCAATGAATTTTATGCAATAAGATTGCCGTTATTAAACAAATCTGTAACTGTTTCACTCATGCCGCCCTGAATAATCGCCAATGCCGCAAAAGAAGAGCCATTTGCGAGCCCATCGTTATCGATTCGTATTTCTGTATCATTGCCGTTTTGTGTCAACGTAACGAAATCAGTGATGACATGCCCCAGCGTATCATCAAAGGATAGGATCGATTCCAGGTCGAGAATGTCTTCGGAGGCGTTAAAATCAGTTAATACGTCTATGAGCGAGTCTGCTACAGTGAATTTGAATGTATCAGCACCAGAGCCACCGGAAACTGTGTCAAGCCCATCACCAATAATGAGCATGTCATTACCCGCTTCACCATAAAGATAATCATCGCCTGAGCCGCCATCCAGCGTATCATTGCCCGGCTCGCTCGCATCCACGCGGATTTCATTGATATTAAAGTCAAATAATACATCTTCAAAATCTGCGTCGCCAAGATTGGGCAGATCTTCAAATCCTATTCTCAGAGATTCGCCATCCCCATTATTGGCAAGACCCGACACAACATGGGTTTGCCCATCATGGTTAATACTGGCATCACCGCCGCGTGCTGTCGTGTGGTAGGTATGTCCATTGAGCACAACTTCCGTGACACCGTCATTATAAACGGTCGATAGCATGTTCCCATCATCATATACGGTACCAAGGCGCTCATTGGCACCACCATAATCATAGATGATGGAAACATTGCCTGCACCCTCTATATCAAGCCCCGCATATTTTCCATTGCGGTTATACCCGTTTGCCACAATAAAGAATCCGAAATCACCACCATCAGCGCCAGTTGGAATATCAACGGTATAGGTAACATCTATGCCCGCATCTTTAACATTCCCCCAGAGCACCTGAACATTCTGGATAGTGCCATTATCTGCAATCTCATAAATAGCCAATGTGTTTTTATAGCCTGCAAAACCCTGACGGAATGTGAGTTCTGCTGTTGCCTGGTAATCAACTGATAGATTATCAGCATAAACACCCAAAGAAGATGTCCCCGGGGGAACAAGATCAACGATATTTGTTCCCTCAATAAGCTGCGGGAAGCTAATATTGTCCATAAAGTCTTTATCGAGATCACGTAACCCAAGATCTGTGCCTCCATAAAGATAATCATTCCCTTCATCACCGTTCAAAACATCATCGCCCTGACCACCGAAAATTTGATCATGGTCAGTATTGCCACTTAAATTATCATTGCCCGGCCCTCCATCAATAATATCATTGCCTCCGGAGCCTGTAATTGTGTCATTGCCAACATTTCCCCAAAGGATATCATCACCTGCGCCACCGAGGATGAGAACATCTCCATAGGTAAGCGTATCATCGGCAAGATTAATGACGTCGCCTCCACTGCCTGCAAGAAAAATCTCAATATTTTTTACCAGTTGCACGCCAAAATCATTTTTGATTGTCAGAAATTCACCCATACTGCTCATGGACAGGATATCAGTCCCGCCTAAACCATCATATGATGCATTATTGACGTTATATTCATCATCCAGTAGATAAGATTTGCTGCTATATGGATTGGTTAAGGTCGTATTGACCGTCTGTATAGATCCTGTAAAAAAGATAAAATCATCGAACTCAGTTGCCACAAAACACCCCTATTAATTATTTTAAGCTATCCCCTATCTTTAAGTATAGGGTTCTAAAGGTTAATATTTTATGTAAATTTACTATAAATAAGTTTCTTTTTTGATCTATAAAGCCTATGTCTATTTTCATGCAATTTATTGCAACAGGAATCAAAGACTGGAAGTTATGACTCAAAACTCGTCAACGGCAAAATCACTCCCCTATGCAAACAAAGGTGACTTAACGAACGGATCTGTTAAAAATCACCTCATTCGCCTCACAGTTCCAATGATCTGGGGACTTTTTGCCGTCATTGCCGTGCAACTCGCTGACACTTACTTTATTGCCCTTATGGGAGATACAGATATTCTCGCCGGGATCTCTCTGACATTTCCGGTAACAATGATTATCTCACATATTGTATTTGGCATTAACATTGCGCTATCTTCCGTTGTATCCAGGTTATTAGGCGCTCAAGAAAAAAGCAAAGCACGCATTATTGTGCTCCACGGCATAATCCTGGCCTTTCTAACATCAACAATCATTGCAATTGGAACTTTTTTAGCGCTTGAGCCACTTTTTCTTATGCTTGGTGCAGATGAGACAACCCTGCCAGTTATAAAAGCATATATGCCTATCTGGCTTATAGCTTCGGCAATTCTTTCAGTGCCTGTTAATGGTAATTCAGCTATCAGAGCAGCAGGGAACAGCGTTACCCCCGCAATCGTTATGACATCAGCCGCTTTGGTGAACTTTATTTTAGACCCCATTCTCATTTTCGGCCTTTTAGGATTTCCCGCACTCGGCGTTAAGGGTGCGGCTATTGCTACGCTGATCTCTTACATTGTTTGCCTGATTTTAGCGCTTTATTTTTTAATTTTTAGAGAAAAACTGGTTGCAATTGATGGATTACATTTAGATACATTTAAAAACTCACTCAAACGTTTATCTATTATTGCCATTCCAGCAGGGATTGCGAATATTATTGGCCCTGGTACGAATGCAGTTGTTATGGCGGTACTGGCAAAATATGGTAACGAAGCCGTTGCAGCTATGGGCATAGTTAGCCGCATTGAAGCTTTTGCGCTCTTAATCGTCATTGCACTCGCAACGGGAATGGCACCGATTGTCGGACAGAATTGGGGCGCAGAAAAATTCAACCGTGTTCAAAGAACGATTAATCTTGCCATTATATTCAACCTGATATGGTCGCTGTTTGTGGCAATTATTCTCGGGACAGCCGCGCTATCAATTGCCAGTCTCTTTTCCGATGATGCTGCTGTGATTTACTATGCTAAGCTGTTTTTCTGGATCGTTCCGATTTCTTATGCATTTGGTAATCTGGTGTTTGGATGGGCTTCTGCTTTTAATGCAATGGGATTGCCTAAACAAGCATTCATCATGATCTTTGTTAAATCTATTGTAATCACCGTGCCCGCCGTGTTAGTTGGTGCGCAACTAGGCGGTGTGATCGGCGTTTATATAGGTTTAACCGTCTCTAACTTTGTATCTGGAATCTTATTCCACTATAGTAGCCGCAAACGCTTTAAAAATATTTCAGAAAAGAGACTTTAGTATCCTGGCACCCGTCCGTATATCGATTTTCTATACCCTCAACGGCATCAGAACATAAAGCGCAGAAGGGTCTGAATTATCCTGAATAATTGTCGGGCTGGCGGCATCGGCCAAAGTCAGACGACAACCCTCCCCTTCGATTTGTGATGTGATATCCAGCAAATATTTCGCGTTAAAACCAATTTCGATGTCAGTCTCACCGTTTACCTCAACTTCTTCTGTTGCACTGCCCGCATCGGCAGATGAAGCGGATACAGTCATTTGCTTTCCGTTCAAGGAAATCTTGATCGCACGAGATTTGCCATCGGAAATAGTGGATACGCGGTCAACCGCAGCTGTCAGAACTTTGGAGTTAATCTCGACGATTTTATCATTCCCCTCTGGAATAACGCGCTGATAATCGGGGAATGTCCCATCAATCAGCTTTGATGTCAGGACAATATGATCAAAAGCAAAACGAATTTTGTTCTCGGAAAGATTAATCTGTATCGTATCAGCGGCATCTTCTGATAGTTTACGCAGTTCACCTATGGCTTTGCGCGGGATGATAATCCCCGGCATACCGCTTGCCCCTTCCGGCAAAGGCATTTCGAATTGCGCCAAACGGTGCCCATCCGTTGCCACGGCACGCAAGACAGCCACACCTTCCTGATCGGCTTCATGGAGGTAAATTCCATTCAGATAATAACGGGTTTCCTCTGTACTCATGGCGAACTTAGTCCGGTCAATCAGCGCCCGCAAATCCGCCGCAGGAATGGAAAAACCGGTTGGTAAATCGCCCGCACTGATCTCTGGAAAATCTGTTGTCGGCAAGCATGAAAGCTTGAAATTTGAACGCCCGGCTTTGACAGTCATCTGCGTGCCTTCTGTGTTTAAAGATAGCTCAATATCGCTTCCATCAGGCAATTTACGCACAATATCGTGCAGCGTATGCGCCGGAGCAGTCGTCGCACCTGCCTCACTGACGCTGGCTGCGACGCTTTCATTGATTTCAAGATCCATATCAGTGGTGGCCAGCGTCAGAGTCCCGTCCTCTGCTTTCATCAAAACATTAGAGAGGATCGGAATTGTATTCCTGCGCTCAACAACGCTCTGGACATGGCTTAGGGATCGTAAAAGGGCGGCGCGCTCAATGCTCAGCTTCATGAAAAACTCTCTTTTTGTTTAATTAAGGAATCAGACATTAGCACAGGGTTTTTAAGGCGTGAAGGTAAAAAATAATCTTATTCCATAAAGTCATTGACATTACCATAAAGATACCGTATTTATCGCAACATGACAAAAATTGACCAAGAAGAAGTAATAAGAGATTCTAACGGCAAGATCGTTGGCGCGCGTAAAAAGAAAAACGAGTCTGAAAAAACACAAGAACCTCAAGTCTCATATTCGGATATCAAAAAGATGGGTGCAAAAGCGCTTGAAACATGGCTTCGTAGACAAGTAGATCTCTTTCAATCGCCACCCAACAAAGCAACACAAGCAGTTGCAGCAGAAAATCTGTTAAAACGCGCTAAAATGTATTACGAGCAAAAACAAATACAAGACGCGCTTATGCTTTGCGATTTCATACTTAACACTAAACCTGCCCAACCAATTACAACCTTTACAATGGCTGGGACATTTGCGTTTAATGCTGGAGAAAAACAGAGAGCCCTTGGATATTACAAGAAAGGCTTGGAAATACACACTGATTATTCTACTCACCTTGTTTTGCCAACAATGAAAATCCTGTTTTCTTTAGGACGTGTTCCAGAAGGTAGGGAACTTATACAAAAAGCCTATGAATCCAAGCCTGAAATAGCACAATACGCCGCATCCCATGCAGCAAGCCTTTTCATCATGGGAAAAACACAAGAAGCACAGCAAGTTATTAATCCATTTATTGAAGAAATATTACAGCGCGAACAAAATGCTATGGAAAGAGTAGCTTCATCCATTATTTTTGCTGCTCTGGATATTGCCTTGTCGGAGGATCAAGAGACAAGCAGATTGAATGATAAATTTGTATCACATACACAGCTTATGAAAGCCTATCGTTTCGCATCAGATTATGAGCAAAAAAGGCAAAAAGAGGAGAGGCATAAAACCAATGAGCTTTCAAGATACTATAACAGGGAAGCTCACGATGATTATGAAGATGATTATGAAGATGATTATGAAGATGATTATGAAAAATTTCCATGGGAAAGGCAAAGCTATTCATGGGATCAATCTTATGAGTAAGCGCCATGGCAATTGCATTTGAAATGGTGATTTGTAAAAATCATTGTCATCCTATTCTCCGCACTTGTCATCCCATTTCCCCTCACCCGTCATCCCGGCGAAAGCCGGGATCTCTT
>CAWUJS010000103.1:0-5638 GCA_963922705.1 uncultured Alphaproteobacteria bacterium | reverse complement strand
TGGCTTTCAATATCAAGATAAGGGGTAAAGACATGAGTACAAAAGCAATCAAGACAAAGCTTCAGAAAAAGATTAAAGATGCCGAAAAAGCAAATGCAGAAATTAAAAAACTGCGCGATGAATTGAAAATGAATATTGCCACGATTGCAGATAATTGTGGCCTTCTTGATTTGGATATATCAGACGCGGAATTGAAAAAAGAGTTTCAAGATATATTCTCTAAATATCATAAAAAGCAAAAAGCCGCGTAACAAATGTGGTAATAAAAAAGCGGCTTATATAGGCCGCTTTTAGTTTAATATTTATGATCTTTTTAGAACAAACAAAGCTGCTGCTTGCTCTCTTTTTTGAATTTCCATGCGTCACTTTTTGCCGCATGATCTAATTCATCTGTAATATATTTTTCAACCCCACCCCACCGAATTAGATTTCTATGATGAATGAATATTGATTTATATCCTGTTTCGGTAAATGGCAATTCTTCATCGGCTTTCACCTCAATATGTGATAATTTTTCACCGTGTATTTTTTCAAAATCTGGAGAATAATTTCCAATATATTTTAGCTCTATTTTAATACCGTCCCAGATTATTGTTTGCATTTTTCTGCCCTCTTCTTTTCGATAAATTTATAAATATTTGTGATGGGGTAATAGCCTTTTGACGGTTGTTTAATCTTTTCAGATGCTTCTTTTGCATCGTCCATTGTTCCCCCTTCCGTTAAAATGATATGGTAGAGTTTTTGAATATTAGCGCATAAAATATCTGACATGATTTCTTCTATCCGAATAAAGAAAGCTGTTCGGCGTTAATGATTGGTGTGATGGTAATAGGCTTCTTTTCTGGGTCTTTTGATGGCGGATCAAAAAGCCGCCCATGCTTCCCGAAAAAGTGAATTGCGGCTGGCGTATAAGCCCCTGTGTATGTTTCAAGCGATAAAGAATTACCATGTATGACCTGCGCCGCTATACCGCGTAATGACAGTTG
This sequence comes from uncultured Alphaproteobacteria bacterium, assembly GCA_963922705.1. Taxonomy (GTDB): domain Bacteria; phylum Pseudomonadota; class Alphaproteobacteria; order Micavibrionales; family Micavibrionaceae; genus TMED27. The sequence goes on along the minus strand of CAWUJS010000103.1, from coordinate 4,652 downwards.
AATGTAAAGCATATGATAGGTCGTGCGGTTTAATTCTGTAGCATGAACGCTCATACAATCCATTGGATTATATCCCGCTTCCTCTACACAATCGGCAGCCACCAAAAGCATACATCCTGCCCCTGCTGCTGGGTCACTTAATGAGAAAAACCCCTTATCCTCTATCAGCTTTGAAATATCAGGCATTTGCATTTTTGCCATGAGTTTAGCGACATCATACGGCGTAAAAAACTGCCCGTTTTTGGTATCAAGTGCGCTTATATCGGCTGCTATTTCTCCCAGAAAATCACACCGCCCCTCATTCACGCCGTATGTCGTTAGGGTCAAAAGTTCGGGCATCTTCCGCACATCGTCCTTATCCCGATATGTGCCGACAATCTCCATATAACGCTCTTCCAGTGCGTCCGCCTTGTCCATATCTGTTTGCGTTCTTTTGGCAATCGCGCAATACGCCATTTCACAAAAGTTTCTGAAATTGTCCTGACGGTGTTTTGATCTGTCTATGCTTTCCAGCACTTTGATAAAGTCTTTTTTGAGGTCTTCTTTTTTCATGGTTTCATCCCCCCTATTCGCAACCGGCAGGACAGCACCCAAGCTCAATACCGTGAGCGCAATAGCCCATATCATCGTAAAACTCTTGGCTTTCCTCCATTTCTTCTGGCGTGGCATAGCCGTAAGGCCGCGCTATTTCTATGGCACGCTCTTGATGATCTTCTGGTAATTTTGAAAGCCTGTATCCTATAGCAACACTGAATCTTTCGGCAAAAACCTCGTAAGACAGGCCGCAGCCTCTAGTCGCCTCTTGTGACAATTCATCACAAATTTTAAGCCATGCGTTTTCGTCAAACTGGTTTTTTTCTGCAATCCAGCCTTGTTCTAATTCTGTTATGATTGCGTCTAATTCTGCATCAATATGATGATTGCCATTTTCAATAGTGTTAGCCATTTTGAGTTCCTTTCTTTAAATTAAATACAGAGTGCATGTCGCATGCACTCTTGCCCTACGGCGAGTGCAGGGAGGCAAGTGCAAGCGAGAAACCCCTTGGGGCAGCCCTTTAGGGCTGTTCGAAAAATCGGCGAAATTTTATTGAAATTGCGGAAGGTTCGAGAGGACGGCATTTATGACGGCCTCTTGAAAGCCGTGATTGCAATAAAATCTTCGATCTATTTTTTGAATTTCGACCTTGCGCGCGCCAGGGATGGCAATCCCTTAGCCAATCGTTTACGATTGGACAGAGCAAGGCTCTGTATCAACAGACAACAAAGTCATTTTGAAAAAATGGCAATATTATAGGGCTTGAAGATCCTCCCCACGCAAATAGCAGCGAATATTCAACAAACCGATACGCCGAGGTTTTTGAGATAGGATGCTTTGATGCGCCCGCCCTCGTCTTTCACAAGAATGCAGTTCGCTTTTGATTTTGACCGCTGTAAAATCCGCATGGCATCGCTGAAGCTGGATACCAGCATTTGATGTTCCTGATTGCCGAAAAACCCTGTGAGCCTATACATCTTAATCTCCTTTTGTTTTCCAATCGGCCAAAATCAGGGATTGAAAAGACAAAAGAAAAATAGGAACCGCCGTACCGCATTTTTATTGCAGGCTTTTCAAGGCGTGATTTAGATTGAAAACTCTAAAAAGGGATTTAAAGGGGCGGCGGGGTGTTCGGCTTAAATGAACGAGCTGGCTATCCGTCTGCTTTGGCCTCGCATCGAGCAAAAGCTTCAAAAGCCGATCACCGCTAATCATTTCAATATCACCGCCGCGCGTGATCTCTCGGCTCATTGCCCCTGTACGGCCTGTATGGACGAAAAGCCCCTTCCCTTTGCGCCGTTTGCAGATTTCTGCAAACTCTGTGACATGGGCGGGATTGATATGTTTACGGTAACGCTTCGCCTGAATCAGATAATGCTGGTCATTTTTATAGGCGCGTCCGTCAATCCCGCCATCGCCCGTATAGCGTTTGTTTCGGATAATCTTAAAACCGTGTTTTTTAAGCGCGGTTAAGATCATTTCCTCGAACACAAAAGCGTTCAGGCCGCGCAAATAATAAAACTGGTCTTGCGGGCTTTCCAGCTCGGCCAAAGTTTTTAAATATCTCGCGGCATTGATGCGGTTGACCACATGCCGTTTCTTCGGAAGAAAATTTTTAAGCATTCTCACACATAGCTGCTGATATTATCCGCAATCGTTTTCTTTTGCGGGTCGCTGCTATAGCTTTGCTCTACCTGAAACACATCATACTGTGTTTGCAGATTCAGCCAGAATTTAGAGCCATTACCAAATAGCTTACCGACACGATACGCCAAATCGGGCGTAATCGGGTTTTTCCCTTGCACAACACGGTAAAGATGCTGTTTGCTCACAGACAAAATTCCCGCAGCCTTGGGAACACTAAGCTCTATGGCTTTCAAGTTTTCTTCAATCATTTTCCCTGGGTGCAGGGGTGCTAATTTTCTCAACATATCAATCTCCTTAATGATAATCTTCCAAATCAATCTTACGGGCTTCGCCCTTCTCCCATTCAAACGTAATACGATAATTCCCGCTTACGCGCATGGAATAGCGTTTAGGATTAAAGCCCTGCAACGCATGAAACCGAAACATCGGCAAATTCAATTCTTCCAGTGTTTCTGCAACATCTAAAGCATCCAGTATCATTGTGATACGCTCTACCTGATCTTGCCGAACACCTTGTACTTTGCCTTCTGTGTAGAGTTTTTTAAGCCCTTTATGCTTAAAACTTTCAATCATACTTAACGCTTTCTGTTATCTATAATAGTAACATATTATGTTACCATGTCAATTAAAAAGTAACATTACCTATTACTTTTCTTCATCCTCTGCAAACAAATCATGTTGCTTGCCAAGGTCGATTGTAACGCGGATAGGATAGACACGGTATGTATAGGCTTCCTCATCGACTGGCGGGTTATACCTCCGCATGAGCGTTTCCGCTTCCTCTTTTGTCGGCTTGATCGTGGCATAGAGCATATTCAGGCGGTGATCGAAAGCGGCAAACGCTTCGATTTCCTTGATATTCTCCTTCTTTTTGCTCTTTTTCCTGCTCATAACATACCGTTTCTATCATCACGCCCTAAAGAATTGCTTAATATCCGAGCCACCGTAAAACGGCCTGTGCATCATACAAACCATTGGCTTTTGGCTGCACTTCCGCATCAAAAGTCGCAATAATGCTTTCATCATCGAACCGGTGCTTTTTAAGCTCCTGCAATGCCCGCGCTCTGGTGATCTGCTCCCCTTCAGCGGAATCATAATATGTGTCCATGCTCCTACCCTTTTCTCAGTAAAACATTATTCCAGTCCTGCCCCTCGGTTTCAGGACTATGACAGACAATCTCACCCGAAAACCCGCACTTTTCCAGTATAGTTTTGATTTTTTGTGTCAAACGCTCCCCGCCCTGGTCATTATCCATCGCAAGAATGACGGTTTTTAAAGCTTTGAAGCCCTGAACGCAGGATTTCAAAATATCTTCCTGCTCTGGTGACATGCCGCCGCCAGTCGCAGCATAAACGGACGTTTCGTTTGCAAACAATATGGAATAGCTCACAACGTCTATGACGGCCTCCCCGATAACAAGCGTATCATCCCCCTGCTTGCAGTTTGAACGCCAGAACGTCTTTTCGCTCCCGCGCACAAATAAGGCTTTATCTGCGTTTTTAAGCTCAAGGCCGCAAATATCCTTGCCGTTATAATGCGGAAACGCCACATTGCCGTAACGATCTGCATAAATGCGCCCTGCAAAGCGCGGGGATGATAAAACGCCCCTCGAAAGCCCCCTGCCCTCAAGATAAGCATGGTTTTTAACGGCGCGGCATTTTTTGAATATCTTTGCCACACGCGCAGGATCATATTCCTGTTCTTCTACTTCGCGCACATAACTTTTTGGCTCTGGCAAAGATGCGCCGCCACCTATCCAGCTTTGCAATTCCGCGCCAACTTCGGGCAGGCTTTTGCTTGTGCGGTTTTGAACAAAGTTAATAATTGTGCCGTTGTCACGATCATCAACGGGTGAGAAGTAAACCCAAACCGCATTTCGTTTTGAAATAATAACCGTATCGCACCCGTTTTTCATTTTAACAGATGATTTTGTGCTGTTCTTACGATCAATTTCATAGCCCATAGCGGCTGCATATTGCATCAGGTTAATCTCGGATTTAAACCGCGCAAAATCATATTTCTGTGTCATGGCTTAAACCTCCATTACCGCATAAAGAAAAATGTAAAGGGCGTAGAGACAAACCATGCAGCCTGTAAATACTGCGCCATCCCGTAAGAAAAGCCAGAACCCGCCATAGTTTTCGATGATGTCTATATATTTTTGCATTGCTCTGCCCTCCCCTAATATTCGCTTGGTAAAAGTAAGACATTGCCTGTGAAATAAAGCGTGATTTTTTTCAGCGGAAAGTCCGTAAAATTGATCTTTTCATCATGCTGCCAGTTGTAATCACCATCATGGCAGGTGAGATTTGCACCCCCTGTTTCCAAAAGCTCTAATATCCAAACCTGAAATTCTTGCTCTGGAAGATTGCAATTCTCGTATTGCGCCGCAAAGATTTTATCAATGAGCCAGTGCGCCCCGCCCTGCTCTGCTACATGCTGCACACCATCCGTATAAAGATACCGTCT
>CAWUJS010000102.1:0-5689 GCA_963922705.1 uncultured Alphaproteobacteria bacterium | reverse complement strand
TTTAGGGTTTCTTGCGATTACGCCGCTTTCGCGGGGATGACGATAATTGTTGATTGTGCCCAACAACAAGTTTTCGCTGTAGATGTGAGCAAACCTTCGGTTTGCTTCGTTATCAATACGAACAAACCTACGGTTTGCTTCGTGCGGGCAGGACGGTATTGTATTAAAAATTTAGCTGTTAAATTCAAATGCAATCGCCATGGGTGTCGGGTTCAGGCTTCGCCAGATGTGAGCGCCCCAAGGGGCGGAGAATTAAACCCAAAATATTATATCACATCAAACCTGGGCGATAACCTATATCGGCATTCTTTTCCTGACTGTAGTTATATTTTACAGTTTCATCGCCTTTTGGCTTCATGAAAGATGGTGGTTCAACCTTCGAAACCAGCTTACCTGCGCTTGCAAGAAGGTCAGTAGCGCCGATTTTCATATGCGCCATACCTTGTGCCAATTTACCCATAACCTGGCCGTAAGCTTCTGATGCTATTTTTGTACCAAGGATAACCATCTCTGTTATTTTGCCAAGCTCTGGCGCTGCAGCATCAACGACCTTGCTAAAAGCTTCTGATGCCATAATCCCTACATCCTCTAATTTGCGGGTTGGCTTTTTACCACCACCACCGCCTTTTCCAGACTTGCCTTCTTCTTCCTCATCTTCTTCATTGTCATTAACAATTTCAATATCAACATAGGTAGGTGTTTGAAAACTAACTGGATAATATTTCAATTTGGAAGGCTCTAAATCTCTACCACTTAGACCAGCTTTGACTTCAATTTTAATCTTGTCAGGATCGCGCCAGTCAAGCACAACACAGTGGCTTTTATACTCACCAGGCTGCTGGCATTTATGCACCAATCTCTTGCCCGGATAAAACGGCTCTGTTATTCCACTTTCCTCTATAAATTCTTTGACGTTTACCTGCATAATTTACGCTCCTATTCTGTTAAACGCAGTTTATTCTTATTCATATACTCTGCTATATAATTACCAGAGCATTTTTCATTCAGCTTTGTTCAGTGTTGTATCACCTGTCATTGCTTTTGGAATTAATCTTATAATGCGTCGAAATGTTTAAGAATTGATTAACGATTCTTCAATATATGAAAAAACTTGACTAATTATGCGTTTTGGAGCTTTCAATCATTTTCTGATATACTTATAAGTAGTGTTTATATGTAACTTTGGGCGTTAATATCAATGATTCGCAATCTTCTGATTTTATTACTATTTTTAGGTGTTGGTTTAGGCGCTAATGTTGCTGAAAGCGATATCTTCGTGCGGCAAAGCCCAAAACAAGAAAAGAGTAACGCCAACGCTAATAAACAATCTGAAAAAAAATCCAGCATTTATTTAAGATCGCAAAAAAAGAAGGGTCGCTCATCTGCAAGAAATATGTTCGAAACGCGCTTAAATACAGAAGGTCTTCGCCGTCAGGCTGTACAAGACTTAAAAATGCTAGCTTATTGGCAGCAAAGCGGTCGTAAGCCGGAGACCTTAGATGAATTACATGCTTACAGCGTTGCAATGCGCGCAGAAAATTTAGCAAGCGTTATTAAACAACGTAATGAGATTTTACCCAGCTTGATGAAAGCGCAGCGTGAACGTTTTCAAAGAGTTGCAGAACAAAATGCTATACAAACATATGATCGGGAAGCTGCTATAGCCGCGAGTGCACAGATGATGATCGATATGGGGTATACCAATGTACCTGTTAAAGTCACACGCCAAAGCTTTACAGCAGAAAATACTGTTAAGACCCGATCTGCTGCCGTTAAACAAAAAGAGCGCGGTGTTCGTCGTAGTGTTAATCGCGTGACACCAATCTTTCGCAGACAAGATAATGATAATAAACAAGCATCCGGCCCAGCATCGCGCGTTTATCAAAATTATCGCTAATATTTTAAAATACGCTATAACAGACATGTTATGCGTGATATGAATCTTATCTCCCAAACCTATATTATCCGTTTTTTAGAGAAGGACTTGCGCCTTTTTGCGTTGGCATTGGCCATCTTGGTGTATGGAGTTTGGGGATCGCCAACCCCTGATTCTGTTACATGGGTAGAAATTGCAGTGGGGTGTTTGCTTTTCATCTCGGTGGGCACCATTGGATTTCTGAGGGCTTTCAAATATAAGCCTGATAGAGAAAAGTGGTTTTTATGTGGTTCTGTCTTGTTAATTTATGGGCTAATCGCCGGAATTACAGGCGCTTTGATAGCCGGCGCAGATGTTACTGCTATTGTGCGTGATATTTTACCCTTTGGGTTCATGTTTTTGCCATTATTTTGGATGACGCAGAATAACAGTGATGTCTTTGTGAAAGTTCTGATAGCATGTTTTATATGCCTTGGCTTATGTTTTGCTTTGCGTGCCTCTTCACAGATCATGAATCTGCCTTTCAATCCAGGCTATGATAAGCTGTACTATCTAGGTAACTCGCCGGCTGTTTTGTTTTCTGGTTTATTTTTATTGGGCCAGGGGATGGAGCGCTTAGCGCGTGGTTTAAAAATCAATCATGTGATTTTTGCCGGGTTTTGCTTTTCAGGCTCTCTCTTGACTCTTTTGCCAATGATCATAACATCTCAGCGCGCGAGCCTGGCTGCAGTATTGTTTTACGGTATTTTTCTTTTTGGCCTTTTCGCACTGAAAGCGCCGCGCAGAATGATTATAATCGGCAGTCTGGGATTAATCATGACGGCACTGTTTTTTGATGATTTGTTGTTTAAAATCTTGTTGGATATTCAAGAAAAAAGTGATTTGGTCGGCTCGAATATGCGTTTTGAAGAATGGCGCGCTGTATGGTCAGAGATATCGCAAAACCCTCTGACAATTTTATTCGGACAAGGCTGGGGTGCCTCTTTTCCTTCACCCGCCGTTGCTGATATTGAAGTGACATATACGCATGGCTTAATGGGCTACATGTTTCTAAAATTGGGACTGGTCGGCTTTGTTTTATGTGGCTTTTATATAACAAGCTTGATGCGCCTGTTACTCAAAGAGTTTCCAATGCAGCCAGTTTTTTCCATGGCATTGGCAGCGCCGCTATTGATTGATACATTTTTATACGCAGCTTTCAAATCACTGGATTTTGGTTTACTGCTCGCCATGATTCCTGCATGCAAAATACTGACTAATACTAAATAACAGATTAGTATCGCAAAGTTAAATGCCTCCTGATAAGATATGGTTTTTCATTTGAAGAGCAGCGTATTAAGATATGAATGAATATGGCTTTCAGTTCGATAACAGCTATTTAAATTTACCTGAAACATTTTATACTAAGCTTGATCCCTCGCCCACTACCGCGCCAAAAATGATTATCCTTAATGAGGATTTGGCCATTTCCATGGGTTTGGATTTTTCAAACTTAAATGACGATGAACAAGCCAAAGTATTTTCTGGTAATCAATTACCAAAAGGGTCTGAACCATTTTCCCAAGCCTATGCAGGTCATCAATTTGGCCATTTTACGATACTTGGTGATGGGCGGGCGCATATATGGGGAGAACATATCACGCCAGCTGGAAAACGTTTTGATTTTCAGTTTAAAGGGTCAGGACGAACGCCATATTCAAGACATGCAGATGGGCGCGCTGCACTGGGTCCTATGTTACGTGAATATATTATCTCCGAAGCCATGTATGCACTTGGTGTTCCTACCACGCGCAGTTTAGCTGTCGTTACAACAGGAGAAGATGTATTGCGTGAAACAGTTCTGCCGGGCGCAATTCTAACACGTGTGGCACGCTCTCATATCCGTGTTGGGACATTTGAATTTGCAGCTGCAAAAGGTGGTAAAGAGCTTGTAAAGCCTTTGCTTGATTACACGATTGAACGTCACGATCCCGATTTAAAAGAAACCGATAACAAAGCGCTCGCTTTTTTGGAAAGGGTCATGGAGCGGCAAGTTGACCTGATTACACATTGGATGCGCGTTGGCTTTATTCATGGTGTTATGAACACCGATAATATGACGATCTCGGGAGAGACAATTGATTACGGCCCATGTGCTTTTATGGATAGCTTTGATCCAAGCACAGTTTTTAGTTCAATTGACCATATGGGACGCTATGCTTATGCAAATCAGCCGGTCATTGCGCAATGGAATCTTTCACGCCTGGCCGGCGCGTTATTGAGCGTTATTAACGAAAATGAAAGCAAGGCTGTTCATATCGCGCAGGAAACGATTGCTCAATTCCCTACATTATACAAAAACAAGTGGCTATCGATGATGCGCGCCAAGCTAGGCCTTTTGGGGTCACAAGAAGATGACGAAAAGCTAATATCTGATTTGCTCAATTGGATGCAGAAAAACCATGCTGACTATACCAATACATTTCTTGGCCTTAGTCAGAAAAAAGAGCCTTGCGGCAAGCTGTACGAAAGCAAGAGCTTTAGTGATTGGTTTGAACGCTGGAAACAACGCCTGGAACAAAACAAAAATCCTCTCAAATCCCCCTTATGTTTGATGAAGGGTAATAACCCGGTTATAATTCCAAGAAACCATAAAGTTGAGGAAGCTCTGGAAGAAGCGACAACAGGTAATTTCAAACCTTTTCATGATTTGTTATCTGTACTGAAAGAACCTTATCAGGTTAACGATAATCAGGAGCCTTATCAGTCGCCCCCGGAACCAAGTGAGCGGGTCTATCAAACCTTTTGTGGAACTTAGGCTCAGGACCTTATATGACTGGACAAGGTGAATTCTTGGACTAAAGTCATAGTTTTCGATGGGTGTCCGATTATAAACTGGAGTGACTATATGAGCACATATGAAATAAAAGCCGGCCTTGCAGAAGTTGAAACATTCGATATTGTCGGCGTTTCAATCATCACCAATAATCAAAAAGGCACAGAAGATATCAACGCCCTCTGGGAACGTTTCTTCAAAGAGAGCATCGGACAATCCATTGCGAATAAAATTGATGATGTGATCTACGCAGTTTACAGCGACTATGAAGGCGATCACGAACAGCCGTATCGCCTGACAATCGGTTATCGCGTCTCAAGCGATGCAACACCCGATAATATGCACCGCGTGACTGTCCAATCACAAGAATATGCCGTCATGAGCGCGGCTGGCGAGCAACCAAAAGCCCTCATTGAAACATGGGAAGCCATCTGGTCATCCGAAGACTTACCACGATCCTACAAAACAGATTTCGAAATCTACGGCCCCCGCTTTTTCGAAGACGGCATCAATGAAGTTTTGGTGCATATCGGGATAGAAAACTAACCCTTTTGTCACTAGTGAGGGTGAGGGTGCCAGAGGCTGATGCAGTAATCTATAGCATGGCAATTGCATTTGGATTTAACAGCCCAATTTTTAATACAATCCTGTCATTCACGCGGCGAAGCAAACCGAAGGTTTGTTCGTATTTATAAATTAGCAAACCGCAGGTTTGTCCGCACCTAATAGCAGGGATCCTGTTATTGGGCACAACCGACAATTATCGTCATCCCCGCGAATGCGGGGATCTCATGCCTCAATCGAAGAGATCCCGGATCAAGTCCGGGATGACGGGTGTGGGGGGATGGGATGATGGGTGGAGAATAGGATGACGATGGTTTTTACATACCACAATTTCAAATGCAATTGCCATGTTGCAATGACGCTGTTGTCATTGCGAACACAGTGAAGCAATCCAGATTGCCGCGTCAGGCTCTTGGCCTTCCTCGCAATGACGA
>CAWUJS010000101.1:0-5715 GCA_963922705.1 uncultured Alphaproteobacteria bacterium | reverse complement strand
ATCAAAAAACTATTGATATTATTATTTCCTGTCATTAAAGATGGGTTTGCTCTGCTTAATTATGCATGTGTGTTTAACCTACATATGAGGAAAAACACATGCGTCTTAATAAATTTACCTACAAAAACCTGGCTTTTATTTTTCTGCTAACAATTTGTGTTATGTCAGATTCAGCACTCGCGCAAGCAACCGGAGGCGGTTCCGGCGGCGCGCTTTTTGGCTCCATGACTAATTTCCTCAACGCTTTGGAAGATTTGCTTACCGGAACATGAGCAAGAATTGTCGCAATAATCGCAGTCGTTTTTCTCGGGTTCGGTTGGATGACAGGTAGAATTTCATGGGCAATTGCAGGCTCTATTATCGGGGGAATAATTCTCGTCTTTGGATCTGCTGCAATCGTAGACAGCATTAGCGGCTCTATCTAAAAGCAGACCTTAAAAACCTACGATAGAAAGAATGCGCCGATGTCACAAGAAAACATCTCAACAGATACAGTTTATCTGGCTTTAACACGCCCTCCCATGACTATGGGCGTACCAATGGATTTCTTTGGCGTCAATTTCATTCTGACCGGCATAGGGATTATTCTTTGCACGTCACTATTCGCAATGTTCTGCGTTTTGATGTTTTTCTCTTTGCCATTACACGGCATAGCCCTGCTCGCAACCAAACATGATCCGCACTGGATCAATGTCTGGAAAACCAGAATTGAGAAAATCGGCTTCACGACAAACCAGAGATTCTGGAAGTCAAACAGCTATAGCCCGTAGCTGTGGAAGGGGGAAGCCATGAAATACGCACAATACGCCAAAACAGAAAAGCCAATCTCAAGCTTCGTACCCTATACGCGCTTTGTTGATGAAAGCACGTTACGCACAAAAGACGGATATTTGCTCCAAGTCATAAAGCTGGACGGATTAGCTTTTGAAACCGCAGAAACAGAAGACTTAAATCACTATAAGAATGTCCGTTGCAATCTCATTCATAATCTCTCGGACAGCCGCTTCGTACTGTATCATCACATCATCCGGCGCGAAGTGCATGAAACCCTGGATAGTTTCTTTGAAAATGATTTTTGTCGCCAGCTCGATCAGGTCTACGGTGCAAAACTGGCACAAAAACGTATGTTCAAAAACGAACATTATCTTAGCGTGCTGCGCCGCCCTACTCCGGGCATTTTAGGTCTGGCTGATAAGATAGGCCGCGTATTATCAAACAAAATCGACAAGAACCTCTACGAGCAAACTCTACGGGGTGATCTAAAAGCCCTAACATCTGAAACCAAGGGTTTGATTGAAGGGTTGGCTTTATATTCACCAAAACTTCTTACGCTTCAAGAAACAGAAAACGGAACACTCTGCCCTTCCCTATCGTTTTTAGGACTGCTTCTCAACCTTGAGGATGCGCCCGTTGCGCTGCCGGATGGCGGTATTGATGCGTATTTGTCAAAGAAACGTCTCTCATTCGGCAAAGAAACCTTTGAAGTACGCGGCGCGGCCAATGGTGATATTAAACTCGGCGCAATGCTTTCCGTTAAAAAATACGGCACGCATACAGCGACCAGTATGCTCGATGGCCTCTTGCGCCTCCCACACGAATTTATTCTAACGCAAAGCTATGCCTGCGTTGACATGCAAACATCTTTAAACCGTATTCGCGACTGCCAGAGAAAAATGGTTGCCGGTGAACAAGGCGCAGTCTCTTTAGAAGGCCAGCTCGATCAAGCGATTGATGAAGTCGCCTCCGGCCTTACAACATTTGGCGACCATCATTTGAGCCTATGCGCGATTGGCAAAAGCGCGCCGGAATTGGACAAGGCCGTAAACACAGCTATTAATATATTCAAGCCTCTTGGCGTTCATGCAGTAAGAGAAGATGTAAATATGGAGCCTGTTTTTTGGGCGCAACTGCCAGGCAATCTATCCTACATTGCCCGCAGCTCCATGATCTCAAATCATAATTTTGCTGGATTTACAGGATTTCATAATTTTCCGGCAGGACAAAGAAGCGGCAATCATTGGGGTGAGGCCGTAACGTGTCTGGAGACAACATCCGGTACGCCTTACTGGTTTAACTTCCATGAACCAAAGCGTGATGTTGGTAATTTCACCGTCTTCGGCCCGACCGGATACGGTAAAACGGTGCTGCTTTCATTCCTCCACGCACAAGCGCAAAAATTCAAACCCAAAAGCTTCTTCTTTGATAAAGACAGAGGCGCAGAAGTTTACCTACGCGCTATTGGCGGTGAATATAATGTCATAAGTGCGGGGCTTCCTTCCGGCCTTAATCCCCTACAGATTGATGATACACCGGAAAACCGGGCGTTTTTGCGGGACTGGCTGCAAATCTTGCTCCGCACCGAAACACGCAAAGATTTTACGGCCATCGAGCGTGAAATGATTGCTGACGTGGTGAATGCGAATTTTGAAGCGCCGTTTGAACACCGCCGCCTCTCAGTTCTTTGCAAGCTCTTTGGCGGGTTTGAGCATGATATAGATGAAACCTTGCAAGAGCGTTTATCCATGTGGCACTCAGGGGGCGAGCGGGCGTGGCTGTTTGATAATCCACAAGATACGCTGTCTCTATCCGAACAGACTATTGGTTTTGATATGACCTCCATTCTGGATGATCCGGTCAGCCGTACGCCTTGGCTGTTCTACATTTTCCATCGCATCAAAAATGCTCTGGCGCATAAGAACAAAACACTCATTATGCTTGATGAGGGCTGGAAACTGCTTGATGATCCGGTGTTTGCTTATACTATTAAGGACTGGCTTAAAACCGTCAGAAAACAAGGCGGTTTGGTTGGTTTTGCGACACAAAGCACTGGTGATGCTACAAACAGCGTCATTGGCGAGGCCATCTTGGAACAAAGTCCGACACAAATTTTCTTGCCTAATCCCAAAGCAAGGGAAGAAGAATATTGCGGACATTTCCGCCTGACAGAACAAGAGCTATACACAATTCGCAATCTTACGGCACAAAGCCGCTGTTTTCTTATAAAGCAGGGTAAAGACTCCGTGATCGCAAAATTGGATCTATCCGGCATGAACGATTTTATCTCCATCCTTTCAGGACGCACAGAAAATATTCGTATTCTTGATGAAGTGCGAGAAGAATTTTTAACGCCGGAAGAATGGATTTCACATTTTATAGAAAGGATCGCCGCATGATAAAATCACTAAAATCACGATTGTGCTTATGGACTGCGTGCGCAGGACTGGCCGTTTGCCTTCTCCCCTCCCCATCCAAGGCAAACGGCATCCCTGTGTTTGATGCAACGAGCGTAGCACAGGCGATTGCACAGCTTGAGCAAATGGCTCAAGACTATCAAATGCAAATCCAGCAACTTGACCAGGCTCTTGCAAACTATAACGCCATCACAGGCGGACGTAATCTTGGTGATCTCAAAAACTCCAGTGCAGAACAAGATTTACGCCGCTCCCTTCCCCCACATTTACAGAATTTAATCGGCCTGAATAACGCCTCCGGCCTTGGCAGCGCCGGCTTACAAACGCAAGGGATATACAATGATATTTTGACCACGTATCAGCCAGCCACAGGCGCTACGCTCATACCAAGCGCCCCGACCAGTTCATTGGCAGGCGCTCATGATCGCTATTCTAATACGACCTATGCGGCCATGGCTGCATCGGAAAGCGCATATAATAATGCAACTGAGCGTTTGGAAGATTATGAATCCATGCTCCAAAAGCTCAACACCACAACAGACTTAAAAGAATCCGTTGATCTGCTGGCGCGCATCACCGCAGAAAATGGAATTTTATTGAATGAGCTAATGCGAATCCAATCCTTACAAATGCAGCTTAATTCCGCGCATCAAGGCTCTAATCTGACGGTCATACAGCGTGCTGATAAAGCACACAATTATGATCCGGCTATCGCCGCACAATCATTCGATTAAAAGGAGAAACAGATATGAAAAAACTTTTACTAATTTTACCATTACTGGCATTGGCCGGATGTTCAACATTTGGTCACAAAGACCTAAAATCGCCATGTAACGGCAAAACAGCATCTTTGTCTCAAAACCCATGTAATCCGCTTCCAATCAATATTGGCAGCTTGGAAAGCACATCCAACAAAAAGGCCGCTTAGTCATGATGCATAACAAAACTATACTGCTCGCATTTTGTGCAACAACAATTCTAACGGCTTGCCAAGAAGAGCGTAAGAACCCTCTTTTGGACAAGCCTACACAGGAAGTCGTTCAGTGGATTTTTGAAAACACAGATTCAAAAATTGAAGATTGTGCGCAAAACTGGGCAGACCCTAAAGCGGCGCTTTCCTCAGATATTGAGAGATGCCAGAGCGTTGCCTCAAAACTCGCGGAAGAAATGAATTATGTCGGTTTCTCTCAAGATGTGCGCGTTGCCGATCTGGATGTTCCGATTATTTGGCGGGAATTTAATGTCAAAGTCCAAAAAAGAGAAGAATGGAACGATAGTCTTAAAAAACACAAAACCAATCCGGGCAGCATGGAAAACAATCTAAAGGGCTTAGATTTATTAAAGTAAGGTAATTTTAGATGGCGTCCGCTAACACCGTTGATAACTTTTTAGACAATCTGGACACGATAATCCTGAGTTTCGTGCAAGGCTCTTTCGGCAATTTATCTGGGCCGATGGAAACTCTTTGGAAATCCATGTTCATCGTCTTTATTGCCTTTTATGGCTATAAAGTCATTATCAATGGTCGTTTTTCAGCGCATGACGGCATCATACACATAGCAAAAATGCTTGTTATTCTGGTTCTCATAACCAGTTGGACTGATTTTCAGATTTTTGTCATGGATGTAGTGACGAATACACCCTCAGAATTGGCTGGAGAACTTCTAAAGTCTGCCACTATTGGCGCTCCTGACGCAGACAGTGCCAATACAGCTTTAGGAGATTTTTATGATCGAGCAATTCAAGTATCTAAAAAAATAAATGAAGGCGCAGGCTGGAATGTTGCAATTATCGCATATGGATGGGCAGTTTTTCTGGCGGGGCTTGCTTTAACTGGCTACGCCCTTATCCTAATTGCACTATCCAAAATCGCTGTAGCCCTTATGTTAGCGGTTGCCCCCTTCTTTATTTTGATGCTGATATTCGCTCAAACAAAAACCCTTTTTGAAGGCTGGCTTCGGACAACTCTAAATTATGCTATCATTCCAATATTTGTATATGGACTGCTTTCCCTTCTTTTAGTGTTGGTAAACAAGTCATTGGTCAAAATGGAAGCCAGTGTCACGGCTACCAGTGAAATCATGACGTATGCTGCGCCATTCCTTCTGGTTTGCGTGATTTCAGTCGGTCTTCTCATGCAGGTTATGAATCTGGCATCAGGTATTGCTGGCGGCCTAAGTCTGCAAACTATGGGGCTAGGAAAATATGCTGCTACCAAGATAGGTGGCGTATCCAAAACCACAGGTGCATACGGACGATATCAAGCAGATAGAGCCGTGGATGCTACAGGACGCGGCATTAAAAACGTAGCAAGCAAGGGCGCAGAAAAAATAAAAGCAGCCGTATCTAAAAATAGAGAGCCGAAAAAATGACAGCACAAGCACAAAACAATAGAGGATTAAAGCCTACTGCAGATTAATTTGAGAACGGCGCAACTTGGGAGCATGGTGTGTATGCTAATCTCGAAGCCTCGCGCAAGCGTGCATGGATTGTGGCTTTTCTATCGCTTGGCTTGGCATTCTCC
>CAWUJS010000100.1:0-5755 GCA_963922705.1 uncultured Alphaproteobacteria bacterium | reverse complement strand
CGGCGGGGGGTTTTTCTGAAAAACTGACGTAGGAAAAGGGGGGGGCGGGGGCGGCGCCCGCAACCAGGAGGGGCAGAAATGACCAAAACACCCGGACAACACGCCTACGAGGCCGAGCTTGTAACATTCCCAACCTATGAAAACGGCACCGCGCGCAAGGCATGGGAGGATTTGCCCGACTATGCCAAGCAGTCATGGGAGAAAAAGCCAGCACCACGCAAACCAATTAGGCGCACAGGCGCTACCCCTATTCAATGAAATCCTGTATAGGCCGCTCTAAAATTTCTGAAAGTGCCTTCAAATGAAGGTCCAGAACACGCCGCTTACCATTTTCAATCTCAGATAAATGAGAGCGTGAAATTTTCACACCGTGATCAACTTGTAAGGCCACAGCCAATTCAAGCTGTGTCATCTTTCTGTTTATACGAAACTCTTTGATTTTTACGCCGGAAACATTAAGGCCTGTCATCACACAAGCTTATCATCCAGCAAGCTTCTTAAGTGTCCCGCTATTGGACTATTATGATTTTATATGCAATACTATTGGTATGTTTGCTGCCCCCTTAGATATCATTATTGGGAAAAATATAAGAAAACGCCGAAAAGAGCTGGGGGTGAGCCAAATACACCTGGCCAATGAAATCGGGGTGTCATTTCAACAAATCCAGAAATACGAAAAGGCGGAAAACAGAGTCGCGCTTTCAACAGCCGCCGTAATATGCCTTGTTCTGGACTGCCAAGTTGATGATTTATTATACGACCAAGCCAACTTCACCTGACATGGATATGTTCTTCCTACTGATCATATGCTTTGTCGCCATAATTTTAATGGCCATTATCGCATTCCTTGATCGTGTGCCAGCCAACGATTTCGGCATCAAGACAGTCAAGGGCAGAGTTGTTCGCATCGTAGACGGCGACAGTCTTTATATATCCGGACATAAACCACAAATCAGGCTTTGGGGCGTGGACGCTCCCGAGCGCAACGAAGCCGGATTCCACGAAGCCACACGAGCGCTTAAGAATCTTGCCCATGGCGCTCAAATTCACTGCAACATCTTAGATGTCGATCGTTATGGTCGTACAGTCGGACGCTGTTTTTTACCAGATGGCCGCGATCTGTCCAAAGCGATGATTGAATCTAAAACAGCCAAAGAATATACCCGCTTCACAAGAGGCTATTATTCATCAAAAAGCAGATAATAACGCACTACAGCCCGCAATGCCTTTCCAGCAATTGATGGTGTTGAGCAGGCAAATCCGTTTCAGGAAGGCCGCGAGGGTTCGATCTTACCCATTGATTTTGATTGAGAGCATCTTGTGCTTCTGCTTCGCTTGGCCATTCCTGATCGCATGCAATCACTAAATCTATAACTTTGCTGGCATCATCTATGTGAATGGCTCCAATCGTCCAGTTGCCGTTTGTAAGCGGTATAGCTTCCAATGGCAAAAACTGTGTCCAGTCATTGGTTTTCAAGGCTTTTTCTGCATCACGGCGTTTGAACCAGGTAGTTTCACTTTCTCTAAGACGTGGATCGGATGGTGTATTCGAGCCAAGATAAAACAGGCCTGGCTTATCGCTCATGACTTCCAAGGGCACAATTGCGCCCTTCCAAACACTGGCTAAGATTCCTATTGCTGACATGTCAATTTGTAGTTTTGAAATGGTATTTCTTTCTCTTAGGGTTGTTCCTTGTAAAAAATTTAATCATCACAGTTTCAGCCATTCCCTCTCGGTTCAGGCGCCTCAATCCTCGCAACGGCTTGTCTCACATCCTCTTCCCACAGCCTCTGTCTTTCTGCCTTATCCTCGTCCCGCCACTTTTGAGGCAATAAATAATTCATGGCTTCCGGCGGCCTGTGAAACGGCACTTCATATTGACATGCCCGTTCTATGAGCGTGGCGGCAGCTTGAATAAGAGATAGTTTGCCCTTTATCTGTTCCGGGCTGCCATCCAGATCCAACGAACCGCTCCGTAAAGATTGAACCGCTTTGTCCGCATAAAAGCCGTTGGCCTGCGTACCGGCTAGCAGCGCGTGACCGAACGCGTAGACAAGCGTTTCTACGCGTTCCGCAGGACTCAATGCTTGAGCAAGTTCGGGCGTGCTGCAAACCTTCTGCAACAAAGCAATTGTACCTTGAATTAGTTTCAATTGCGCATCGATTTGACCGGCATTTCCTTTGAGTTTGATATATCCGCCCGATAGACGTGCAACCGCCGCAGGCACGTTAAATGGCCCTTTGTCTTGTATGCCTGCCTCAAGCGCCACTTCAAACGCATAAGCAAGCGTCTGGACGCGATCAGAACGATGTAACGTCCCCATAATCTGTTTCAGCTCTTCCTGTTGAGAAACAGCCCCGCCAGATGGTGCAATTAATTGCGTGCCCTCTTGTTGTGGCACAGAATGTCGTAAAGCTATTTTAGTCATAATATAAAATCAATATTTGCGGACATTGATTCTATTTAATTATGCAATTGTCAATAAAAAAGTTGACTTTATTTTGCTGTTTATGATTTTTAAAAAAATAATAAGGAAATCTAATATGGCAAAAACAAAATCTAATTTATTACCCGAACAACCTGAAGTCCTGAGCGGAGAAAGAATCGAGCTTAAAACATTCATACCTCACGTCATGAGGGAAGAAGGTTATCAACATTTAGATATTCTGAATGTTTATCAGGTCTTCGAGCGTGTCTTGGGGCCATATATGGATGCAACTCGCCAACATCCGGATTACGATATGGTGCATTCCGTTCTCGCTGTCGTGGAATGGCTTTCGCATCATCACCCAGAAAAGCTATTCGATTATAGCTATGACAGTGATATAAGACCTAAATTGCCAAGGGAACAATCTGGCGATCAGTTTGGCGATATCGCACTCTACATGCGCGCCGATGCCGGTCTTGAACCCAAAGGGCCATAGACAGATCCTTCGTAATACTTTCCACCATACGAAGGCGTATCCCACCCTCACCGGTGCGACCTTTTAAGGGGTAAGCGACATAGCTGTGGTTTTCTAAAAAGACTACTTACATAAGCTGCCAGTTTGTCAGTAATTTATTAGCCTGAACACCACTACATCTAAATGCACTAAAGCAGCTATCGCGGGACACAAAAATAGATGACATCTAAACCCTACGTGGAGCTTTCTATCGAAAGAAGAAAGTCCCAATATTTTGTCTTAATCGTTGACGACCATGAAATAAATCAAGTCGGCCCTTTGACCAAGCGCCAAGCGCTCAAGTTGCACTACGCCCTTGCCAATACAGCGCTTAAACATGGCGGCAGAACCCAGCCAATACGCAAACCTAAGATCAATACAGACGCGCAAAATGCGAAGGCTAAGTCGCAAAAGCCTGTTGTAGATTATCCACTCTCAGAAGAGCTGCGAAATTTTATCAGCCAATAATTTATGCGTAATACAGACGATCAAGCAGCCCGCTTGATAGTTGTAGCTTGGCCTAGTCTACTGCGTTTCTTAAATGGCACAACATTGCTCGCCGGTGCTTTATCGTCAGACCCAAGGCCCGGCCCACCATTCGGCATCGATCTCTTAAAAAAGCATATAACAGGAACACGGCATAGCTTCGCATAGCGCCTCAGAAAATATGATGGCGCGCGAATTCGGCCAGCTTCTATCTTCACCAGTGTTTCAACAGTCACAGAAATACGATCTGCAATATCGCGTTGACTCAATTGTAAGAAATAACGCTGCAACTGAACACGCCTACCGATTTCTTGATATAGTTTTGTAAGTTCGCGTCCACCAATTCGCCCGCTCATTAGATTTTATCCCAATCCTGAACCTGTGTTGATTGAAAACAACGTTACACCGGCATGACACAATCACAAGTAGAAACAGACGCTTTCGATACCGTGCAGGGCTTCAAAGCTTGCAAGGAACAGACAGATGTCTATAGCATTTTTCTCAAATACATTGGCAACTTTGGCTTTGATTCCTTCATTCTATCGGGTATGCCACCCGTAGGCTTTCGGCTCGAACCGCACATTGTGATGCAGAACTGGCCCCTCGAATGGTATCGGCTCTATATCTCCAAAAGCTATTATGACCACGACCCCGTTGTGCGGCACCTCGAAAGCGATATGCAGCCTCACTTATGGAGTGATATAGTCTATAGCCGGGAGCTGACCGACCGGCAACGTCAAGTCATGAATGATGCAACTGAGTTTGGCTTGCATGATGGCTATATTATCCCCTTGGAAGGCACAACCGATCTGCAAAATTGTCTTTCTCTATCCGGACAACACTTAGAATTGCCGCCATACTCACACGATGCAATCTATATGGTCGCCATGTACGCGCATGAAACCATCATTCGCATCGACGAAGAAACTGAAAAACAAACCCAACATGATGAGAGCCAGCTAACACCGCGTGAACGTGAGATTCTATCATGGGTCGCCAACGGAAAAACCGATCCGGAGATCGGAATTATCTGCGGTATATCTCATCGAACCGCCTCTGATCATGTCAAAAATGCAATCGGCAAACTTGGTGCCGTCAACCGAACCCAAGCCGTTGTAGAAGCCATTAAAGCCGGACAAATATCCCCGTAAGTCGTCAATCCGTAAATCGTGGGATACAGAGACGATCCGATTCATGAAATCATCCTTGCTCAAGTGCGACTACGCAGAGGGCAAGAATGCTTCACGTCATAACTAACCATAACCGAAATGCATATGCAGCGCAACTAAATGATAGCTTTCGAGTTCGTCACAAAGTCTTTGTTGACGGTTTAGGCTGGGAAGATTTGCGCCAACCAGACGGCCGGGAAATAGACCAGTTTGATACCGACGACGCAATCCACCTTGTCTTTCTTAACGAGGAAGATCGCGTTGTAGGCGGATCACGCCTTTTGCCAACAACCCAACCGCATTTGCTCTCTGAAGTGTTCCCGCACTTGGCTTCTGCAAGGCCCTTGCCTATCGGAACAGACGTGTTCGAGTGGACACGTTTCTATGTCAGTGGCAGCGAAGGCAAAAGCCCTCGCGATAACAAAATATCGCGCATGATCATGTGCGGCTTACTCGAATACTGCCTCGATCACGGCATTGATACCCTATCTGCCGTAGCAGAACCAATCTGGATACCGCGATTTTTCCGGCTGGGTTGGAACCCGGAGCCGCTTGGCATCCCAACCCAGCATAAAGGTCAGCGGATCATGGGCTTAAAGCTCACCGTCTCCGAGCAAGCCCTGGAGAAGACCCGCAAGGGGATCAAAACAAAAACCTCCA
Organism: uncultured Alphaproteobacteria bacterium; assembly: GCA_963922705.1. Classification (GTDB taxonomy): domain Bacteria; phylum Pseudomonadota; class Alphaproteobacteria; order Micavibrionales; family Micavibrionaceae; genus TMED27. Next base: position 496 of record CAWUJS010000100.1, on the reverse strand, counting down.
TCCTTCAGCGCTAGTATCATCAATCTATTGAATTAGAGAACATAAATCCCTATGCAAAAAAACGGAAAACATGACCGCGAACAACTCGTATCCATCATACGAATGACGATGTATCTGGTTGTTGAACTGCGTGAACAAGGTTTAAGCGAAAGCGCCGATATCTTCGAAGCCGAAATGGAAAAAATCAAGCAAATGCATGAGATCGGCGAAGACGATCTTTTCCCCGAAAGTGAAGATTAAAAATTCGTTCACCTAAAGTAGCGGCCCGATCAGAGGTCGCTTTTGCGTTTGTAGCACTCAGTCGTTCCTCTTTGAAACGCCCTGTTCAATTCAATCTGAACCGTAAGAAGATCATACACACTTTATCTATGTCCTGTTCCTGCCCGCACCACTCGGCGCTAGCGCCGACCGTGTTGGGGACAAGATAAGCCGTGTCTATGATACAATTTTCTCACGGTCTGAATGAACAGCCGAACAACAAAAAGGAAAAACAAAT
>CAWUJS010000099.1:0-5763 GCA_963922705.1 uncultured Alphaproteobacteria bacterium | reverse complement strand
TATTATAGAAGGCCGTTATCTAATTGCCCGAACTCTAAAGTTTGTAAAACCGGGTGGCTCTATTTTTATAGCCGCAGAGAATAAAGCAGGCGGCAATCGACTGGTAAAAATAATACAGCAATTTAACGTAGAAAGTTCGCATCAAATCTCAAAACATAAATGTCGTTTTGTGGCATTTGAAAATATAGATATTCATGAGAAAGATTTAGAGAATGCCCTGCAAGATGGTGGCTTACAAGAGCATCATAAGACAGGCCTTGTAACTCAGGCAGGGCTTTATGGCTGGGATAAAATCGATACAGGCTCTGAACTGTTGCAACAATATATTCCATCCGATCTTATAGGCAATATCGCAGATTTCGGGTGTGGATATGGATATCTATCGCAAAAAACTTTGCAACAAAATACCAGGATTCAAAAACTCTATGCTATGGATGCGGATGCGCGTGCGCTGGAATGTGCAAAAAGAAACTTATCGCGCATTAGCAATCTGGAGATAGATTATATATGGGCAGATTTAACGCAATCTTCCGATCTGCCTGCAAATCTTGATACCATCATCATGAACCCACCTTTTCATGAGGGCAAAAAGGCCGATAGCGCTATTGGGGTTGCCTTTATAAAAACAGCATCATCATGTTTAAAACGTGGTGGAGCACTCTATATGGTCGCCAATCATCATTTACCTTATGAAGCAGTTTTACATGACTGCTTCTCATCACATAAATTACTCTGCCAGGAAAAAGGCTTTAAAGTGTTCAAGACGATTAAATAAAATTATCACGCTTATGCATTTTAAACGCGCGTTAACAAAATATTTACTTTTACTGTTTAAGAAAGAGGGTAAGACACACAAAAACAGAAAGGTTCAGATCATGTTGAGTAATAGCATGCTTAAAAAAGACATTGCAAAAATTGTAAATCATCTTCAGGTCCCGCTGGTTGTTGCTGATATTGTAAACGGCAAGGATACTTTAACAGATGATATGGTATTCAGCCTTCATGACGCGCTAAGCGATGCAGAGCCAGACTCAGCTCTCCTGTCAATTGCATTAAGTACACTAACAATTGCGAATGTGCACAAGGAAACAGCAGCAAGTTTTAGAATGCTAAAATCTGAATGTGAACGTATTATCAATGATTACGGTATGATGTGGCTTCGCAATGCGCAGAATGAGCAGCTCGATGCTGATATTATATTTGAGACATTGCTATATATTCCGGAAGATTTTGAAAGTCTGTCTGAGTTATTGGATATAGCAAGAATTATTTTACAAAACAGCGATTCAAAAGCAGCTGAACTTTGTAAAATTCTTATCACTCAAGCCAACGCACAAAGCCTTATTGCACAAACAGTTATTGACGGCATGGAAGCTGCACATGAAAAGCCATGGAATATGCCGATTTATGCGGATGAAAATATTGATATGAGCACTGTGATTGCAGCAGAAAGCTACGTAGAGCCGTTTTATGCGGATAATGTTATTGCTTTTCCAAAGGTTAGGAATTAGGCTCAGGATCTATAAAGTATGATTAATACTGTTTAGTAAAAGGATATAGAAAATGACAGATAAAACCGAAGAAATAAAAGCGCTTCTTGATCAGGATATGCATGTTCAGGATCTTCATGAAAAGCTTGATGAGCTCATTCCAGCTGGGTGTCAGCGCCGCTATTTCAAAAAATCAGAATATGATGAAAGTTGTACGGCAAAATCAGGATCACCGTTTAAAGAGAAAAATTGTGTTGAAATTACAAATTGCCCGGACTCTTCGGATAACCGAACAGTTTGCGGCGAATGGCGCTGTGTGTCTCGCTAAAACCCTCTCATATAAAGAATGAATTAAAAAGCTGCATTTTATCGCAGCTTTTTTCTTGACCTTTTACAATGGATCATATAATTTGCGCCAAGATTCAGAAATTGGGCGCTTTAAAGAGCTTTTTATGGCGCGCATCATCCTGATAAAGAGGATGCTCTGCATAAAAAAGTCTTTGACTTATGCGTTAATCTAACGCTATATGCAGCCATCCGTAAAATTGATTGTGAATAAAAGGAATTGGAATGCCAACCATTCAGCAACTCATTCGTAAGCCGCGTCAGAAAGTGGTCAAGGCGAAGAAAAACAGAGCATTAAAAAGCAACCCGCAGCGTCGCGGTGTTTGTACGCGTGTCTATACAACAACACCGAAAAAGCCGAACTCCGCTTTGCGTAAGGTTGCAAAAGTGCGCTTGACAACCGGGCTTGAGGTTATTTGCTACATCCCGGGTGAAGGGCACAACCTTCAGGAGCACTCCGTTGTTCTTGTCCGCGGTGGTCGTGTTAAGGACTTGCCCGGTGTGCGTTACACGATTATCCGTGGTGCACTCGATACGCAAGGTGTTAAAGATCGTAAACAATCCCGTTCCCGCTACGGCGCGAAGCGTCCAAAGTAAGAGGTATTTAATATGTCACGTCGCCATAGAGCAGAAAAAAGAGAAATTCTCCCTGATCCGAAATTCGGTGATTTGGTTCTGTCAAAATTCATTAATAATTTGATGATTGACGGTAAGAAATCTACGGCTGAGAGCATTGTTTATAAGGCTATCGATATTTTAGAGTCGAAGGCGGGCAATGATAACCAGACCGACACAACCGAAGATGAAGACGGCGAAGGTGCGCAGGTCATTACTTACAAAAGCAAGGGGCTTGGCACCTTTCATAAGGCGCTCAAAAAAGTAAAGCCCAAGCTTGAGGTTCGCTCCCGCCGTGTTGGTGGTGCAACTTATCAGGTGCCGGTAGAGGTTAAACCGGACCGCGCTGTTGCGCTTGCAATGCGCTGGATTATCGATGCGGCGCGTAAGCGCAGTGAGAACACAATGGTTGACCGTATTGCGAATGAGATTCTGGATGCCGCGAATGATCGCGGTTCTTCTATTAAGAAGCGCGACGATACGCACAAAATGGCGGAAGCAAACAAAGCATTCGCACACTTTAGATGGTAAGGCAAGATGAATAACGAGGAGTTCCAGAAAACGATTATTGAGTCCTTGTCGGATTTTCGCAATGACATGAATGTCGGCTTTGAGCGGGTCAATGGGAATATTAAGCGCATTGACGATGAGCTGGGCGATATTCGCCGCGAGATCAGGGGGCTGCAAGGTCAGTTTGGCGGAATTTTTCACCTGATTCAGGCGCAAGAAGAGCACAGGCATTTGGCTGCAACGCGTATGGATCGTTTTGATGATTAAGTTAGAAGAATTGAGAAAAAAGGTTAACGGCGAGGATAAGGAATAAGACATGGCACGCGAGCACGCAATTGAAAATTACCGGAACTTTGGGATTATGGCGCATATTGATGCGGGTAAGACCACAACGACAGAGCGTATTTTATTTTACTCCGGCAAGTCTCACAAAATCGGTGAAGTGCATGACGGCGCTGCGACCATGGACTGGATGGAGCAAGAGCAGGAGCGCGGCATTACGATCACCTCTGCTGCGACGACGACATTTTGGGATGCGCGTAAAGGGAGTCAATATGAAGATCAGCGTTTCCGTTTGAATATTATCGACACACCCGGGCACGTTGATTTCACAATTGAGGTTGAGCGTTCATTGCGTGTGCTGGATGGTGCGATTGCTGTTTTCGATGCCAATGCGGGTGTTGAGCCGCAAACTGAAACAGTGTGGCGTCAAGCTGACAAATACAAAGTGCCGCGCATGTGTTTCGTGAACAAAATGGATAAGATTGGCGCGGATTTTTACAACACAGTTGATATGATTGTGGATCGCCTTGGTGCTGTTCCTGCTGTAATTCAACTCCCTATCGGTGCGGAGGATCAATATCAGGGTCATATTGACCTGGTTCTCAACAAGGCTGTGATCTGGGATGGTGAGCAGCTTGGTGCGACATATCAGGAGGTTGATATTCCGGCTGATCTGGCCGATAAAGCGGCTGAATATCGCGAAAAGCTTATTGAGATGGCCGTTGAGCAAGATGATGACGCCATGGAGCAGTATCTTGAGGGGAATGAGCCTGACGAAAAGACGCTACGCGCTTGTATTCGTAAAGGAACTATCGCGGGTGATTTCGTTCCTGTGATGTGCGGAACTGCTTTCAAAAATAAAGGCGTTCAGCCAATGCTTGATAGTGTTGTTGAATATCTTCCATCACCACTTGATATCGGCGCAACTGCCGGTGTTGAAATGGATGGCGAAACAGAAGCAGAGCGTAAGCCAGAAGATAGCGAGCCTTTCTCGGCACTTGCCTTCAAAATTATGAACGACCCGTTTGTTGGTTCCCTGACTTTCGCAAGAATCTACTCCGGTACAATCCAATCCGGATCTTATGTGCAAAATACAGTGAAGGACAAGCGTGAGCGTGTCGGGCGTATGCTTTTGATGCACTCCAATAACCGTGAAGAGCTGAGTATCGCGCATGCCGGTGATATTGTTGCGTTTGTTGGTTTGAAAGAAACAACAACTGGCGATACGCTATCTGCACAAGACAAGCCGGTTATTCTTGAACGTATGGAGTTCCCTGAGCCAGTTATTGAGATTGCGATTGAGCCTAAAACAAAGGCTGACCAGGAGAAAATGTCGACGGCCTTGCAGCGCCTTGCAGCAGAAGATCCGTCTTTCCGTGTGCATGTGGATCATGAATCCGGTCAGACAATCATGAAGGGTATGGGTGAATTGCACCTTGATATCCTTGTTGATCGCATGAAGCGCGAATTCAAGGTTGAAGCGAATATCGGCGCGCCGCAAGTTGCTTACCGTGAGAGTATCACAAAGCCATGCGAAATATCCTACACACACAAAAAGCAATCTGGTGGTTCCGGTCAGTTCGCGAAAATCGATCTTCAATTTGAGCCGGGCGAAGGCGGTTCTGGATTTGTCTTTGAGGATACAATCGTTGGCGGTTCTGTTCCAAAAGAATATATTCCGGGTGTAGAGAAGGGTCTGACAATTGCAAAAGAAACAGGCATTATTGCAGGCTTCCCGGTTCTTGATTTCAAAGTAACATTGGTTGACGGGTCCTATCACGATGTTGACTCCTCTGTAATGGCGTTCGAAATTGCCGCAAAGGCAGCTTTCAAAGAAGGTATGCAGCAAGCGGGTCCTCAGCTTCTTGAGCCAATGATGAAGGTCGAGGTTGTCACACCTGAAGAATATATGGGTGACATCATCGGTGATTTGAATAGCCGCCGCGGTCAGGTGAATTCTATGGAAGACCGTGGAAACGCCAAGGTGATTACAGCGCTTGTTCCGCTTGCGAATATGTTTGGTTACATCAATCCATTGCGCTCTATGTCATCAGGCCGTGCACAATTCTCAATGGTGTTTGATCGCTATGAGGCTGTGCCCAACGCAATTGCTGAAGAGGTTAAGGAGAGTTTGGGAGCATAGATGGAGAAAAATGCGCAAACCGCTATTGTTGAAGCGATACGTGATTTAAGATCTGAGATGAAGCATGAGCGCTCCGAGGATCGTAAAGAGCTTCGTGAATTTAAACGGGAAGTGCGTGAGAGTTCGAGCAATGTGCGTGAAGAATTGAGAGCCATTAATGCTGGTATAAAGGCAACACTTGGCGTGCTGGAGATGCAGCAAGATATTGGTAATATTCAATCAGGTCGTATCGATTGGATGGAAACTGAATTACAACGCTTAAATGAAAAAGCAGAATATATAAAAGAACAAATTGAACAACGGAATTAAAAAAAGAAGGAGATAAAAAGATGTCTAAGGAAAAGTTTGAGAGGAATAAGCCGCATGCGAATATCGGTA
>CAWUJS010000098.1:0-5817 GCA_963922705.1 uncultured Alphaproteobacteria bacterium | reverse complement strand
GATGTTTTTAGATAATACTGTAATTTTATCTCACAAACGCACGGGATTGGAGCTCACTTGCAAGGCGATCTAATTTTATATGTTGTAATTATTCTAGGATTGTTAGTGTGGTTACGCAACACGATGGGAACACGCCATGGCGATGAACCCCAACATCCCAATCCATTGACCCATAATAAAGATGAGCATCCCGATGGATTAGGAGTAAATCAAAAAGATGACACACGTATTGACGAGGCTGGCTTTTCCGAAACAACAGCAAGCAAGGATATACAAATCTCTAACGACGACGTTGAAACAGGCTTGTCTGCAATCTCCCAAGCTGATCGCAATTTTAGCGTTGCTGCATTTACGCGTGGCGCACAAGAGGCCTTTGTTATTATTGTTGAAGCCTTTGCAAAAGGTGACCGTGATACGCTCAAGCCATTATTAAATAATGATGTGTATGACGCGTTTGAAAAAGCGATCTCAGACCGCGAGCGCAATAAATTAACACAAGAAACAGAAATACAAGCCATTCGCAAAGTAGAGGTCACCGACGCTCAACTTCATGATGATATGGCTTATGTAACGTGCCGAATTACAGCGCAAGAAGTTAGCGTTACGCGTGATGAAGACGGCAATGTTACCGCCGGAGACCCAGATCGCCTATATGATATGACAGATCGCTGGACCTTCGGGCGAAATATCCGATCGCGTGATCCCGTTTGGTACCTTTATCAAACAAATGATGATGTTGAAGAATCTCACGATTCAATTGATGTACCTGATGCCGGATCAAAAGAATAAAGCTCTCTGATTTGCCATTTCCTTTCGGTTATTTTTACACTACACTGTAAATCTATGGCTGTTTCCAGCATTTTACGTTGAACATTAACGTCAGGATTATTCGATGCAAGTGACCCTCAATCGCTTTCGCTTTTCCGTTATTCTTACACTCATCACGCTTGCCGGGCTTACAGGATGTGCCGTTATAGACACATCAAAAGATCCTGTAAATATAGAATTATCAAGCTTTGATGACTTGGATGGTTGGGATAAAGACAATCATGCGCTTGCGCTTGATGCTTTTAAGATTTCATGTGAAGAAGATCTTCTTAAAAAACCAAGCGGCACCGGCATTGGGCCGCGCTTGTCGTCAGGACGCACTCTGGCGGGGACAGCCCTTAATTGGCAGGAACCTTGTCAATCGGCCGTTCTTCTGGTTGACCGAGAAAAACCTGTTAGCCAAAAAGAGGCAAAAGCCTTTTTCGAAGAATGGTTTTTGCCATGGCAGGTCCGCGCAGGATCAAACCGCGAAGGTCTTTTTACAGGATATTATGAGCCGCTTCTAATTGGTTCACGGACACAGCAACGTTCATACCAGACGCCTCTTCTCAATCGCCCAGATGATCTTGTAATGGTCCAGCTTGGTGAGTTCAGGGAAGACTTGCAAGGACGCCGGATTGCCGGACGCGTGCTTAACGGAAAATTAAAGCCATTTGAAACGCGCGCACAAATCGAACAAGGTTTGCTTCCAGAAGATGGCTTTGATCCTATTGTTTGGATTGATGATCCTATAGATGCATTTTTCCTTCACATTCAGGGGTCTGGGCAAGTTGTGCTTGAAGATGAGACCATTATCCGCGTCGGTTATGCCGGACAAAACGGTCACCCTTACTACGCAATAGGACGCGAACTTGTAAAACGCGGCGCACTCAGCAAAAACGATGTCACACTTGAAACCATTCAAACATGGTTACGCGCCAATCCGGATCAGATGCAAGATGTCTTAAACACAAACGCATCCTATATCTTCTTCCGCGAATTGGAAAAAGGCCCCTTGGGGGCACAAGGTGTTGTTCTTACGCCCGGTCGATCATTAGCCATTGATTACACGAAATTACCCTATGGCGCCCCAATTTGGGTTGAGACCGACAAGCCAGCCGAAGGATTTGCCCCTATCCGCCGACTTATGGTGGCACAAGATACAGGCGGAGCAATTCGCGGCGCAGTCAGAGGTGATATTTTCTGGGGCGCAGGCGTCACAGCCAAAAAATTAGCTGGTGAAATGAAAGCGCCTGGGGAAAAATGGATCTTGCTGCCAAAGTCTGTTCAATAATTTTTTTGAAATCCATTCATGTTTAAACACGCCTCATTATTTTGCTTATTTATTTGCTTAGGCTTATTTTCCAATGATGCCTATGCAAGCCAGAATAGTAAAAGCCAATCCACCATTTTATATTTAAACAACGGCGATCGTTTAAGCGGGCAAGTTGTGTTGAATTACGACAATGGAGATATTCTCTTTAAAATGGATGCCGGACCTGAAATTCGTCTTCCTGCTTCAATATTATCTGAAAAAGCTCAGATAAACACAGACTTAAAAGCGCAAGCTGTATTGCCCGAAAGCCAAGAAGATAAAGTGCCTCCTGTTGCCGCCGCAAATACGCCAGAATATCCCAATGCGCAACAGCTTTCGAATATTGAGCCGTCAGCACCTGCGGTTGTTCACCCTTTTTCTTGGGGCGGACGAGTAGAAGTTGGTGGCGAGCTTCAAAGCGGGAATAGTGAAACACAAGCAATCTTATTAGATGTGCGTTTACAAGCGCGGGAGGGCAAAAACAGATATCAGGCCGATTTTGATTTTGAACGCTCAGAAGACGAAGATGTTGTAACAGATGATAATAAAGAACTGCGTCTTGAATATGAACGATTTCAAACAAAAAGATGGTTTGTCGGCGCTGATGCCACATTCGAAAATGATGATGTGGCAGAGCTCGACCTAAGGTCCCGTGTTGGTTTAAACACGGGCTATCAATTCTATGAGCAAGACGATCTCAAACTCAAAGCAAATGCCGGCCTGGCTTACCTTAATGAAAATTTTGCCAACCAAAGCACCGACACATCGCTTGCACTAACCCAAGCAACCGATTACGAGCAATCTTTTTTAGACGAACATTTCAGATTATTTTATGAGCACGATCTGTTGCTTCCAACAGACCAATTTGACGCTTTTATATTCGATTCCGAGGGCGGTGTGCGCGTTCCTGTTGCCAAATCCCTGATTGGCTCGGCTAGTGTAGAGTTTGATTGGGATAATGACCCCGCACAAGGCGTTAAAGAGGAAGACATTACCTATAAAATCAGCGTGGGATATGAATTTTAGAATACTCTATCCGCCATGATGAAGTGATATCTGCGATGGAATACGGGTAACAGGCGTTTTTGCATTATCAGCAGCGGCAGCGTCTTGCTCTTGTGCTTGTTGGCCTGCAATATCACGCAATGTTTTCATCATTTCAAAATAATCTTCCATACCCGAATCATAAAATTCATGGCGTAAAGTTTGAATAAGCCGCCTTGCTTCGCCATCAGTCATGGCAAATACACTATGGCCAACCTGATTTAAAACATCTTCAAAATTTTCCAACATGCCCTGATGATCAGCCTTTGCAGGAAAACCTGTCATTAAATCTCGGTCTTTAACAGATTTGTAAAATGCATCTGCCATTTCGGCCAAACGTCCTATATTGCGCGTTGTATCCGTGAAAGGGCCTGACAAAGTGACATGTCGAAAACGCTGGCGGGTATCTTTTTGCCTGAAACGGCTTTCTGTTGCAACAATCCCCAATATCTTACCGCCATTATGCTCGATAAAACTCGCAAAATTCGCCATTGTTGTACCTTGCTCAACATTATTGTCAAATATCAGGAAAAGTGGCGGGGCTTGCTGATTTAAGAAAGGGTTTTGGCTAGCAGGGCCCAGAACTTCGTAATCTTGTTTTTGAGTCAAAGCATGTAAAGATGTTTGATTTGATGATCGATCAAGATGTCTATTCTCAACAATATTATCAACAAGAACCCAATTGGTTTTAGGAAACTTCTTTTTCAACCTTCGAAACATATCTCTTGGATCAAAATCAGAATGATGTGGAAAAATATGAGGGTTCTTTCGCGGGTATGCAATGTAAATAGTACGGCCTTCAATACCATCGAGACCCGCATTGTCTAACTGCTCATTCATCGACGCAGCGGCCAATTTAAACCATTTCGGATGCCCTATACGATTAAATACATCGGGAAAATTAACTTTCAGTGCGCGCCGCGCTGGGGCGTTTGTCACAATACGCCGCTTTAAAATTTCAGGGTCGGAAAAATCTGGATCATCAATACCTACCGTAGCGCCGAGCGTTTCATAAGCTCGACCATCCAGACTTGCGTCATGGATCCGCTGCTCCTCGCGAACAAAGCGTTTAAGTAAGTTTATGAGTTTTTGCATTTAAGTATGATTATCCTTCTCACATTTCGCAGTGCCTTTCAAAAAGGCTAGCTGAAAAATGAGAAAGTTTTACATAATTTAAAAGATTATGTCAATGCAATGTTTTGTGATTAATTGATTATGCCACAAGCTGCGCTGTATCCGCCTCACTCAATATCTTCTCTGCAAATGGCATAGCCACTCTTCGGTATCGCTTTGAGGGAATAGCATTAATATTTGTTGCAACCTGATCAAGCGTGTCTGTCCAAGCGCCATAATTTTTAGCAAATCTCTCAGCTCGCTCCGAATCGCCATCGAGTTGAATATCAATAATCTCTTGTAACATTTGTCTTGCGATTTCACCCATTTTATCAACGTGAACCTTCACGCGTCCTTCGTCATCAAACTCGATTCCACCATTTTCTAAGAAATAATTCAGCTGCATAATTGATCGATAGCGATGCGCTTCATCTTCGCTGGGTTTTTTTGTTGGAAGCTCCCCCGTGACCCATGTCACATAAAAACTCTCAAGCTCCTGCTGGTCCATACCGCCATTTTTACTCATATAATCCGCCATAAAAAGAGATCCCATATCCGCTTTATTCTCTTCAATAACATTGCCCCATTTACCAAGCGCGGCTGTTTTATCGCGCCCATCTCGGGTCTTTTTGGGGCCAAAAGAATGGGCCATTTCGTGGCCAACTGTGAATTCAAAATCTTTATCTTTATCAAATAAATCATGCTGGTCTGGGTGAAGCGTGGCTCCCAATAAAGCTTCTTGCTGGCTAGGGTCGCTGTTTATACGCACAGAACGATGAAAAACAAGTCGGCTATTATCGTCCAGCTGTTTGGCGAGCTTATCATCATTTGGTAAATTCTGCGCCAATGTTATACCAGCGCGAACCGCCCTATAGCGCCCCGACACAGCCACAAGATCAACATCGGCCATCGTCATGCGGCCTTTTTTCCGATCAGCGCTATCTTTTGATGCGCCATATTCATCGTAAAAAGGCACAAGCATAGCTGTTTCATCAAAAAAAGCTCTGTAACGCTCAAGCGTCTTGAGTGAATCTTGGTTAACAATCCCTGTGCGGGCGCCTATCGTGTCCTTTGATTTTGCCTTAATGCCGTTTTCCTCAAGCATTTTTTTAACTTGCCTGTCATTCGCAACCTGCGCCGAGAGTCTGTCGTCATAACACTCACGCCCGATTGTAAATTCAAGGGGCGAGTCCTCAAGCTCAACCCACGCTTTATCAGCCCTATATACCGCCTCTGGATCACTATCATTCACCAAAGCTTGCGCTTGATAGCTCAAATATGCTGATAACCCTGCGTGATCCGTTGCCTTTGATGCCTCAAGCAGCTCTGCTGCCGCCGCTTGCATTTGCTGACGATACGCAACAGAAAATGGCTCTGCAATCAAACCGCCGCCTTCACTCATTGTGCCTTGTCGAACGACTGTATTGTGACTCAAATTTGCCGCTGCTTGTTCAGGATGTTCGAGAAGATATTTTTTCAATTTTTGAGGGGTCATGCCTTGCGGATAAAAACCCTTACCTTGGGAAAGCTTTTTACCC
>CAWUJS010000097.1:0-5828 GCA_963922705.1 uncultured Alphaproteobacteria bacterium | reverse complement strand
GTGAAGCAATCCAGATTGCCGCGTCAGGCCTTTGGCCTTCCTCGCAATGACATTCTCCTGTTATCGAACGCAGTGAAGCAATCCAGATTGCTTCGTCGGCTCTGCCTCCTCGCAATGACGAACTGGGTTGGTTTCAGGGTTTTTTGCGATTACGCCGCTTTCGCGGGGATGACGATAATTGTTGATTGTGCCAAACAATAGGCTCCTCGCTATAAATGCGAACAAAGCCACGGTTTACCTCGCCGCGAGGATAAAGGTATTGAGGCAGAAATCGGGCTGCTTAATCGTTATACTCGGCGCTATCAAGCGACTTATCTTCACCCTTGTCATGATGATCTCGCATATCTTTGTAATTCACATGATTGGCAAAGAAGTTATGCTCTGCGCGCAGGCTCATATCGTAAGTGAGTGATCTGGTGCGTTCCCATCCTGCGAAATCCATGCATCCTTCAAAGTCGCTGTAATTCTTGTGTTCAGCGAATAAATAACCGTCACGCTCCGGGGTGTCAACTTCGCGCATGGCAAGCTCATCCGGGTTTAAAACGCGCCCATCCGGTGTAACCGGGATAGCGTTTTTAATCTGCCCAAGGCGCTCTAGCTCACGCAATTCGGTGACACACCGCGCAATATCACGGTTAAGCAATTGCTGTGCTTTGGGTCCATTGATATAGGTTGTATCCGCAGGGTTTGCGCGCTGCCAGTACTGAGCGTTGTCAACTTTTGGTATGTTGCTCGTGCAGCCGGCACTTAAAGAGATTGCTGAGATTCCTATAAAGAAAGTAATATGAGTGGTCTTCATGACGATGAATCCGAATTAAACATTAAACACAGAATCATCATAGCAGTGTGAGAGGTTATGCTCAATTGCGTTTTAATGCGGCTGATCATCTATCCACCATGTCTCCAGAACCATGCCGTATAAAGGCGTATTATCGGGGTGTTTGATTTTGGTGTTATGAGCAACGAAATCTTTGCCGATGTAAAACAAAGGGATCATGTAATGCCCTGCCAAAAGCTTTGTATCCAGCTTTTGCATTGCTGTCACTAGCGCATCGCGAGTTTTTGTATCGGCGATAGAGGCTGCAAGCGCGTCTATTTCAGGGGTACAAATCCCGGCATAATTAAAGCGGCCTTCCTGTTTTGCGGCCTCACATCCCCAATAGAGACGCTGCTCGGTGCCCGGCGAAAGTGATGATTGCCAGTGATGCAGCACCATATCATAATCATAGGCGCGCAAACGCCGCAAAAAATCAGCACTATCTGTTACGCGAATACTCATATCAATGCCAAGGCGTTTTAAGGATTGCTGAAAATTAAGGGCAAGTTTTTCATCTTCTGGATGCTGCAAAAGCACTTCAAAGGATAATGGCTGTCCGTCTTTGACTTGTTGGCCGTTTTCAACATTCCACCCTGACTCTTTCAAAAGCCTGGAAGCTTCGCGCATGGCGCTTCGTGCATCTTGAGGTGCAGTCCGGGGTGCTTCTAAACTTTCAAACGGTGAGTTAGGAAAATAAGATTCAATCAAACGTTTTTGATTTCCGAACAGCAAATGATTGATTGTTTGTCGATCAAGCAAGAGACTGAGCGCCTCACGTACCCGCACATTATCGAAAGGCGTACGGCGGGTATTAAAAATAAATCCCCGTGCTTTTTCCGGCCTGCCATGGGGCAGAGCTTTTTGAAGAACCCTCCCATCCTTTACCGCAGGAAAATCATAATTCTGCGACCATTTCGCAATATCGCCCTCGCGCCTGATATCCTGATTGCTGCTGGCAAAAGCCTCGAAAGCCACACTATCATCACGGTAATAATCATAGGTGATTTCATCAGCATTATAATGCCCGACATGCGGCAATAAATCTTTCGCCCAATAATCTTGAACACGTGCATATGTTATCGACCTGCCGGGATCAATCTCTTTAATTTTGTATGGCCCGTTTAAAGCAATATCATCCAATGTCGTGCTATCAAAGTCTTTATCCTCCCAATAAGCCTTTGACAAAACAGGCATTAGCGCCAGAATAAGCGCTGTCTCACGATCATACCCTTCTCCAAACGCAAAATGTACGGCATTGCCTTGCTTTTCCGCCTTTTCAACAAGACGGTAAACACGGCGCATATTGGGGCGACCCGATTCCTTTAAAGTTTCAAAGCTGAATAAAACATCATCGGCGGTGATTGGGCTGCCGTCATGAAAGCGCGCCGCAGGGTTGATATGAAATGTAATGCTTGAGCGATCTTCGGGCATCTCATAACGCTCGGCTATGAGCGGATACATGGTAAATGGCTCATCCCAGACACGGCGCATCAGGCGGTCATAGACAAAATGCAAACCCTGCGCCGCTTTGCCTTTAATGGAGTAGGGGTTGATCGTATCAAATGTCCCCAGCGCCGCCATAGTGATCTTGCCGCCCTTTGGCGCATCAGGGTTGGCATAGTCCAGATGCGTATGATCATCCGAATATTTCGGCGCCCCATGCATCGCCAGCCCGAATTGTTTTTCAGCGGCGGTTGCAAGATTAACCATTAACGTCATTGCGAGCGTAAGCGAAGCAATCCAATATATTGATCTCAGTTTTTTAGATTGTTTCATAGCTGTATAGACAGGAACTTTAAACCGAAGGACGACACTACTCATTTAATAAAATCAAGCCGCCTTTGATCGTAAATCCGCGAGGCTTACCAAAGGCCTTGGGCCGATATGGCTAATCACTTCCCCCGCAGCAAGCGCACCTAATTGGCCGCATTGTTCAATGCTTAACCCTTCGGTAAAACCGTATAAGAAACCAGCAGCAAACTGATCGCCCGCGCCGGTCGTATCAATGACTTGCACGACAGGCGCCGCAGGAATTTCAAATTCCTTCCCATCAGCAAGTACAACCGCGCCTTGCGCTCCGCGCGTTAGAACAGCAATCTCGCATTTCTCGCGCACTGCTGATTTTGCATCTTCAAAATCCTGCTGCATATAAAGTGATTTAATTTCCTCTTCATTGGCAAACAGAATATCAACGTGGTTTTCAACCAATCCCAAAAAGTCATGACGATGGCGATCCACACAAAACGGATCGGACAAGGTCAGCGAAACGCGATGCCCATAATTATGCGCAGCCTCCGCAGCCTTTACAAAAGCGCGCTTTGCCTGATCGCGATCATAAAGATAGCCTTCAAGATATGTCACTTTGGCTTGCGCGATTAACTCCGCATCGACATCATCATCGCCAAGCTCGACTGATGCACCCAAGAACGTGTTCATTGTCCGCTCCGCATCGGGCGTTACAAGAATGAGGCATCGTCCCGTTGGTGCACCCATGACAAGCGGTTGCGTATCAAACTGAATACCAAGCGAGCGAATATCATTTTGAAAAGTCTTGCCAAGCGCATCATCTGCTACTTTGCCAATAAACCCGCCTTTCCCGCCAAAAGAGGCAAAACCCGCCATCGTATTTGCGGCAGAGCCGCCGGATGTCTCCATGCCGTCATCCATCTGCCCATAAAGCTCAAGAGCACGTGCGTCGTCAATGAGTGTCATCGCGCCTTTTTCCATGCCATATTGTTCGGATTGGTTTTTGATAAATTCATCGCTGACCTGCGATAAAACATCCACAAGTGCATTTCCAACAGCAACAATTCCAAGTGTAGGTTCAGACATCGATCAATTCCTTGTATGATTCGTATAAATGATGCACCATGAGTATAGAAAAATCAAAGACAGGCCAAGAGTATGCCGAAGAAAAAATTGACAAAAGACGATATTGTGACCCAAACGCTTGATCTTGCAAGTGAGCTTGGATGGGAAAATCTCACGCTATCGGATGTTGCAGATAAAACAGGCCTAAGCCTTGCAGAGCTGCACGATCATTTCGCATGCAAAAGCGATATTTTATTTGCATTCGGGCGCATGATTGATCGCCGCGTTTTAGAAGCCTTTACAAAACCGGATACAGGGGAATCCTGTCGTGACCGCCTCTTTGATGTGATGATGGAGCGTTTTGAAATCCTCAATGATTATCGGGATGGCTTATTATCGATTTTACATGCTTTTAAATCTGACCCTAAAGAGGCCGTGATATCCTCGCCGCATTTATGTTGCTCCATGAGCTGGATGCTGGAGGTTTCAGGCATTGAAACAAACGGCTTGCGCGGGGCGGCCAAGGTGATTGGCCTTACGGGTATTTATCTGAAAACGCTTAAGACTTGGAAAGAGGATGATAGCCCCGATCTTGGTAAAACTATGGCAGCATTGGATAAGCATCTGGGGCAGGCCGAAAATCTCGCCAACCGCTTTGGGTTTTAAGGAGATTGCCGCGTCAGCCTTCGGCTTCCTCGCAATGACGGTAAAAGAAAATGTCATTTCGAAGCAAAGCTGAGAAATCTCATGCCCAACAGCGAAACCCCCGCTGTATGTGCAAACAAAAAACAGAATCCACATGCGAATGCGCAACACAAATTCTATAAAATAAATACATTCCGATACAAATAATTCATTGACATATTACAAAGGCTCGTCTATTGTCTGTCTCATGTTAAAAGAAAACACAATTACATCCCGCTTAAAAAAGGTATTCGGCTGTAGCCCCCCTGCGATAGAGCAGGTTAACCGCCCGGCGATTGTAACAAGCACAAAACTTAATGCACAGAGCATTGCAGATTCGATCGCCCTGCCCAAGGGCATTACAAAGAACAAAAAGGGCTGGGGGCCTTTGGATGTCAGAGTTAGCGGCTATGGCCATAAAGAATACGGAATAAATCACGGCTCCCTCAATATCAACGCTGGCGCGCAATATATTCAAATTATTCTGAACACCATCCGCGCCCATAAAAAACCGGAGGCTAAAATCATTCTCGTGATGGGGGAGGCACATAGTGCATCATCGCAAATCCATTTGCAAGCGGCGATGATGCATCGTAATCCCGGTGCTACACTGGCGTTGGAGCTGCCTTATAATCGTTTAGCTGCGCGTAGCAGGCTATATTAAGATTGCACAGTAGAGCAAGGCACACATTATAATCTGCATCATTATGACCCGCTGGGGCATGTTTTTGCCCGTGCAGTGATGGCGAATAATGGCTATCTAGCGCCTCTGGCAGTTGATACACGCCTGCAGGCTGCCTTATCCAGCAGTGCCCCGATCATTCTTGCGGATATGGCATGGACAAAATGCCAGAATTTTCTGGATCCAAACGGTGCGCTTTTTAAGGCGCTGGTTAGTGAGCGTGAGGAGTGGCAACAAGCCGCGCAAGCAGAGTATATTCATTGTGAAAGTCTTGCAGGCATGGAAATCCGTAATGGAGGTATAGCAACGACAACAACCAATGCCACCCATGCGCCGAATGCACCGGATTTAACGATTGTTACAACAGGTCTGGTTCATATTGGAGATGTGTTGGAGGAATTCTCCCATGCCGGATCATTGCCCGCGCAGCTTGCCAATCGCAATCCCGATGATATTATTGTAACCGTTTTTCCAACGATGGAATCATATGACATCACGCCGGAAAGGCGCTTGACAGATGCATTCCGCAATGACCCTCGGATTATCCCGGTAACATTGCGCGGTCTTTCTGAGAGAGCGGATTCTCATGGCTATGATGAGAGCCAGCGCGAAACGGCTGAAACGGTGCGTAAATCCTTTACCGATGCCGGGGTCGAGCCGCCACCAGAACCAGTTTATCCAGACAAAGAGGAGGTCAGAGAAGAACTGCAAACCCTCATCGCCGAATGCGAAGCTGCCCCTCCGGGGTGATATCCATGGCGATTGCATTTGGATTTATGGTCATTACTGCCTCAATACCGTCATCCCCGCGGCGAAGCAAACCGGAGGTTTGTT
>CAWUJS010000096.1:0-5831 GCA_963922705.1 uncultured Alphaproteobacteria bacterium | reverse complement strand
TAGATCAGTACAAAACGGCTAAAACTGTGCGGCAATCTTTTATTGATGCTGGTGCAACTCCGCCGCCAAAACCGAAATGCACACCAAAAAGAGCTATGAAAAAAGAACTGCGCTCCCTCATCGCCCAATGCGAAGCTGCCCCTCCGGTGTGACATCCCCTTTCATAGGCATCGCGAGCGACTGCAAGGAGCCCGGCAATCTTGTTACCTTTTTAGAGAGATTGCCACGTCAGCCTTCGGCTTCCTCGCAATGACAATCCCGTTTTATGCGTCATTGCGAGCATATGCGAAGCAATCTATTCATCGTTAAGGAGATTGCCGCGTCGAAGCTTACGCTCCTCCTTGCAATGACATTACCCCAACCAACGTCATCCCGGACTTGATCCGGGATCTTTTTGCTCAATAACAATGACTTAAACGCGTTGCGTTGGCGGCGTAAAGTTCTGTTCCGGTTTATTATCCGCCGGAGCTGGCAGTTTAGTACTTACGTTCCATGCTCTGGTAAAACCATTGCTGGCATCATCCAGCTTTTTGCCATAACCTGGCGTTTCCAGATCTGGATAAGGCAATCTGGATGCATAGGCCTTTTCTCCACTTCTTGGGCGGTACATTTGATCTTCCCGGACTTCGATTGAAAATTGATCACCAATTTTAGCGTTGCTGGTGAGAAAGCTGACGATCGGTCCCCAAATGCTGTAAAAAAGATTGCCCGCTTCCCGCATTGTGGATATGTTAAACCAGTTGGAATCGGTAACAACCGCAAGTGTATAATCAATTCCGGCGGTGCGGGTATTTACGGAAAGTTCTCCGTAAAGCTCAATTTGCCTTAAAGCACGCTGCTCTTCTGTTAGCTTTTTAGCCCTCTCATCGTTCGCAAGCATTTTGGCAGCCGCCAGCCAGTTCGGATCTCTCTGGTCGATTTTCGCCAGACGTTCGTTTGTTGCGTCGCTTATACCGGGATCAGTTTTTGCCAATATTCCTTACCTCTGTTTTTATTGCGGCCGCATTGAAATGTTATAATCTTGCCCTATCGTTTGAAGAGCTGGCGGGATGACGTCCATAGCGAGTTCGTTTGCCGGCGCTTGTTTAAACAGTTCTGGTGCCGCATCAGTGAATTCCTGCATCGTTGACATTTGAGCAAATACTTCTTCAGCCATTTGAGGGCTTGCACCCATTACTTCAATTGCTGCTTTGATATCTTCCACACTTGAATTCGGATAGTTTTTCACCTCATAGATAAGATCATTCTTATTATCCGTAATAAATTGCTGCGCAGGGTCCGGCGCGGGTGCCGGCTCTGTATAGGCATCAATAATATCTCTGGCCAATTCTTCGCTTTGCCCTGCAAGAGCACCTTCAGCGTCTGAGCCAGCTATTACGGCTTCCTTGTCATTTTGACAAATCGTCAGGCTATTTGCCGCTACTAAATATTCTGCTTTTTCCTCGACCGTTCCGGGGCGTGCGCCCTCATCAATCGCGGCTTCAATCGCTTTATATTCCGCATCCGAAGGCTCCTTGTATCCATCCATATACCCTGCGCTGCCAAGGCTATAAGTGCCATCCTCATTGGCGAAAACATAATGTGTTTGTCCATCATCGCCCGTGATCGTCAATGTATTAGCGTCATCAAGCTTTTCTCTGGCTGCGGCAAGATCAATGGCTGCATCATGTATCTTTTTTTCTGCTTGCAGGATCGCCCCTGCCTGTTCCTCGGAGATGCCCATCTCTTGTGCCATCTCCATGAACACTTTTTGATATTCTTCTCCATTTTTACCACTAAGCTCTTGAAAAGCCGATACAAGCCTCTCATTAGAAACGGCTGCAAATAGTATCTCGTTGGTTGACATATTTGGATATTGATCCGCTGTTTCCGCGATAAACCCACGTATTTCTACATTGAACTGAATCAGACTTGCTTGTTGATCCATGGCGTTTCGATGGTCTTGCTGTAATGCCACCAGACTGTCATCCTCAGGAAAGGCCGCTATTAATTCTGTAAGCGAGTCATTGGTCTCCACCATTTGAGTATATTCCGCCTGCAAAGCCTCAATATCGGCATCCACTTTACTGATAATATCTGCTGGCTTTTTATGCGCCGCATCAAACTCTTCCCGATTTGTTGCTAATTGTATACTGCCGGCGGCGGCGCTGGTGAGGGCGTTATTGACGTTATCCATTGTCGCGGTAATTTCCGCTTTTGTTTCCTCGATTTTAGTTTGCAGGTAATTATCAATGACCGCTTTGGCATCAATCTCTGTTGCTTCTGGATTTTCCTTCCTATAAGCCGTGACCAATTGATTGTACGTATCGGGATCATTTTCCTTTAATTGTGCCAACAACTCTAAGGCTGATTTGTTTTGAAAATCCTGAATCGTCATCGTCGCCATCAGGTTTTTCATGCCTTCTTCATAGAATGCATCCATTTCCGCCCGGAAACCGTCGCTGAACAAAGCGTTCAGGAAGAGGGCTGTCTTCACCACATCGTTTTTCTTTTTCTCTTCTTGCTCGTCCAAAGTCATCCCGCCATTGGCGTTTGCACTTGCAAGGATGAATTTCCCATTATGCGCACCTTGTATAATCAGGTTTAGCATTTGCTCGACGCGCGGCATAAGATCGTCCCGCGACCCTGTATGTTGCCCGGCGAGCTTTTCCGCAATGGTATTTTTCAATTCTGTTGTGTCTTGATTTTGAATAGCCGCCCCAAGCGCAGTTGCAATGGCCATAACAGCCGGATTATTCTCGGTTTCTATATTTGGATAAGGCTCTTGATTATAGGTTTTAATCGCATCCTTAACGATGCGCACCAGATCAACTATTGCCGGAGTTTCTGCTTTATTGTTTCGTTCAATTACGTCCTGTTCAGGAGCTGCCATAATACACCTTCTACTCTGTTTTACTTAATTGTTTTTGTCTGATGAGACTATCCCATCAACAGCAGCATGCCCCTAAGATACGCACAAAAGATTAATGAACCCTTAAAATCGGTAAAATTTTGTGAATGTTAAACGGATTTGCGGTTGCAATGGCGTATCAGCATGCTAAACCTTTGAGCATAGATTCATATTTGCCTTACGCATGCGTAAGTAAAAATAAGTAAATAAAGAGAGACTTAATCAAATGAATATCCATGAATATCAGGCCAAAGAAATTTTAGAGAAATACAATGTCGCCGTGCCAAAGGGCATCGCCGCGATGAATGTTGATGAAGCCGTCAAAGCCGCAGAGGAGCTGCAATCAAGCGGTGCCAGCCTTTTTGTCGTTAAGGCGCAAATTCATGCCGGAGGGCGCGGCGCCGGGCATTTCACCGATAACCCGGAAGGCAAGGGCGGTGTGCGCCTTTGTAAAACCATTGACGAGGTACGCGATGCAGCGCAGGCCATGCATGGTAAAACGCTTGTGACCAAACAAACAGGGTCGGAAGGAAAAGAGGTTCAGCGTCTTTATGTCACCGATGGCGTAGATATTGAAAAAGAATATTACGCCTCTGTCCTGCTTGACCGCGCAACAAGCCGCGTAACATTCATGGTCTCCACCGAAGGCGGTATGGATATCGAAGAAGTTGCCGAAGAAAACCCCGACGCCATCACAAAAGTAGCGATTGATCCCGAAACAGGGATGAGCGATGCGGATGCTGAAAAGCTTGCCGATGCGCTGGCGCTTTCCGGCGCGGCGAAGGAAAACGCAGTTCCGTTCTTTAAGAATCTCTACCAGTGTTACATGGATACGGATGCCGCAATCGTTGAAATCAACCCGATGATTCTGGTTGGCGATACGGTTATGGCACTCGATGCGAAATTTAACTTCGATTCGAACGCGCTTTTCCGCCATCCGGAAATTGCCGCCCTTCGTGATGAAAGCGAAGAAGATGCGAATGAGAAAATCGCAGCCGATAACGAGCTTTCCTATGTGCGTCTTGACGGGAATATCGGTTGTATGGTCAACGGTGCCGGTCTTGCGATGTCGACCATGGATATCATCAAGCTTTATGGCGGTGAGCCTGCGAACTTCCTTGATGTTGGTGGCGGCGCAACCGCAGAGCGTGTGACGGTGGCTTTCAAAATCATCCTGTCTGATCCGAATGTTAAGGGCATTCTGGTCAATATCTTCGGCGGTATCATGAAATGTGATGTCATCGCGCAAGGCGTGATTGCGGCGGCAAAAGAAGTGCAGCTTAGCGTACCTTTGGTTGTTCGCCTTGAAGGAACAAATGTTGAAAAAGGAAAAGAGCTGATGGCAAGCTCCGGCCTGCCGATTATCGCTGCGGATAATCTTGATGATGCCGCCCGCAAAGTCGTCGAAGCAACACAACAGGCCATCGCGGCTTAAAGATTTGAACACGTGAGGTAACGGAGATAGCAGAGTGAGTAATGTTATTTCATTTCAGTCTGATTTAACTCAGGATATTATAGGGCATGCCATTGACGTGCATCGTCAACTTGGTCCCGGTTTATTAGAATCCGTCTATGAAACGTGTTTGAATTATAAACTCGAAAAAGCTGGCTTTGATGTTAAGAGACAACTTACATTACCTGTAAAATTCGATGATATTGTCATTGATCAGGGATTTCGTATTGATTTGCTGATTAATGATCAAATCATATTAGAGCTAAAGTCTTGTGAAAAAATATTACCCATACACAAGGCTCAACTCATTACTTATCTTAAGCTGGCTAAAAAACCGGTAGGATTACTTATGAATTTTAACGAACAACTTTTGAAAAACGGAATTGAACGTCTCATTCGAAAGGAATTTATGAAAGCCGAATAACTCTTGGTTAGCTCTGTTTTCTCACGTGTAAAATAAACAAATAAAAGGAAAAAATAAAAGGAAAGAATATGTCTGTACTCGTTAATAAAGATACAAAAGTTATTTGTCAGGGGTTCACCGGATCGCAAGGAACCTTCCACAGTGAGCAAGCGATTGCCTATGGCACGCAGATGGTTGGCGGCGTGACCCCGAAAAAGGGTGGCCAGCAACATCTGGATTTACCGGTTTTTGATACCGTTGCCGATGCGAAGGAAAAAACCGATTGTAACGCATCCGTGATTTATGTACCGCCGCCATTCGCCGCTGCTGCGATCGAAGAGGCCATTGATGCGGATATCGAGCTGATTATTTGTATCACAGAAGGCATTCCCGTTCTTGATATGGTCAAGGTTAAGGCAAAACTCGCCCGCTCCAACAGCCGTCTGATCGGTCCGAACTGTCCCGGTGTGATTACGCCGGATGAATGTAAAATCGGTATTATGCCGGGTCACATCCATACACGCGGCAAGATCGGTATTGTTTCCCGCTCTGGAACCCTTACATATGAGGCGGTCGCGCAAACCGGCGCTGCGGGGCTTGGGCAAAGCACATGCATCGGCATTGGCGGCGACCCTGTAAACGGGACAAACTTCATCGATTGTATCGATCTGTTCATGAATGACCCTGAGACAGAAGGGATCTTGATGATCGGTGAAATTGGCGGCACTGCCGAGATCGAAGCCGCAGAATATTACAAATCGCTTTCAACCAAAAAGCCGATCGCCGGATTTATCGCGGGAGCGACAGCGCCTCCGGGTAAGCGCATGGGCCATGCCGGCGCACTCATTAGCGGCGCGGACGATACCGCCCCTGCGAAAATGGATGCGATGCGCTCTGCCGGGTTTGTGGTGTCCGAATCCCCTGCCGGGCTGGGCAAGGCAATGGCGGAGGCGATGGCGGCTTAGGCCTAAGCGCCGCACCATCGCTGCTGTTATTGCTTTGTTGCTATGAAACATGGCAATTGCATTTAAAATCGTGATTTGTAAAAATCATCGTCATCCTATTCCCCCACTTGTCATCCCGGC
>CAWUJS010000095.1:0-5833 GCA_963922705.1 uncultured Alphaproteobacteria bacterium | reverse complement strand
CACGCCTGCCTCCGGATCCGGCGCATGCGCCGGCGCCGCTGCCGGGGGGCATACGGGGCGTACAGGGCGCAAGGTTGAGATTGAACTGGATGGTGGATCACTGTTTATTGAATACCGCGAAAGCGATGATCACCTTCTTATGACCGGCCCTGCTGCGTATGTATTTGACGGTACGCTTGTAAATCTGTAAAAAACACAGAATGGAATAAAAATTTACGCGGAGATTCAGAGATGCGGAGTTTTTCTTTTTTGAAACCGTAAAATTCTCTGAAACTTCGAATCTCCGCGTTTAAAGTTAAAAAGAAATAATGCAAAAAAACGAACCGCAACTTGTTACATTTGGCTGTCGCCTGAACACCTATGAGAGTGAGGTGATGCGTGGGCATGCGAAGGCTGCGGGACTTGAGGATGCGATTATTTTCAACACTTGCGCGGTGACAAAAGAGGCAGAGCGTCAGGCGCGTCAGGCAATCCGCAAGGCACGGCGCAAGAACCCCGATGCTAAAATCATTGTCACGGGCTGCGCGGCGCAAATTGACCCGGATGCGTACGGCGCGATGGAAGAGGTTGACCAGATTATTGGTAATGATCTGAAGCTCAAGGCTGAGACTTGGCGTACGCGTCACAATGATAAAATCCTTGTTCACGACATTATGGAGGTGAAAGAGACCGCAGGGCATTTGGTCGAGGGTTTCGAAGATCGCTCCCGTGCTTTTTTGCAAGTGCAAAATGGTTGTGACCATCGCTGTACGTTCTGCATTATTCCCTATGGGCGGGGGAATTCGCGCTCTGTGCCGATTGGCGTGATTGCCGATCAAATGCGGCAATTGGTTGAGCAGGGCTATAAGGAGATTGTGATTACGGGTGTGGATGTCACATCTTATGGTCCTGATTTGCCCGGTCAGCCGAGTTTGGGGCAGATGATCCGGCGGGTTTTGGCGTTGGTGCCTGAATTACCGCGCTTACGGCTATCTTCGCTCGATCCGGTGGAGATTGATGATGATCTTTGGCAATTAATCGCCGAAGAGCCGCGGCTGATGCCGCATTTGCATTTATCCTTGCAGGCTGGGGATGATATGATTTTAAAGCGCATGAAACGCCGCCATTTGCGCCGTGATGCCATTGATATGTGTGAGCGAGCGCGGGATTATCGTCCTGAGATTGCGTTTGGTGCGGATATTATCACCGGATTTCCAACAGAAACGGAAGAGATGTTTCAAAAATCGCTGGATATTGTTGAGGAATGTGATCTGACATATTTGCATGTTTTTCCGTATTCGGAACGCGAAGGGACTCCGGCGGCGAAAATCCCCGATCAGGTTGATGTTTCGGTGCGTAAAGAGCGTGCGCAGCGCTTGAGGGCTTTGGGGGATCAGCAGCTTCAAAAATTGCTGTATGCTAATCAAAATCGTGCGGCGGAAATCATTGTTGAGAAAAACAATTTTGGCCGGACGGAGAATTTTTGTCCTGTGAAAATTGAAGGTGATTTTGAAATGGGGAGCTTGCAAAAAGTATATTTGGAAAATGTTTCTGATAATCACCTTGTTGCCAGCAAGCTTTGAAGCTATGCTTCTTTATCGCAATGATATCTCCTTTTATCCGTCATTGCGAGCGACTGCGAAGCAATCTTTTTGTTTATTAAGAAGATTGCCGCGTCAGCCTTCGGCTTCCTCGCAATGACAAATCTTAAAATGACGTTTCTTCTCACTAATGACAGTTGTATGTTTCGTTTGTATCCATTAAAGCATTAAATATGATATTTGGTCGTAAAAAAGAAAAGCAGGCACAGGAGCCTGAAACTGAACAAAATGAGCAGGGCGGTTGGCTTTCGCGCATGACGTCGGGCTTGTCGAAATCCACCAATAAAATCACCGGCGGTATTACCGATGTTTTAACGAAGAAAAAGCTCGATCAGGATGCGTTGGATGCTTTGGAAGAAGTTTTGATCGAGGCGGATTTAGGGCCGAAAACAGCGGCAAAAATCATCGCGGAATTCTCCAAAGACAGGTTCGGCAAGGATATTAGCGAAGAAGAAATCAGGGAAGCGCTCGCGGAGACGATTGCCGCTATTTTGGAACCTGTTGCGCAAGGGTTAGAGATTAAAAAGCCGGAAGGCGCGCCGTTTGTAATCCTTATGACCGGCGTGAATGGCGCGGGGAAAACGACTACAATTGGCAAGCTTGCACAAAAATTGACCCGCGATGACGGCTTGAAAGTGATGCTGGCGGCAGGAGATACGTTCCGCGCGGCTGCGACTGAACAGCTTCAGATCTGGGCGGATCGTGTGGGGTGTACGCTTATTGCCAAGGATGTTGGTGCGGACGCGGCTGCTGTGGCTTTTGAGGCGTACAGTGCGGCAAAAGAGCAGGGCATTGATGTTTTGATGATTGATACGGCGGGCAGGCTGCAAAATAAAGCCAATTTGATGGAAGAACTGGCGAAGATTGTACGTGTTTTGAAAAAACATGACGAAAATATACCGCATGCAACGCTTTTAGTGCTGGATTCTACTACGGGGCAGAATGCGTTTTCGCAGCTTGAAACTTTCAAGGATATGGTGGATGTGAGTGGCTTGATTGTCACAAAACTGGATGGTAGTGCGAAAGGGGGCGTAGTTGTAGGCCTTGCCGATCAATTCGGTGTCCCTGTCCATGCGATTGGCGTTGGGGAAGCGATAGAGGATATGCAGCCCTTTGATGCCAGCGCGTATGCGCGGAGCCTCATGGGCTTGTAAAATAAAAAGGCGCGCGCCAAGGGTGCACATGTCCTTTTGTCTTATGAGATAATCTAACGCCGGAGATTAAGACCGGGAAGGATACTCCGGGTCACCTTGCGCTCTTTGATGATCTCATAAGGATCGATCAGGAGTATTTTAGGAATTAAATCCTAGTTTGTCAAGTTTTTTTCGTGTAACGCATTTCCTTTTATCGTCATTGCGGGCGTATACGAAGCAATCTTGTTGTGTCGTAAGAGATTGCCGCGTCAGCCTTCGGCTTCCTCGCAATGACACTGTTGTCACTGCGAGCGTAGCGAAACAGTCTGGATTGCTTTAAAGTTTTCTCGTTCACGCCAGGGACGCAAAGGAGACGCAACGGGTTCGTTTCTTGTTTTAAAATTATTGTTATCAATTAAGCACTGTACTCATTGCGCTTCATGGCGGTCTTTGCGTGAACTTTTTAAGAGATGCTGTTAATGTGGGCGTATACGAAGCAATTTAGATTGCCGCGTCAGCCTTTGGCTTCCTCGCAATGACACTGTCGTCAATGCGAGCGTAGCGAAACAGTCTGGATTGCTTTAAAGTTTTCTCGTTCACGCCACGGACGCAAAGGAGACGCAATTTGCTCAGTTCCAGATTTTATGGTTATATGCTCTAGGTCTTGTCTGATTACTAACGACTTTTGCCATTCTCGCGGCGAAGCAAACCGGAGGTTTGTTCGTATTTTATAAAGTAGCAAACCGGAGGTTTGTTCGTATCTACATAGCGGGGATCTCATGCTTGAAACGAAAAGATCCCGGATCAAGTCCGGGATGACAAAAGGGGAAAGGCAAAGCCATTAATCACAATGCGGCGGCTCGACCCCAGCATCTGTAAAAGGTTGCCGCACTCCTTTCAGTCGCTCGCAATGACGGATAAAACGGGATTGTCATTGCGAGGAGAAGCGTAAGCTTTGACGTGGCAATCTCCTTAACGATGAATAGATTGCTTCGCATACGCTCGCAATGACGATTAAGGGGGATGTTAGCCAAGATGGGCATCTTCGCATTCGGCGATGAGGGAGCGCAGTTCTTCTCTGACCTCCTCTTCGTCTGGATAAACTGGTTCTGGCGGCGGAGTTGCACAGGCATCAATAAAGGATTGCCGCACCGTTTCAGCCGTTTTGCGCTGGCTATCATCATAGCAAAGAAAATCCCTTTTTTGAGAAAGACCGCGAATTGTTACCGGGATAATTCGAGGGTCATTGCGGAATGCATCTGTCAAGCGCCTTTCCGGCGTGATGCCATGTGATTCCATCGTTGGAAAAACGGTTACAATAATATCATCCGGATTGCGATTGGCAAGCTGCGCGGGCAATGATCCGGCATGGGAAAGGCCTTTCAACACATTCCCAAAATGGCTTGTGCCTGTTGTAACAATCGTTAAATCCGGTGCATTCTCTGCATGGGTGGCATGGGTTGTTGTCGTTGCTATGCATCCATTACGCATTTCCATGCCTGCAAGACTTCTAAAATGAATATTGCCTGCTTTTGCGGCTTGTTGCCACTCCTTGCGCTCACTAACCAGCGCCTCGAAAAGCACACCGTTTGGATCAAGATGCTCTTGGTCTTCTGTCCTTGCCATATCCGCAAGAATGATCGGGGCATTGCTAGATAAGGCAGCCTGCAGGCGTGTATCAAATGCCAGAGGCGCTAGATAGTCATTATCCGCCATCACTGCACGGGCAAAAACATGCCCCAGCGGGTCATAATGATGCAGATTATAATTTGTGTCTTGCGCTACTGTGCAATTGTAACCTTGCTTGCTATAATCAGCCAAGTCATTATAAGGCAGCTCCAACGCCAGTGTAGCACCGGGATTACAATGCATCACCGCCGCCTGCAGATGGATTTGCGATGATGCTTCATGTACCTCCCCCATCACGAGAATGATTTTAGCCTCCGGCTTTTTATGGGCGCGGATGGCGGTCAGGATATTTTGAAGATATTGCGCGCCAGCGCGGATATTGAGGGAGCCGTAATTTATTCCGTATTCTTCGTGATCATAACCGCTTACGCTGACATCCAGCGGTCCCCAGCCATTTTTGTTCTTTGTAATAAATTCTGGTAATTTTATTGAATTCGCAATGCTCTGCGCATTAAGTTTTGTGCGGGTGATAATCGCCGGGCTATTGTTTTGCTCAGGAGCAGGTGCCGGAACATTCGTGGAAAAATAAGTTTTAGCGCTTTCATTACTCATAGTGAAAAATACACATTTGATAGCGATATGGCAATAAAATAACACCCTTTGGATTGCCGCGTCAGCCTTTGGCTTCCTCGCAATGACGGATAAAATGGGATTGTCATTGCGAGGAAGCCAAAGGCTGACGTGGCAATCTTCTTAACGGTGAATAAGATTGCTTCGCAGGAGCTCGCAATGACATATACTCATTGAATGAAAGCTTGATTTGAGTGATAATGGTATATGGTTAGATCACTCAAAACCCGTAAGCCCAAAAAATTTGATAATCCGCAAGATGCGTTGGATCAGGTGCGGACTATTTATGATGAGCAGATTGCTTTTTTGAGACAAGAGTTTACAGATTATGTGCGGGGGAATGTTCTGAAATCGCGTGTATCCGGTTTTTACCCTTATATAAGGATTTCAACGCAATATGCGCGGCGTGCGGATTCGCGGCATTCTTATGGGTTTGCGGCAAAGCCCGGGACTTATTCGACGACGCTCACGCGCCCGGATATTTTTGAGGGGTACTACGTACAGCAACTGCGGCAAATTATTGACAATCATGATATTCAGATTGAGGTTGGTGTCGGGCGTGTTGCTATTCCGATTCATTTTGCACTTGGCACTGATTTTCATCTTGAGGGTGATTTATCGGAAGAGCAAATGAAGGATTTGCCTGATTTATTTGATGTGCCGGATCTGGATATCATGGATGATGAGATTGCCAATGGCACGCATGTTCCCGATGCAGGTGAGGATATGCCGTTGTCGTTGTTCACGGCACCGCGCGTTGATTTGAGC
This sequence comes from uncultured Alphaproteobacteria bacterium, assembly GCA_963922705.1. Lineage (GTDB taxonomy): Bacteria > Pseudomonadota > Alphaproteobacteria > Micavibrionales > Micavibrionaceae > TMED27. Next base: position 93 of record CAWUJS010000095.1, on the reverse strand, counting down.
TTGCAGCGCCTGAAACATTATTGCGGGACGAATGAACATCATTTTCAAAATTTCGTGATTTTTACGAATTATCAGTTTTATATTGATGAATTT
>CAWUJS010000094.1:0-5834 GCA_963922705.1 uncultured Alphaproteobacteria bacterium | reverse complement strand
CATCCCCATTGGCATTCCCGGATGGCCGGAATTTGCGGCTTGCACCGCATCCATCGCAAGGGCGCGAATCGCATTGGCTAGTATTTTTAAATCAGGCTGAGCTACTGAAGGTCTTTCAGTTGTCATATTAAAAACTTTCATAATTTCAATTAAACGCCAAATAGAATGCAATTCCACAGCACGCAGGTCAAGAGCATGCAAAAAAGATATCTGTGGTTTATTCGTATAAAAAAACGAGTATTAGTTGACCGCTAATTTTTTGAACTGTTAATTTTAGGTATTCAAAAAACCAATTGAAAAAAGGAACATAGTTGTGTCCGCAATCAAACAGGCATTAGAAAAGCTTAATAAGTCTTTGAATAACCTTGAAGGGTCGGTTACTGGTCTTGAATCTAACCTGACAGGTCAGCAGCGCGATATGTTTGGAAATTTATCGGCGGCGAATGAAAGCACGACAAAGGCAAATGAGACTGCAGTTGATCCAGCGCTTGTTGCGAAACGTTTGGATATTGCCATTGAACGTGTGGAGCAAGTCCTCTCGGAATCAGCATAGCCTGATATTTACTATGTAATAAGGATTAAAGTCATGGGTGAAGTTAATATAACAATTAGCGGCAAAAACTACGGAATATCTTGTCAGGATGGACAAGAGAGACGTGTGAGAGATCTTGGAAAATACGTTGATCGCCGCCTAAAAAGTATTGCTCAGGCAGGTGCTGCAGATAATGAAAAGCACTTGCTTGTTTTAACTGCACTTATGTTGTCTGATGAAGTGTTTGACATGCGTGATAACATTGGGCAACAAACACAAAGCGCACAGGAAAACCAGATTGATCCTGCCGAAGAAGAAGAGATTGTTCAGGCAATCGATTATCTCGCAGGTCGTATCGATAAAATTGCCAAACGTATTCAGACAGCTTGAAATGAGCTTTGCTAGAGCCTCAAAAATTAAGAAAACCTATAACTTGCCATAATATAAATTATCACTCCTGAGGTAATAGATGGGTTGATTCTATTTTGAAGCGCGACTTTTGTTAATTTAAGCCCCTTTCGGAGTGAATAACGAAAGCTTCATATGACTAATATCAAACCATCATAAGATGGAAAAAAACCTTCCGGGCAGTCTTTTAAAAAGGTTTGGTAGTCTGCTACTAGTGACAAGCTGGTTAAGTAAACAGTTTTAGCTTTAATTTCTTGATTAAGAGCAATAATTTTATTCAGGCTCGCGTGAACGGCATTATGATCATTTTTATACGCGGCGCAATCAACGAGCCATGTTTTTATGCCTGATAAAGTTTCAATTGCGATATCATCTAAATCAAGCATATCAACCGAATACGCGAAATCACCAAATCTATAGCCAACAGACATACAGCTACCGTGGTCTTGTTCAAACGGGATAAAGCTTATATCACCAATCCGCATCTCTTTGCCGTATGCATCAAGGGGAATGATATTGCTTTCGATAATTGGTGGATAAAGGCTGTGATTGCCGCCTTTAAAGAGATATTTGAAGCGGTGTTCGAGATCTTCGAGCGTCTCCGGTGATGCATAAATAGGAATTTTATCTTTTTTGTTTAAAAACTTAAGCGCTCTTAGCTCATCCATGCCCATTGTATGGTCGTTATGTTGATGCGTATAAAGAACGGCATCTATATCGCTAATCTCTTCTCGGTTCATTTGTGAACGAAAATCGGGGCCAGTATCGATGATAAGTGTTGTTTGATCGGATTGAACAGCAATAGAAGAGCGTGTACGTCTGTTTTTTGGCTCATTTGGATCGCAATCTCCCCAAAAATTACCAATTGCAGGCACTCCGGTAGAGTTTCCGCATCCTAGAACAGTAATTTTAAGGTTTTTATGCATGTTTTAGCTAAATTTCGCTGTTTTGAAGAGGTTATAAAAATTATTTCTGGTGATTTGTGCGAAATTTTCTGCAGTTTCTTGCCGTAAATTGGCCAAAAATTCACCGACATACCGCACATAAGACGGTTGATTTGTTTGACCGCGATGAGGCACGGGCGCAAGGAAAGGAGCATCTGTTTCAATCAAAATACGATCTTTGGGAATTGTTTTCGCGATTTCCTGAATTTCTAAGGCATTTTTAAACGTCACAATACCAGAGAAAGAGATATAAAACCCCAATTCAATCGCATCCATCGCTAATTTTTCTCCAGCGCTAAAGCAATGCATGACGCAAGCAAAGGGCGCGTTATTATACTCTTCTTTTAACATTGCACCGATATCCTCATCAGCATCACGTGCATGGACAATGAGGGGGAGCCCTGTCTGTTGTGCGGCGTGTATGTGTTTTCGAAATGAACTCATTTGGTCTTCCGGCGTGGCTTTATCCCAATAATAATCAAGGCCGCTTTCGCCAATTGCGACAATATTTTTATCAGATTGCGCCAATGCCATAAGTTGTTCAAGCGTTGTGGCTTTTTCGCCCGCATTGCTAGCATCACAAGGATGCGTTCCAATGGAGCAATTCACGTTTTTATGGGCATTACAAATGGCAAGCAAATCATCCAGCTCTTCAGAGATACGGCAGCAAATTGTAATGCACCCATCAATTTTTTCCTGATCAAAGTCACTGATAATATCAGCAGGTGTACGCCCCTCAAAAGTCGCATGATTAAGATGACAGTGGCTATCAATCCACATCTATGCCGCCTCTTCTTCTATAATCCTTGGGAAGACCCCTTCCGGCTTATCGATTTCTATCCCGGGCTTTAATATGAAATCATCATTGAGATGTATAAACTTCCGTACATCTTTTTCAATTTTAAGCTGATCAAGGATTTTTCCAGCCGCACTAGGTGTTACGGGTTGTATCATGATGGCAAGGCGTCTGATGGCTTCCGCGAGTGTGTAAAGCACTATTTTCATCCGCTCCGGGTTTTCTTTCTTCAAAGACCATGGCTCTTGCGCGTCTATATAGCCATTGGCAGCAGACACGCCGCGCCAAATTTCCTCGAGAGCGCGGTGGATTTTGAAAGCCTCTACCTTTTTCATCGCTTTTTCATGACAATCATTAATTTGTGCCAGAAGCGCCCTATCGTCTTCTGTCATATCCGCATTATCCGGTATCTTTGCATCACAATTTTTATAGACCATGGAAAGCGTACGTTGTGCCAGATTACCCATGCCATTGGCAAGATCCGCATTCATGCGCGTAATCGCTTGCTCATGGCTGAAGTTTCCATCTTGCCCATGCGGGATTTCACGCATCAGGAAATAACGGATTTGATCAAGGCCGTACGTCTCCACCATGCCGGATGGTGATAAAACATTGCCAATGGATTTAGACATTTTCGTACCATCAACATTGATAAAACCATGCGCAAAGACAGTTTTAGGAATATCGATATTTGCCGCCATTAAAAAGGCAGGCCAGTAAATTGTATGAAAACGTGTGATATCCTTGCCGATAACATGGTAATTGGCTGGCCAGTTTTGGGTGTACGTGTCCGCTTCAATATCAGGATAGCCAAGGGCAGTAATATAGTTTGTCAGCGCATCCAGCCACACATACATCACATGATCTTCATTACCGGGAACAGGAATTCCCCAATGCAGGCGGTCTTTATGGCGGGATATTGATAAATCCCTTAGGCCACCCTCTTGCCCGACAAAAGCCATGATTTCATTGCGGCGCGTATCGGGCTGTATAAATTCAGGATTCTCTTTGTAATAAGCCAGTAATTTATCCGTATAAGCGGAAAGCCTAAAAAAGTAGCTTTCTTCCTCAACCCACGCCACAGGCGTTCCATTGGGGCTTAATTTATCTCCTGTTGTCGGATCAGTTTGCAACTCATCTTCGGTGAAATAACCCTCTTCCCGGACAGAATACCACCCTTCATATTTTCCAAGATAAATATCGCCATTCTCCTCCAGCTTTTGCCAAAGCGCTTGCGATGCTTTGTGATGGCGATCCTCGGTTGTGCGAATGAAATCATCATTTGAAATATTCAACAATTTTGTCATTTCAACGAATTTCGCAGCGTTTTGATCGGCAAATTCCTGTGCCGTGACACCGTTTTCAGCAGCCGTTTTAGCGACTTTCTCGCCATGCTCGTCCGTGCCGGTTAAAAACATCACATCATAGCCATCAAGGCGTTTAAAACGCGCCATAACATCGGTAAGGATTGATTCATAAGCATGCCCCAGATGCGGCGCACCATTTACGTATGAAATTGCAGTTGTAATATAAAATGAGCCTTTATCTGGCATTTTGTATCCTGTCTAAAGTTATTTACAGGCGGCAACGATTTGGAATGCCCCCAATATGGCTTGTCTTTTATCAAGGTTACTGCGTTCTGTCATCTCAAAATGCGCAGATAATTCTTCGCATATTTTTAATAGTTGATTAAGCGATGTTTGTTTGAGGGTTGATGAAAGCGGCTCGATATCAAGATAATCCGGCAAGGCATGACCGCGTGCTTTGGTAAAACAAAGCGTTTTAAAGATCCAGATAAAATTCTCAGTAAACGCTCTATAGGCTTGTTCTTGCCCCGATTTTGAAAGTTGCTCGGAAAGCGTATGGATAGCCCTCCAATCCGGATTGCCCAGCAATGAGATTATTGTTGAAAAACTATCAAGCCCCCCCTGCTCTATAACCTCACAAGCCTTTCCAAAAGAACCGCCCGCCATGGAGGCAATGATTTGCAGCTCATTATGATTGAGGTCATGCCCTTTCGCATTGAGTAAATCAGCCATCACATCGGCCTGTAATGGCTTGATATTGATTAGGCGTGTACGGGAGCGAATCGTCGGTATCAGAGCCCCTAGCCTGTGTGTTATGAGTATTAGCACTGTGTTTTTGGGCGGTTCTTCCAAAATTTTGAGTAATGCATTTTGCGCATTGCGGTTCATGGTGTCTGCATCATCAATCAGCACAACGCGCCAGCCTCCATTGCTGGAGGTCATACGTAAAAAAGGCTCTACTTTACGAAGTTCCGATACAGCGAGGCTATCAGCTGTTTTGTTCTTTGTCGCATCATAGGCGCGTTCAATGGTCAAAAGATCGGGATGTCCGCCCGATGCTACTTTTGCGAAAACAGGATCGTTTGACGAAATTTCCAATTGTGATGGTTTTTCATCGCTTCCGCCAAAAAGACTATCCTGATTATCATCATTGCAGCCTGTTTTTAGAATAAAGCGTGTGAGCTTATAGGCGAGCGTTGCTTTGCCTATGCCTTTGATCCCGTTCAGGATAATGCCATGCGGCATGCGCCCGCTATTGAATAAATCCAGCAGCTCTTTTTCAATCGCATCGTGACCAAGCAATCGATCCATCGATCTTGGATGCGTGAATTCTTGTGTAATTTGCGATTGGGGAGTCTCTAAAACCTCTTCTTCACCAAATAAATCCATTTTTACGCAAGCCTTTCCAGGGCAGATTCTAAAATCTCTTTTACAAGGTCATCAATGCTCTGATCCGCATCAATAACTTTACAGCGTGCCGGATTATTTTTTGCAATCTCCAAAAATCCCTGACGCAGCTTTTCATGAAAAGAAATATCCAGATTTTCAAAACGGTCTTCTTTTTGCTTGATGTTCAAAACCTCCGCAGCTAGCCGTCTTTCAGAACGCGCAAGCCCGGTTTTGGGGGCGATATCGAGAATAAAAGTGAGATCCGGCTCAAACCCTTCCAAGACAATGTCGTTTAAGGCTTCAATTTTGGATAAATCAAACCCGTGCCCATAGCCTTGATAGGCGCGGGTTGTATCGGTAAAGCGATCGCAAATAACGATTTTCCCTTCTTCAAGAGCGGGTTTGATCACGCGCTCTGTATGCAAGGAACGTGCAGCGAAAAACATTAAAAGCTCGGA
>CAWUJS010000093.1:0-6005 GCA_963922705.1 uncultured Alphaproteobacteria bacterium | reverse complement strand
AAGCCTTTTTCCGTCTAAAGACGGAGGCTTATAACCTATTTTTGGGACAGTTAATCAAGAAACCGCTTATGTCGTTCTGAACTTGGATTTTATCAGCGCAATATTTTCTGCGCTCACTCCATATTGATGCGCAAGCTCATCCCACTGGCTTAAGGCAGCTTTGGTCTGATCAATAATTTCATTCACACGCTTCGGCGCCAATTTAGCAGCATCCCCCAGTTTTTTGAGATCCTCTATTCCAGGATTGCGCCCCTGCCCCATGACCATGGTGCTTTGCTCACCGCTCGGACCGGAAGAAAACGTCAAATCGTAAGCGGGCGATAATCTCCACTGTCCTTCTTCATCCATCAAATAAGTAAAGTTTTTGGAATGATCGTCGCGGTTATGCGTCATCACATTAAAGACAGCGAGCTGAAACATCTTTTCAGCCTCTCTGACATCACGAGTGAGCATATTTGTCAGCGCAATCAGATCTTCATAATCTAAGGATGGCGTTCTAAAATCAGAGTGGAGAAGCCCGCAAGCGCTATGCACATGAAAACGCTGCCCCCCTTCCCGATCATAGCGTTTAATCGCAAAATATCCGGATCCCGTTTTGGCGTCAAAAAGATGCACATCAGGCATGGATATGCCGGCGGCGCGCGCCATCATTGCATAAGCATATTCAATCGCGCCGGCATCCGGCCCATCTTGCGTGTTGGGAAACTTCACTATCCAAGGCGTAAAGCCGTCGGGTAACCCCCCTACCCCGTGAATAATCGACGTGAAATCATCATTTACGCCAATCAAGGCTTTGGGGCGCGCCCCGCCGGATGAGCCATTAATTTTCAAGAGCTCTTGTAAAACCTCGCTTGTTTCACCTTCTAAAATCTCTTGCGCTCCTACTGCAAGCTCATCGAGACTGACATCATCAGTAGTTGATGCATCACTGTGATCGGGTTCGTAAACAAGCGCACCCAAAGCCGTATTTCCGATATGCGCCAAACGATCAAGCGGTGACACATCAGAAGGAAGAATACCTTGAGACCGAGCAAAACGGTCAAAAAGAAGCCGCCCCCACCCGTCGGGTAGGCTGTCATTAAAAAGACCCGGCAGACCTTCAAATAAATGCGGATCAAAACTCTGAAGGCCTGATTTGAGAGGCAACCTTAGTGGCGAGAGCTCAAGGCCAGAGCAGATAAAGGCCGCATCATACTCAAAATAAATTTTGCGGTCTCTAATCGCCAAACGGCCAACCGGTAGTATTTTCTTCTCAAACTCTGGCCCAAAATCAATGCTAACTTTAATCTCTTTGACAGATGTAATGGTTTTCATGTGCGCCGCGCCCTCTGCCGTGTCTGTTTATCATCGTCTAAAACATCATCAATCGAGGAAAACTCCTCCAAAGCTGGTTCTAAAGATTCAATGATTTGTTCCAGATTACCTAAAATCATTTGAAGTTTGAGATAGGATTCAAGAGAAATAGAGCCTTTTTGCTCAAATTTGCGTAATGTAGGCAGCGGCACGCCGGAGCGTTTTGCAAGATCACTTTGTGTTAAATTCATCTGCAAACGCTTTGCCCGCGTAAAATCCGCCAGTTTTTTTTGAGCTTTTGACACTGTTATAAGTGATACCACTATATTACTTAAACCCTTTTACAGTCTATAATTAACATTATAGTATTATTTAAAAAACTTCTCAAGGCAAATATAGACATGATTTAAATCTCATTCTTCCGCTTTTGATCGAGATTGTCGTTTAGCTCGATGTCATTTGCGCGGCGGATCATGCCCATGACGGATTTATGAAGCTTCAAATCTCCTGATTTTGCGCGGTTGACCATCGTATTGAAGTAAGCGCCGGGCTTCATGACGCGGTTTTCTTCGCGTAAATTAGCCTGATCGGTCAATATCACGCACACGGCGGCCCCTATTCGGCTGAGTGTCATACACGCATGACCCCAGGAATTTTGAGAAATCCCCAAAGTCCGGTTTAAACGATAGGCCGCCTCAACAAAATCACTCGCGTTCATTGGTCTTGGCTCTACTGGAAGCTGCGCCTTTAAACGATCACTCGAAATATTAAGGAGTTGTTTTAGGGTAATGTGCTGAAGACCTGTTGAGAGAATGGTAGACTGTTCTTGTGATGATTCCTCTTCTCTCTCTTGCTTCTTGCTCCCCTCACCTTTTGCACCGATATCGAATTGACGCTGTGAAGGATCGGCTACTCTTTTTTGAAGGAAATTGGACGAAGTCCTACTAGTACTTAATTTATTAAGTTGTTTTTTATTTGTATATTTGTAGTGAACGTCATTTGACTCGTCCTTGGATGAATCTTTTTCAGACAATTTAGTGTTATTTGCGTATTTAAGAGCCTTCTGATCGTGTTCAGCAACTTTTGCGCTCAACATCTCATGAAGATGCTTATGCTTATCAAGAAGCTCTTTAAGGGCTATTAAATCCATATAGGTCCGAATGGACACTGCAATCTGCTCATAACGGCTGCAAAAATCGATCAACTCGGCTTCATTGAGGGTAAAACCGTCCTCAGACTCCCCTGCCCCGCTTTCAGCTTCCAGCAAAATGGCACGAATTTGGCGGCGGTAGTATGAAATCTGGCGTTTTGTTCCCATCCAGGCTTTATCATAGAGCTGTTTTTCATGCAGTTTGTCTTGCAGCTCGGCCTTCAGATAAGCCAGAGGTGTTAATTCTGCGCCGTAGGCAAAAAGGATTTGCCCTGTTTCGTCACAGCGCTGACCATAACGGCGGTGATTACCGCTATCATGCCATGTTAAGGCGCCGACTTCGAAGAGCTGCTTTTCTAAAATTTGAATCTGGCGTTCTGAGACGCCCATATCAAGAGCTGTTTTGGCCAAAGACTGATAAACGATCGGGCGAGACCCCTCCTCCCAGTCTATATCGCGTGTGAAGCTCATGTAATAATCAAGCAGCGTGATCATTCTGGGCGAAAAGCCGGCGGCCTTCCCTGCCCTTTTCACCAAGAGAAGAAGATCATAACGATTAACGTTTTCTTCTAATCCGGCGAAATCTTCGCACTGTTCTATAGACTGTCTGAGTTTTGGGGAAGCTATGCGCCCTCCCCCCGGCGTGGTCATTTCTGGAAAAATATGAGTCTGCATAATATGATATCGCAAAGTCTATGTATTACTGTGGATAAGGCCGCAAAAAAGGGTTTGCGGAAGTCGATTAAGACTTGCAATCCGATTCGAATAGCGATACCATGTAATTAAGAATTTGAGAGAAGGTATCGCCTTCAAAGTTTAAAGACCGCCGCGCCAACGGCGGTTTTTCCTTATCCGGAGAAATTTAAAAGACTGTTGATGCGCTCCTTCCTGATTAGGTTGTGGTTAAGTGAGGATTTTTGATTCCCCAAGGAAGGGAATCGGAATATTTTGAAGTTATCAGAAATACGTAACTTACGCAACCGACACTTTTGACGGCCTATAAACGTCAAAATGTAACCTTTTCCCAGCGCCATTGGCTTGTGCAAAGACTTTGAGCCCCATATAACGTAACTTACGTTTACATTTATGACGCTTATTTACATCATTAGAATGTATAGTTACGTCATATTTTGTAAAGTTACGTCACCCTTGACACTTTTGACGTTATTTTACTGGGTGACACATTAGACATTATTTGCTATTTTTATGTGTGTCAGGAATGTTTAAAACCGTAAGGAGTGTCAAATGTCACAAGTCAGCATAACAGAAGCAGCAAAAATGGCCGGTGTGAGCCGTGCGACAATATATAATGACATTAATGCTGGCACTCTATCCTTTGAAACAGGCTCTAAAGATAAGAAAATGATCAATGTCGCGGAGCTGCAGCGTGTATACAAAACCCTTAAATCTCCTGACACTATAGATGATTCTAAGGATGTTGAAAAACGTCAGGAGCGTCAATCTGGTGATTCTAATGGGGCAGGGGGGCAATATGCCGTTCTTCAGGAACGTCTTGAAGCTGAGAAAAAACGTGTCGAGCATTTGGAGGAAATGCTGAAAAAAGAGCAGGACGAGCGAAAGCGCGAACGCGAAACAGCCAAACAATTTGAAGAATATATGAAAGAGCAGTTGGCCAACCAAGGTGACAGCATTAAAAATTTCACACGTCTGCTCGAAGATCAGCGCAGTTCTAAGTCTAATGATGATCAATCGGATTTAAAAGAAACTGTTTTGGCATTAAAAAAAGAGCTGGAAGATCAAAAGGAAGAACAGCGCAAAAAAGAAGAAGCGCGACGTCAGGCATTAAAAAAGCGTCAGGAAATGGAAAAACAACGCCAAGAGAAAGAAGAAGCTGAAAAGAGCAAAGGGCTTTTCAAAAAGTTATTCGGCTAAAATTCGGCGTAGGGCAGGGGATCTGGTTTTTCTGCTTCTGTATTTAAGGCCCCTCATATTGTATAGACGGCAATCTTCGACATTCAATCTTCACAGCCTTTCAATCGACAAAACGGCAGCTCGACTATTTGAGCTATAAAAACTTATTCTATAACTCATTTTTTTATTATATTATGAGTTATAGAAAGGATTTATTTGGCTCATGAAATGGAACTGGCAACATAAAGACTGGCCTAATTTCACCTATGATGCGGCTACGCTTTCAGAGTATGAAAGCCATTTTCTGCACAAGGCCGGCATCATGCACGGCAGTCTAAAGCATATCACCGAAGATGATAAGGAGTCGTTGCGCGTCCAGCTTATCAGTGAGGAGGCTTACAAGACCTCCGAGATTGAGGGGGAAATCCTTGATCGGGATTCCCTGCAATCATCCATCCGCAAGCATTTTGGCCTCAAGACTGATAACCGCAAAATCCCTGCGGCAGAGCAGGGCATAGCGGAAATGCTGGTCGATCTATACAAAACCTACGATGCGCCGCTCAATAGCCAAAGGCTGTTCCTTTGGCATGAAATGCTGACCAACGGTCGCCGTGATTTGCAGGATATGGGGCGGTATCGCACCCATACAGAACCCATGCAAATCGTTTCTGGCTCTCTGCACGCAGCACCGGAAGTCCATTTTGAAGCGCCGCCCTCCAAAATCGTTCCTGACGAAATGGAGGCGTTTATAGACTGGTTTAACGGCCAAGGGACAGAGGAGGGGGTAAAGCTGCCTATCCTGCTGCGCTCTGGTATCGCGCATATCTGGTTTGAAAGCATCCACCCATTTGAAGATGGGAATGGACGGATAGGCCGCGCCATATCGGAAAAAGCGCTTTCCCAAGGCTTGGAGCGCCCTACGCTCATAGCCCTGGCGCAAGCGATTGAACGCTCCCGAAAAGCCTATTACGCAGCTCTGCAGATCGGGAATAGGGGGCTGAATATTCAGGACTGGCTTGAATACTTCTGCCAGACGGTCTTAGAGGCTCAGGATTACACACAAAGCATGATCGACTTCCTGATTGAGAAAAGTAAGTTCTATGAACGCTTTGAGGGCAAACTGAACGAGCGGCAAGACAAAGTCATTGCCCGTATGTTTGACGAAGGGATTGAAGGCTTTAAAGGCGGCTTGAGCGCCGAGAATTATATCTCGATCTCCGGCGCGGCTAGAGCCACCGCCACTAGGGATTTACAAGGACTTGTTAAAATAGGGGCGCTTACAAAAAGTGGGGAGCGCAAATACACGCGGTATTATTTAAATATTAATCATAAGAGCCAGAAAGTGGAGTAGGGGGCTATGCCGCACTTTCCATTTCTGTAAAGCTGTAGAGATAATCAACAGCTTTTTGCGCTTGTGAAGCGGCAGAGAAAATAAACTTCTTATCATCCTGTAGGGCTTTCAGCCATCAAGCAATGTACTTTGCATGATCAGCGCGGGGCAGGGCGGTTACACCTGCACGTGCGCAAGCCATTGCCGCGCCAAGTTCGGCCACCAATTCTTCAAAGGCGTAATCACATTTTGAAAATTTTTCAGATGGCAGGCGATCAAAACGATGTTTTGCGCCCGTCCAATGACTGAACCACTACCGACCGGAGGTCGGTAGGTTCGTGAGGAGTGGCTAAAAGCCCT
>CAWUJS010000092.1:0-6156 GCA_963922705.1 uncultured Alphaproteobacteria bacterium | reverse complement strand
TAATTGTCGGTTGTGCCCAATAACAGGATCCCTGCTATTAGGTGCGAACAAACCTGCGGCTTCCTCGCAATGACGCTGTTGTCATTGCGAACGCAGTGAAGCAATCTAGATTGCTTCGTCGGCTCTGCCTCGCAATGACGAACTGGGTTGTCTTTAGGGTTTCTTGCGATTACGCCGCTTTCGCGGGGAGGACGGTATTGTATTAAAAATTGGGCTGTTAAATCCAAATGCAATCGCCATGCTTGCCCCGTAGATGAAGTGCGTCCTGACCATCAACCCTAAAACAAGCGCAATTGAAGGACTACACAGCAGGATTAGGCATTACCTGGCACGCTTTCACAGAAAAGCTTTCGTCAATCTTTTCGCCTTACAATGGCGAACACTAAGCGGTTTTGCTGCCAGATTTTAGTCTCCGTTATCAACAACATCATCGATAAAGATTGCCGTTACGGCTAGATTTGAGAGAATTTGACTGATGTCTTTTGCGCTTTGAATAAAGTCAAAGGGTTTAGGATCGCGGGGGACAACAATAGTCGAACCGGGCGGTATAAAAACTGGATTGTAATTCCAGCTTGAAACTTTTAGCGGTTGTGCACTCCCATCAGGATAAAGCACAAAGCTGCGGTCTTTATCAGCGTGGAACGTAAAGCCGCCAGCTTCATTGATATAGTCAAGCGGTTCTTTTCCATCCCGGAATTGCAAGGATGCGGATGAGAGAACCTCACCATGCACACGGACAGTCAGATCGCGTTTAGGGATAAAGATACGATCCCCGGATTGTAATAAAAGATCAAGTTCAGGTTTCAGCGCGAGGATTTCCGGGTTAGCCTCGATTGTTATCCGCCCAACACCTTGCGCCTGCGCAAGCTCATCAGCCAGAGCCCGGGCTTCGGCAATTTTTCCTGCATTGACCTTATCATTATCTTGCTCCAATGCCGCAGCAACGGCTTGTTTGATCGTGCGGCTTTGGGCACGAAAACGCGCTTCTTCAGCACGGCGCTCAGATTGGCGAGAGAAAATTGCACCATAAGGATAGGCATTTTGTTTCAAACCGCCTGCACGTTTTACAAGGTTGGAAATACGGTCACCCGCCATCAGATCATAGCGCCCGGGATTTTGAATTTCACCCATAATCAGAACGCTATTATCTGCAATCTTATCGAATTTTTGATTAATGCGCACCGATGCACCCGGCGATATCATGATGTTTTCAGCGTGCGTCTCCGCCAGGTTATAGGATTGACGGTTTCCCTTGATGCTGACTTCTATATTCTCTTGATTGGCTTCTAATGTTAGCCCACCCGCAACAGCGGTAAATGAAGCAAGTGTTGTACCATCAGCAACCGGGTAAGCCCCTTCACTACGCACTGCGCCGCGGATATAGGCTACGCGTTCGGAAAGGAATGTTGCGATGACTGGCGCAATGATAAGATCATCTTTAACAGGCGCTTGCGAGCCTTCTTCAAGCTCCTGATCATTTGAAAATGCACGCAAATTTTCAATCTGCTCATTGGAAAAAAGATGAATAGCATCACCATCATTGAGGGCCATATCAAACTTGCCTTTAATCACAAGACGTAGTGGGAAATCAATCAGCGTATTTGTAAGCTGCTCCTCGTCATAGCGCTCAATCACACCAATCAGCGGGTAAATATCTGCGCCCAGAATATTATCCGAGGAAAGAAGGGATTGCAGGTTCTTATGATCTGTAACCGTATAGAGACCGGGACGACGCGTATGCCCCATCAACTCAACCATGCCTTCGCGTTTGGCGGAGCCTTTTGAGACAATCAGAATAGAACCATCATTAAAACTCGGCTCAAAAGGATCGGTGATATCTTCAACCAGCTCTTCTCCGGTTTCTGTGAGGCCTAATTTTAATGTCCTGTTTTGCCCCGGTGCCATAAGACCACCAGCCATTTCCAGCATTTCATTGAGGGTTAGTTTTTCAGAATTGTGTGCATTTTCATGGTACATGCCATGGCGACGCGGAAGAATTTCGAAAATACCGGGACGCTTGACTTCTCCGCTAATCGCAACGGTTGGGCCAATGGATGGGACAATAATGCGATCACCGTCTTGAAGCCTTAGGTCAACGGCGCTTTGCCCATGCATGAGCAAAGCATAAAGGTCTATATGCGTAGAGCGCCCATCACGGATTAGCTTAATCTGGCGCAATGATCCGGTTTTATCGATACCACCTGATTCCATCAGCGCATCAAGCACCGTATGAAACACGGTCAGCGTTTTTCTCCCCGGACGCTTAACATTGCCGATCACGAGCGCATTAATCTGGCGCACCGATGAAAGCGAAACAAAAGCCTCTGTATTATGAAGATTGCGTGCTGCCGCTTCGATGGAGAGCCGCACTTGCCCAATGGTACGACCGCTTGCAGGAATAGGCGGTAAATCAGAAATGATCAATAGCCCGTTATTATCAATTTTATAACGCGCCCGGTCATTGCGTTGTCCGGTAAAAATAATCTCAAGCTCATCACCGCTATTCAGGATAAAACTGTCCTGAACTGCTGCGGAAGGTGCTGTATTTTGGGGAATATTATCAAGCGCTTGCCGTGTTTCCTGTAAGGGGATGCCGAAGAGGTCATAACCGAATTGCTCGAGCGGTTGTGCAATTCGGGCGGCATACATGGCCTCGATGGAGGAAGGAGGTTCAATGATAGGTTTTTGATACGTATAAGGTTGTGGTGTTTGGATAGGAGGCTGAATGGATACGCTTTGTTGCTGTGGTTGATTGGTGTTTAAAGACTCCAATATTTGCTGTGTTTTTTGATTGCCCAAAGCAGGATCAATTTGCAACGAACGAAAATTTTTATAATTCCTGACTTCACCAGTAACGTCTGACCACGGGGCAACGACCGGGCTTTGTGCAAATGCCGGAAATATTGCCATTAAAGCAAAACATGATATCGTTTTTAGTAAGATTTTCATGAGGATGCGCTAAAAATTTCTATTTTAAGTATACACATTTTAAACAAACACACCATAGTAGTGATTTGATTTTTATACGCACATTGCTTTGATAGTAGTCCGTTGTTACGTGTCTTATCCTTTGTGCTATGAAAATATAGAGGAAATGATGCAAGAGCGCGGGTTTATGGTGGATCACGCGACAATCAATCGCCGAGTATTACATTATGCGCCATTGTTGGAACAGAAATCCCGCAAGTTCAAGCGGCCTGTTCATCGAAGCTTGCGGATGGATGAGACTTATATCAAGGTTAAAGGTGAATGGGGTTATCTTTACAGAACCGGAATGACCCCGCTTTTCTTTTAGATCGTATTCAACCGAAAGATTGTTTTATCAAAACCTCATGAAGGTTACAAACTTTTGCACTCATTTTTATACGGGTCTCTCTATTACTTTCATTGTTAGGCGCAACATTATAAAAATGTTCTCTGATATTACGAATATTTGCGTATGATGCCAAAATATCAACCTTGGCATTAATTCTTTCCTCATGGGACAACTCACCTCTCAATTTAGAGAAAAGGCATTGGGCATGCCTTACCGCTTCGTTAAATTTATCATGGAGATCTTGTTCTCCGAGATGTTTTAAATTAGATGGTGTTGTAGAGTTAAAAGCGTTTAGAAATGAACTCAAAAAATCCTTTCTTTCTTTAGGATTAAGATTCGGATTAAGTTGCATCATAACATGTTCCCAGAAACTCGCTGTCTCAAGATAGTGGCTAGGAGCTTCATACGGATTGGATTCTTCAGCAAAATTAATAGATCTATTTTGTTCAGCAAATTCTATAAATCTTTTTGCATTCTCTGTTCCCCACTCATAGTTTTTGGCAAAATGTGCTACTATATGATCTAGTAATTGTTTTCTTACAAATTTATCTGATCCTGGATAAACTTTTCTTTTATGGTCAACAATTTCTGGCTTTAACTGAGGTCGATAGTCAGATATGAGGTCTTCATGACTTTCAGGAATAAGGCAATCATCATCCGTTTTTTCTACTTTTATTTCAATTCCTTGTTCGCCTTCTAGCATATTTTTGATATATTTCAGCCTTCGATATTGCTCAAGTCCATATCCATTTTCAATATCAGTTTCCACATAATAACCAAAGCAGCTATTGCCGATAATTGATAAAATTTTTCCTCCCTTAATATCTAGTGTGATCTCAGATTCTTCGGTAATAAACGTAATAGAAGAGACGTTTTGAACTGTATCTTTTAAATTGATAGGAGGTTCAGGATAAGGCATCTCAACATCTCCATGCAAATCATTTATGCAATCAAGTCTGTCTCTCAATCTTTTAAAGTATTTTTTTAAACCACCAATTTGTTTTTGCTTGATGAGTCCTGCTTCAAATAGTTTGTCTACGCTCTCATCATAATTAGAAAAATGAAAAGTTCTAAGTTCAGTTGTTTGACCATCAGTATGAGAGAAAAAAATTTTGTTGTTTGCATTCTTAGGACCTACGCAGAATGCTGCTAACCATTTCATCATTATTTTATTTGATAATTTTTCGGGTATTGTTCCTGTAACTGAAAACTTCATATTTTACTCCAATAATAATATTACTATGTATGAACAATATTATATAAAAAAGACAAAAACAATAATAAAATTATAGCTATATAAACTCTCGAACAAATTAAACTCCCCTCATCACATAGAAATATCCTCATCCTCGGAAAACCCGGCATCGGCAAGTCAACAATTAGCAAAGCCATTGCCATAAAGCTAAGTGATGCCCTGGATAGGGGACAAAAAATCAATGCTTTTTTTGCCAAACCTGCTCAATTAATAGGCTCATATAAGGGTCATACTCAAATTAATATGCAAAAACTCCTGACAGAGGCAGCCGGCGGCATCGTTATTATCGATGAAATTGATACTTTTCTTGATTTGGATTCCGACGATAAGATGGCGCTCAATGTCCTAAATACCCATTTAGGAGACAAGCCAAACTATCCCATTATCATCGGCACACTCTATGAGCATAATTTACACACATTGCATGCTTTTAATGCAGGGCTTCGCTCACGGTTTCCCTATACGATGAATATCCAGGAACAAACACAGACAGGCTCCTCGAGATTTTCAAAGGTAATGTTCAGAAAACAGGCATGGAAATAGCGCCCGGAGTTTGTGATCTTGTGAAAGATCTGCTCGATACATTAAAAGCGATGAAGAAAAATAACTTTGCTTATATTCGCGAAGTTGACAATATATTCTCGTTTGCACTGGATAATATGGCCATAAGACATAAGAAAAACCCTGATGGATTTGAATTTAAAATCCTGGCAAAAGATATCCCTGAATATGATCCAAATGCAGGTGTTTTGTTAAAACCTTCGGACGATATTGCCAATGATAATGCTAATGTACAACACACAGTGACAGGCAATGTCATCAAATTTGAACAGTGATCAGACTTAAGGCTTGATAAAATAGGAATAATATCCTATAATGACAGTGGTTATTCGTCATTACAAGGAGGGCGGACATAATCATTTGCGTCATTGCGAGGAAGCCTGAAAGGCTGACGCGGCAATCCATAGCATTCCATTTTAACCAAAGCCCCGCAAACAACAAGAAAGCACCCCCCCATGCCGATTGCATTTGAACTTATGGCTTGTAAAAACAATAGTCATCCTACTCCCTCTCTTGTCATCCCGGACTTGATCCGGGATCTCTTCGCTTTAAGCATGAGATCCCCGCTGTATTTGCGAACAAACCTCCGGTTTGCTACTTTATAAATACGAACAAACCTCCGGTTTGCTTCGCCGCGGGAATGGCGGTATTGAGGTAAAAATCTGGCTTCTAAATTCACCATGAAACACCCCCCACCCCCTCAAATCAGAAAACAAACTGAAGAAAATGGATTTTATCAATAAAAAACAAAGGCTTACACAGATTTTTCTACAAAGCTATCCATCACACGTTTTTTCTACTTTTATTTCAAATCTCCGCCCGGCGCGTCTTGTGCGAAAATGTCATCGGTGCACTGAAACGCTTCAGAATTATCGCAGAACGCTATCGAAACCGAAGAAAACGCTTCGCACTGCGCTTCTTCCTTATCGCAGCTTTCTACAATACAACCTGACCTTATTGAGACATAGGTAACACTATATACCGGAGACATGGGTAACACAATGTAGCCTTTGAAAGGAGATTT
>CAWUJS010000091.1:0-6245 GCA_963922705.1 uncultured Alphaproteobacteria bacterium | reverse complement strand
TGGAGGTCAACGAGCGTGTCTTGAAGCGTCTAAATTTGCTCCATAACGGCATTACACGCAACTCGCACCCACAAGCGAAAATACGTTGCGACCTGATCATTGCGGGAACGCGCCGTATGCAAGCGCCCCGCGCAATCGCCGATAATCTCCCGCAAGCGAGCCTCGATATTCATGTGAATATCCTCAAGCTCGGTTTTGAATTCAAACGCGCCGCTTTCTATTTCGCCGGCAACTTGCTCTAGCCCGCGAAGGATTGCATAACCATCTTCCTTGCTGATGATTTTTTGTTTGATCAGCATCTCGCAATGCGCTCTGGAGCCGGCAATATCTTGGCGCCACATGCGCTTATCGACATCAATCGATGCGTTAATCTCGGTCATGATGTCGGAGGGCTTGTCTTCAAATCGACCACCCCACATAGCATTGCTGTTTTGTTTTTTATTTTGATTCATTGCATTTTCTTAGCACATTTCAAGGACGCGGCGAAGCCGTAATAATGGATGTAATTAAAGAGCGAAAAAATCTTCGTTTCTCTGTCTCTTCGTTACGAATTGTTATTATGCCGCTTTATCTTTTTTGCGCAAAACCCGCGCATCGCGCTTGATCATGGCATCGGCCTGTAAGCGGATCGCATTAATCTTGATAAAGCCTTCACTGTCCTGCTGTCTGAAATCACCTTCCTCATCCATTGATGAGCGTTTTTCATCATAAAGCGCAACTGGGGATGTTCTGGCAATCGGATACGCAACCCCTTTAAAGAGTTTGACCTGAACAGTTCCGTCAATCAATTCCTGTGATTTATCAATCGCCGCCATGAGGAATTCCATCTCCGGGCTAAACCAGAAACCATTATAAATCAATTCGGCAAATTTCGCGGAGAACATATCCCGCAGGCGCATGACTTCGCGGTCCATAGTCAAGCCCTCCAAATCGCGTAAAGCATTATGGATGATCGTCCCGCCTGGCGTTTCGTAAACCCCGCGTGACTTAATCCCGACAAAGCGGTTTTCAACCATATCAAGCCGTCCAACGCCGTGTTTTCCGCCAATCTCATTCGCATAAAGGAACAGCTCCAGCGGATCGGTTTTTACGGTTCCATCATTCTGGTTTTTAATCTGAACCGGAATACCGTCCTTAAATGTGATCTCGACAATATCCGCTTCATCCGGCGCATCTTCGGGCGCAGCGGTGCGGGAATAAACATCTTCACCCGCTGGGACATTCGGGTCTTCTAAAATGCCTGCTTCATGGGAGATATGTAACAAATTTTCATCTTCTGAATAGGGTTTTTTCTTTGTTGCAGTGACTGGAATGCCATGCTGATCAGCGTAGTTCAGCATATCCGTGCGACCTTTAAAGGCTTCCAGAAATTTGGGCATTTTCCAGGGCGCGAGCACTTTGATATCCGGCTGCAAAGCATAATAGCCAAGCTCGAAACGCACCTGATCATTGCCTTTGCCCGTTGCACCGTGGGAGACAAATGCTGCGCCTTCTTCCTGTGCCACCCGGATTTGTCCCTTTGCAATGACGGGACGCGCAACGGCTGTACCCATCAAATAACGCCCTTCATAGACGGCGTTCCCCTTGATGGATGGAAAGATATAGTCCGTGACGAATTCTGATTTTAGATCATCAATAACAACTTTCGAAGCACCAACCTTGATGGCTTTTTCGCGCGCGGCTTCAAAAGCCTCAACCTGACCGACATCGGCGATATAGGCGATGACTTCATAGCCTTCCTCAATCAACCATTTCAAAATGATTGATGTATCCAAACCACCTGAATAGGCGAGTACGACTTTTTCTTTAGACATTCTTTTTTCCTTTTTTAAAACACGTGAGATAGCAGAGTTTACGTAGGATAAGGAGATATTGAAACCAAAAAAATCTTTTTACTTCTTTTTCTCTATATCTTCAAAATTAAAATCTTCATAGCGGCTTATGCCAAAAACCTCTTGGAGTTCTTCATTACCTTTTTGAAGCTCATCCCAGGCACGCGTGCCATTAGAAATAAATGTTTCCAAATCATGTTCATGATATTCAGGATGTGGTACGAAGAGTTTTAGATTGTCGAACCACATTTTAAAATCAAATACTTGTATGGGCGTTTCTTGAAAGAGATCAATTGTATGTTTTGCTTCTTCTTTTTCTTCTAATGTGTAGTCAAGACTGAGACGGTTTTTCCAATTAGAAAAGTCTGATGCAGAGGAATCAATAAACTCCCACCCGTATATAGAGGATTTAATCTGTTCAACGATCTGCGTAATATTTGATACATCTAAAGGAATAGCCTCATTTTTTTCATCGCCCCAAGTGCCGTCTCTAAAAGAGCATGCAATCCTTTTGAGGCCGGTAAAAATGAATTGAACTCTATTATCCTTAGGTACTTTTCCTTGTTCGTCCAAACTAAAAACACCAAAAGTTGCTACTGCGATTCTATTTTCTTCAACAACTTCAAAACCAAGCCATGTTGCTTCATTTAGCGCAACGTTAATACCATCTATGTGTTGTTTGGAAAGTTCCATTAATCATTCCCAAAATTAAAACTCTTTTGCCCGATGCTCACACCGACATCTTCGAGGCACCATGCTAAAATCGCCTTTTGCGCGTGAAGGCGGTTTTCAGCTTCGTCATATATCACCGAAGCCGGAGACTTGGCAACCTCTTCGCTGACCTCATGCCATTCGGCAATCGGCAGGCAATGCATAAAGATCGCGCCTTCATTTGCCGCATTCATAATATCTGAATTGACCTGATAGGGCGCAAAGCGCTCTGTTGCTTTACCTTCCTGTCCGAGTGATACCCAGGTGTCGGTGACAATGACATCTGCACCACGTGCCGCTTCCAAAGGTTCAATACCCGTATCGGGGCCGGACGCGGTAAATGCAAAACCCCAAATCCGTGAAGCTTGCTCGAGCGTATGGCTAACATTATTCAAATCACCGAACCATGCCACTTTACGCCCTTCTACGGTTCCCATTTTCTCCTCGATCGTCATGATATCGGCTAAAATTTGGCAGGGGTGCGAGCGATCGGTCATGCCGTTAATCACAGGGATATCGGAGTAAGAGGCCAGCTCTGCCAGCATATCCTGATCGCTCATACGGATCATAATCGCATCAACATAACGCGAGAGCACCTTGCCTGTGCTTTCGATGCTTTCTTTACCGCCAATCTGCATCTCGTCCATGGTTGCGGTAATGGTATGCCCGCCAAGCTGTTTCATCGCGACATCAAATGAAAAACGTGTCCGCGTTGAGAGCTTATCAAACACCATTGCCAGCGAAAGCCCGGCAAAAAGCTGCGGCGGGTTCATTTTCTGTGCCTTTAAAGCATGCGCTTTTTTCAAAATCGCTTTTAGCGTCTCGGGCGGAATATCGTCTAAATCTAAAAAATGTCTTGTTGTATTCATAACTCTATTTCCCATGCCGTGAGGCATGCCTTTAGTTTTTGTGAACGCGGAGACTCAGAGATACGGAGTTGTTTATTTTTGCAAAATATAAAAATCTCCGAAACTTCAAAACTCCGCGTAAATTCTTATTGCCTGCGGCGCTTTATTCCATCTCCTGCAAGGTTGTCTCAATAATCTTAAGCCCTTCACGCGCTTGATCTTCGGTTAAAATCAGAGGCGGTGTCAGGCGGAGTGTCTCTGCACCTGCTTGCGTAGCCATGAGGCCGTTTTTCTGTAATTGGCTCAAAAGGTCTTTAATGTCAAAAACCGTATTCACGCCGATCATAAGGCCCTTGCCTTTAATTTCGGTAATCTTGTTAGAGCCGCGTTTGATCTCTTCCAGGCCATCAAACAGGGTTTTAGAAACGGTCTGCACATTCTCCATAAAGCCCGGTGTTTGCATCTCCTCGATCACGGTTGCACAGACTGCACAAGCAAGGGGATTTCCGCCATAAGTTGTACCATGTGTTCCGATAGTAATTGCCTTTGCGAATTTCTCGCGCCCGCCCATCGCGCCAACGGGAAAGCCACTGCCCATGCCCTTTGCCCAAGCCGCAAGGTCAGGTTTTATGGTTTGAAGGTTGCTTTCATTGATCGCACCGCCATCAACACAATCCGGGCAGCATTCAAATGCCTCGTAGGCGTTGTAAGTCCCAAGCCGCCCGAAACCGGCCTGCACTTCATCAAAAATCAGGCAAATATTGAGATCATCACATAATCGCCGCAAGCCCATCAAAAATGCAGGTTCAGCAGGCGTGAGGCCGCCTTCACCCTGAACAGGCTCAACGATAATCGCTGCTGTTTTCTCTGCGGATGCGACTTTTTTGACACTCTCCAGATCGTTAAATTCCGCCCATTGAATGCCGCCCAGATAAGGCGCAAAGAAGGGCTGGCTGTGGAATTTTTCGGTGACACTTGCCGCCCCATATGTCCGCCCGTGAAAAGAGCGCCTGAATGCGATTATTTCATGTGCTTGTTCGCCTTTTTCATCATATGCCCATTTGCGTGCACATTTCAGACAGGCTTCCACGCTCTCGGTTCCGCTATTGGAAAAATAGATCAAATCAAAGCCTGTCGTCTCGGATAACAGCTTTGCGGCTTTATGCTTTTCTTTTGTCGTATAAGACGCCTGCACAGCCATGAAGCGCGGGGCTTGCTCGGTGATTGTTTTCATGAGGGCAGGATGGTTGTGCCCCAAAGATGCCACGGCAATCCCCGCCGCAAAATCCAGATATTGCTTGCCATCCGTATCCCATGCATAAACGCCATCGCCGTAATCCATGACAACAGGCTGCGGCGCATAGGTTTTGACCAAATGCTCAAAACTTTCTTCAATGATTTGTTTTGTATCACTCATAGACTTTCCTTTTTTATTTTTTAAACACGTGAGATAACGCAGGTAACAGAGATTATTTTAACTGATGCAGATTTAAAAATGATAAAACTCTGCTACCTCTGCTACCTCTGCTAACTCATGTGTGAAATCATACTATTTCAAAATCATGTCTTTCTTGATTTGTACTGTATCTTGAAAACCCAATCTTTCAAAAACTGCATCTACTTTGCCATCTAATCTTTTATTTCTTCCCCTCAATAATTTTTTGCGCGGTGACCTCATTCTCGTAAGCTTGTCGGGCGCTATCGGGGATAAGCATGGTTCCCGGCCCGGTCGGCTCAAAAATTTCTTTCTTTAATGCATTCTCTCGAAAGCCGTTAATCAAGTGAACGCGCTTAACACCAGCATCCATAGCAGCCTTGCAATTCTCTAACTTGATACGCATTCCGTCTGTAGCAATACCACTTTCAATGAGCTTAACAATATCTTTATCCGTAATAAGTGAAATCGTTTTACCCGTATTATCTTTAACGCCATCAACATCTGATAAAAAAACAAGCTTGTGAGCTTTAGTAGCAATTGCCAGATTCATAGCAAGCCGGTCAGCATTCATGTTGCAAAATTCACCATCACGCATCGAAGCAATGCAAGGCATTGCAACAACGTTATATTTATCAAGAGCGCGCAAAATCGCGCGATCGTACACTTTTTCGATTTCTCCAACAAAACCGAAGTCAAATCCTTCGGCGTTCTTTTCCCAGAGCTTTAAAGATAACCAGTCATAAGGAACGACATTGAGGTTTAAAGCATCGAGTTGCGATTTAGCAAAAGCACTTTGTACATTTAAAGCCATAGTGCCGCAAACAACTTGTTTTAACAGTTCAATAGTCTCTTTATCAGTGGCGCGATGCGTTTTGTATTTTCTTACTGGAATTCCGCGCTCTTTTGCAGCCATGTCTGCAGCCTTGCCAAATCCGTAAACAAACAGAACTTTAATGCCGATTGTGGTAAGGTGCTTAATATTCTCAACAAGATTAAGCAGAGTAGCCTCATCCTCGATAATCTTCCCGCCAGCTTTAATAACAAAGAGATTGTCTTTGAATTTACTCTCGTAAAAACCATTGATGAAAAATTGTGGTATTGTTGGTTTCTTCTTCATAATTTTTAATCCTCGCGGCAAAGCCGCAATATTATTTACCACAGTGAACACAGAAGAAAACACAGGCGTGGTCATTTTTTAAAACACAAAATGCTCCTGTGTTTCGTCTGTGGCTTCTGTGGTTAATCTTTTTGCCTGCGGCGCATTATTCATTTTATGGGTATAAAGTTCCTAAATTGATTAATCCTTTTGTTTCATCCAGCCCAAACATCAAATTCATATTTTGTACAGCGCAGCCAGCAGCCCCTTTAACGAGATTATCAAGCGCACCCTGAACGATGACACCGTTATCTGTTTTT
>CAWUJS010000090.1:0-6596 GCA_963922705.1 uncultured Alphaproteobacteria bacterium | reverse complement strand
AGCCTTAAAGACATGTTGCCTGCTGCAAATTCTGATTGTGGTGTGATGCGGATAATATTTGAAATTGGACTTGTTGTTGCTTCAATAATTTCAAAATCACCAGCCCATGCAACATCTTCGATTGGCCATGGAGCACCTGTTGAATCCAGAATATTGATTGTTGTGATATGCCCATAAGAAACCTTGATAGAAACGGGTGCCACTCCTGGATCCAAAGGAATGTTCTGAACAGTAAATTCAGGTTTAGGGCTTGGATGAACCGGGATACTGACTGTTTCTTGTGTGCGGTCAAACCTTTCAAGTAATGTACGAATTTCTCCGGGTCTAAGAGGTAGAAGACCGTTGAGAGCAGCATCAAAAGCCTCTCGCCGCGTTTCCTCTTCTAATTCTTCGGGTGTTTTTTCAAAGGTGAAAGCTTCGTCTCCGGTAAATGCTAAACCAGAATTATCGGGTAGCATGCCCTCACTATTCTCACCATCAACTGGTAAAGCGGGTGGAGGCGCAAATGGATCAGTAGATGCCTGTGCCATGACCAGGTTTGGCACTAAAGATGCGAAACTGAAAGCGCAGGAAAACATGAGAGCTTTGGAAGCAATTGTTTTATAGAATTTATGAATTTGTAGTTTATACATGGAAAAATAACCCTTACATTATTTTAAGGTTATAATTTGACGAAAGACATGTCACGCAAGAAATGAATAAAATGTTCAAAAAACACACATACCAAGTAAAAATTAGCGAGGAACAGCAATCCATTGTTCAATACCGATACCATTAGGGCTTTCGAGACGCGGAACACGAACCACAACGATTGTAATAAGTAAATTATCGCTTCGCGATAAAGAGCCAGACTGATAAGTCAAAACTACAGGTAATTGTATGACCCATTGATAGCGACCTGCAACCAGACCTTGCGATTCAAGAATGGGTGCGCCTTGTGGGGCGGCTGTAACGACTTGCTGGTTGGCCTCAACCATTTCGATAATACGGGATTTTTGCAAAGCTTGTGTAAAGCTTTCCCAGCCTCTGCGCGTGAAATTGCGTGATGATTCTTGCAGGCGGCGTCTATAATCGTTAAATCCAAAAGTCATCACCTCGGTTGCAGATTGCGCAACCCATGACATCAAAGCCGGCGGGCTCATATTCGGCTCGCTCAAGGCGATCATCGGCACAAGACGTCCATCTTCTGTTGTTGCAAAAAAGCGATTTTCCGGTTGATGTGTTTGTATAACGACATACATGGCGCCAATAAGACCCAGGATTACGAAAACCTGAACCAAGGCGACCTTAAGCAGCGTGCGGTAACCATCACGATAAAACTCGTTCCGGATGATAACCTTACCCAGACTCCCCTGATCCTCTCCAGAATCTTTAGGGGGGGGGGTTGCTTTGTCTTTAATGTCTTTTTTTGCCATAGCCTAAGAAACCGTTTGAAAAAATATCCTAATATGAAACATCTAAATTATTAATTAACAAAAAAATGGAAAAAACACCATGCCAAATAAAAAATTATAAAATCTTATTTTCAAACGTGCCTTTTTTTGAAAGCTTGTGGTAGAATGGTTATTGGTTTTGATATTTTTTATGAATGTATTCAATCTTATGGGCTTTATAGGGCGAAAAAGCAGTTTGGTAATTTTTACAGCGTTGATACTGGCAACAGGATTCATTGCTTTTACGCCGAAAACAGCCCTGTCGCATGCTTGTTGGTGTTCTGCACTTGGTGCATCAAACGTCGGCGCTTGCAGCACTGCGGCCTGTATTGCTGCAATCCCTATACATCATGAAGCTCTAATTAGAATCCCTGTTACAGCTTTCATAAGCGCGCGATTTACAGAGCATCGCACATGGCTTTTGACAACCTTGTTCGAAGGACAGATCCTGCCCGCACTCATGCTGTTCACCGAACAAATGTCTGCCGTCGCTATGCAGCAAGCTATGGTTATTGGTACATTTTTTGATGCAAAGCACCAGCTTGAAACACAAAGGTTGATTCAGGAATTACAAGTGCAGGCGCACAAGGATTATCAGCCCAGCGAAGATTTTTGCTGGTTTGGATCATCCGTTAAAAGCCTTGCTGCGAGTGAACAAAAAGGACGTGCGACAGCCTATATGCTTGCAAGGCGTCAAAATGCCCGTCAACTTGGCGAGCTTAATATGGGCGGTGCCAGAAACGGGGATAATGATAAATTCGGCAGGTGGCAAACCTATTTACAACTTTTTTGCGATCCGCAGGATAGTGACTGGGTGGCCACAAGGCCAGCTAACTCAGGTCTGGTCGCGCTTTGTAATCCTGCGCCTGCGACGCCGCAATTTACAAATGCTGATATAGACTATACGCGCACCGTTGAAAATGAGCGCACTATTAGTTTGCTGAATGGCTTAGGGGTTTTTGATTTGACCAATAATGTTAATTTCGGTGCGGTTTCATTGGGCGAACGTACGGTGATGGCCTTGCAAAATAACTTATACGGTCATTCAATTATCAAGAGATTTCCGGATGCTGCCAAACTCAGAGAACCGCAATATCAAAACTGGTATATGGCGCTGCGCAGTGTTGTCGCAAAAAGAAGCGTTGCTGAAAATACTTTTAATGCCATTGTCGGGATGAAAACTGGCGGAACGTCAAGTCAGAATATTGGAGGTGCTGGTGGTTTTGGCGGCGCCACTGCGGATACTTATGAATTTTTAGGCGCAATTATGGTAGAGCTAGGCGTTCCCGCAGCACAAGTTGATGATATTATTGGGGAAAGCCCCAGCTATTATGCGCAGCTTGAAATACTTGCAAAGCGTATTTATCAAAATCCGGATTTTTATGCAAATCTTTATGACAAGCCGGCAAATGTTAAAAGAAAATCGGTTGCACTGAAAGCAATTGAATTAATGGTTGATCGGGCAATTTATGAAAGCCAGATTCGTCAGGAAATGTTGACATCGGTATTGCTATCCGCACGCTTGAATGAGCCGTTCAAAGATGCGGAAAAACAATTGGTGTCGAGGTAGGTGATATGAAAAAATCTTTCACTTTAGGACTCGTATATGTGTTTTTGCTTTTCATCCCTGTGAAATATGCAAATGCGCATGGGGGATATTGTTGTCAGGAATGTAGTCTTGATCCGCCCTGTATTGCAATGTCACTTGCCGAATCAACATTAACTACATCTGCGATTACTGCACATACAAATGATGAATTTCAGGCGCATCGTGTTTGGTGGATATCGGTTTTTTGGGAGGATAATATTCTGCCTGCGCTTATGCTGATGGCTGAACAGCTTACGACTGTTGCCGTTAAGCAATCAGAGATCATTGGCGGCTTTATGGATGCAAAGCAGCAAATGGAAACGCAGCAAGTTTTGCAGAAAATAACAGCACGCGCACACAAGGATTACCACCCCAGTACCGGTATGTGTGAATTTGGTTCCTCTATCAAAAGCCTTGCAGCATCCGAACGTCAAAGCGAAGTTAATGCCGTTATTCTTGCGCAAAGATCCGTGGATAAAGGGCTTGGCAATGCAAACACAAGTGCAGCTAGTGGAAAATTGTCAGATTTAGAAGGGCGCTTGAAACAATATCGTGAAGTGTATTGTAATACGAAAGATAATAATAGCGCGCTGGATTATCTTTGTGAGCATGATCAGGACGAAAATCTTGGAAACAGTACTGTGGCTGCGGCAGTGCCAGGCGGCATTGGCGGCCCGGATCGTGCAAGATTAAACAAGGATATTGATTATGCACGGACACTGGATTTTCCATGGACTTTGGATGTCAATTTTGTGGATAATGCCAATACACCAACAGCAGAGGAAGAGGATGTTTTTGCACTGGCCGCTAACCTCTATGGAACAACGGTATTTACACGCCCTGATGGAGACAGGTTAGCGTCTGATCCAAATAACCCAGAACAGCTCACAAAATTACAGGATGCGTATATGGACGCACGTTCTGTTCTTGCTAAGCGCAGTGTTGCTGAAAATTCATATAATGCTCTTGTTGGCATGAAGTCCTCAGGATCGGTTGGTTCTCGTGATTTCTTAGAGGCGTTATTGTTAGAACTTGGCATTGATGATGTGTTAACAAACGTACAGCTTCATCAGGGAGACTCTGCAGGAACCCCGCCAAATTACCCGACTGCAAATGTGACTGCACTGGATGCCATGCTTGGTGAAAACCCAAGTTATTGGGCGCAGATGGAAGTTTTAACGAAAAAAATATACCAAAACCCGGATTTTTACACAAATCTTTATGACAAGCCCGCAAATGTTGAGCGTAAAGGCGTTGCTATGCAGGCCATTGGCCTGATGCAGAAATTTGATCTTTTAAAAAGTAATTTACGTAATGAATCATCGCAGTCCATTTTACTAGAGCTTGCAGTCATGGAATTGCAAGGCGAAATTGAAGAGGAAATCCAAAAAGCCACTGCAGGAGGTCAATAATCTCATGGTAAGACCATCCAGGGCGCATTTTGGAAAGCTCTTTGTAAGCATTTTATCTGCCATTTTAATTGCGGGTATAGTCACCCTCGGCAATGAAAGTATTGCCAAAAACCCTGATCAGGGATCTGTGCAGGATACCCAGCAGCTTAATGACAAGCATGTTGTTTTATTTGAAGGTTTTGAACCTAATAGTGAGGTTCAATATTCTATTTTGACAGAATTTGGGCTTTTGTCAGAAGGTATAGAGATGACGAATGATAAGGGTGATCTTGCTCTGGCCTATGCGCCTTTGGAACATGATTCTCAAAATTATTATATTTATGACTTCAAATTTACACGGGATGGGGACTACGCAAATATACTCCTTCGTCAAAACTTGGAAACTGGTGAAATTACGATTACGGGTAAGGGTTTGGATCAGTTTTCTGAGGTTTCCCTTGTTACATCAAACAGACATTCGCGGACCAAGACAGATTGGGCTGGGGAAATCCATGCCAGTGATAAAATTGATATCAAAGAAGATGGTGAGTATCAGGTCGCACTTCATGGTTTTTCTTTTATGGGCGAAATGGGTGAAAAACAGAGCCCTGCAATCATAAAAGTTCTAATAGCTAATTTTTATGGCGGTGGGCGTACTGAAATCCCTAATTTGTGGCCTATTATGATTCCAACCATTCCTATTGCGGGGTATGATGTTAGTACAGATCGTGATGGTATTGATAATTCATTTCCTGGATACACCATAAACATTATGTATAATTACATCCGTGCTCTCATGCTTATGACAGAGCAGTTAAGTGCCGTTATGATGCAGCACACTGCGGCGGTAGGCCAATTTTTTGATGCAAAGCTTCAGCTTGAAGCGCAAAGAACGCATCAACAATTAAAAGCTGAGGCTGTTAAAGATTATCATCCTAGTGAAGAGCTCTGTCGCTATGGTTCTTACGTGCGAAGCCTTGCTAAAACAGAGCAAAAAGCGGTGGCTGATAAGTTTATTCTTAATGACGTCATGATGGAGCGTTACAAAAGCCTTACCAACAACAGTGCCACAACACCACAAAGGGATATTGAATCGCGTCTTAAGCAGTACCGGGAGGTGCATTGTAATCCGAAAGACAACAATAATAGCCTGGATTATTTATGTGAGCATGATCAGGATGAGATTCTTACAGGCGGTGACAGCGTGTTTGGTGCTGCCGTTCCTGATGGGATAGGCGGTACCCCACAGCAAGTCGTTTACCTTACAGGCACTTTTTTTACTACACGATTTAACAAGGATATTGATTTCACGCGTACTATGGATTTCCCGCAAACCTTTGATATGGATATGAATGATGCGGCCGAGACTGATGACGAAGAGGATGTTTTGGCACTAGCAAAAAATCTTTATTGGCCTTCAACCTTAAAAAAAGCACAAGATGACAGGCAACTTAAAAATCAGCGCGTAGGTTTTTTAGATGCCAAACGTGTCATTGCATTAAAAAATATAGCGCATAATAGTTATACAAATTTAGCGGCGCTCAAGGCCAGTGCAGCTCCTCTTCCTCCAGCACCTCCTGGGGTCGGTGGGATGGTTGAACCAGGCTGGACTTTTATGAAAACACTTATGCGTGATTTTGGCATTACTGATCTTCAAATTGAACAATTAATTGGTGTACAACCAAGCTATTGGGCGCAGATGGATGTTTTAACAAAGAAGCTTTATCAATTACCAGACTTCTATACCAATCTTTACGATAAGCCGGTTAATGTTGATCGTATTGGTGTTACACTCGATGCAATTAAATTAATGCAAATGCGTGATTATTATCAATCTGTTCAACGGCGGGAAATGCTTAATTCTGCGATGTTGGAAACTGAACTGGTTCGTGGCAATCATTATAGTCGTTCTGAAGCCGGTCTGTTATTTGGCATAGGGCCGAGTGAACCTTATTAAGGTTATAGCTCATCCGTTAAATAAATTTCTTTATTGTTTTTAGATTTTTTTAGCAATGAACTACAGCGGAGTTGTATCTGCTGTAGTTCACGACAAAATATTTAATCTATTTTAACTGTTGATAACACTTATATGGTTATCAATCTATTCAACAATCTTTGAAACAACACCAGCGCCGACGGTTCTACCGCCTTCGCGGATCGCAAAGCGCAGGCCTTCGGACATCG
>CAWUJS010000089.1:0-6710 GCA_963922705.1 uncultured Alphaproteobacteria bacterium | reverse complement strand
CTCCTTGCGCTCAGCACTATGAAAATAAAACCACACCCCCGGTACATATCCATCATTATGGAATGTAAAATATGCCTAATACGCGCATACGCTTTATTTTACCTAGTAAAAAACAGGAGGCTCAATGGGTGTACGTAAAAAATTGGAAAACAAAACACCATTGCTTATTTGATATATAATATTTTTCGTAGCTATACAGAAACAAAAATTTCACACTATAAAAATAGTGCACTTTATGTACGGCAATTCACAAAAGTAATAATAAATGCATTCACAATGAAGATAAAAATCTTCATTACGAAGAGAAGAAAAGACATAATAAGCCTACAGGAAAGTCAGTTTTAACGACTACAAAAGGTTCAAAAATTAACCCTCAAGCTCTTCTGTTTTTGGAGATAAAAGAACTACAGTCGTTCCAGTTTAAACATTAAAACGGAACAACACTACATCGCCATCCTGAACAATATAGTCCTTTCCTTCCTGACGCATTTTGCCTGCATCCTTTGCACCTTGCTCCCCGTTTAATGCAGTATAATCTGTAAAGGAAATCACTTCGGCTTTGATAAAGCCTTTCTCGAAATCAGTATGAATAACACCTGCTGCTTCCGGCGCTTTGGCACCAACTTTGACTGTCCATGCCCGCGCCTCTTTCGGCCCGGCGGTAAAATAAGTATGCAAACCTAAAAGCGTGAAACCGGCCTTGATAATTTTGTTCAAACCAGAATCATCAAGCCCAACGGCTTCGAGAAACTCACTGCGCTCTTCTTCACTTTCCAATTGTGCAATTTCTTCTTCGATGGCCGCGCTAATGATCACAATTTGCGCATTTTGCTCTTCCGCCATAACCGCAACTTTTTGCGTCCAATCATTGCCTTCCGCCGCTTCGTCTTCATTGACGTTACAAACATAAAGCATCGGTTTTGCTGTTAAAAGTTGCAGCATTTTGAACAGGCGCTTTTCTTCAGGATCATCGGAAATCTCAACAGAGCGCGCAGGCTTTCCGTCATCCAAAGCAGCCTTCACCTTTTCGGCCAACTCCAATTGCGCCTTGCTTTCCGCATCCGCGCCGCGTGCCTTTTTTTGCAAATTTGCGATCTGCTTTTCGATGCTTTCCAAATCCGCCAGCATCAATTCCGTTTCAATCGTATCCGCATCTCGCAACGGATCAACCGAGCCGTCAACATGCGTAATATCTGCATTTTCAAAACAACGCAGCACATGAATAATTGCATCTGTTTCCCGGATATTGGTCAGGAATTGGTTACCCAGCCCCTCACCTTTTGACGCGCCCTTTACTAAGCCTGCAATATCAACAAATTCAAGCTGCGCCGGAACGATTTTTTCTGATGCAGCAATAGCCGCTATCTCGTCAAGGCGCTTATCGGGAACGGCAACTTTGCCTGTATTCGGCTCAATCGTGCAAAACGGAAAATTCGCCGCCTGCGCCGCTTGTGTTGCGGTTAAAGCATTGAAAAGCGTTGACTTTCCAACATTGGGCAATCCGACAATTCCACAATTAAAGCTCATAAATCTATCCTTTTATCTCTTTCTGAAACGCGGGTCATATAATCATCACTCTTTCCTGCTAGCAAGATATTTATATGCCGCGAGCAACCATCGATTAAACGCTCCAGCCACGCCTGCTCACTTTTCGCAAAATCCGAAAGCACATAACCGCTGACTTTATGCTTATCCCCCGGATGTCCAATCCCAAGCCGTACGCGCCAAAAATCGGCAGTCCCCAAATGCGCTTTTGCAGATTTCAAACCGTTATGCCCGGCAAGGCCACCGCCCAGCCGCGCGCGCACTTTCCCCGGCGCTAAATCAAGCTCATCATGAAAAATGATAATCCGCTCTGGCGGGATTTTATAAAACTTTGCCGCCTTGCCAACCCCCTGCCCGCTCTCATTCATAAAAGTTTGCGGCTTTAATAAAACAACTTTTTCATCACCAATACGCGCCTCCGCCATCGCGCTTTGAAACTTCGCTTTCCATGATGAAACGCCGCAATCTTCGGCAATCGCGTCGAGCACCATAAAGCCAATATTATGGCGGTTATTCTTATATTTATCTCCGGGATTTCCAAGCCCCACCAATAACCACATCGCATTCGACTTCTTTTGAAATAATGAAAACATAATAGACTCTAAGCAAAAAGAAAGGGAACCCAAAGCCCCCTTTCATGTATTCTTATAAGATTGTGCGAAAACCTATTCGCCGCCTTCTTCTGATTCAGAAGCATCTTCGCCTTCAGCAGCCGCATCGTCTTCACCATCAGCAGGTGCGTCGCTCGCGACATCTTCAATTTTCTTCGGCGCAAGAAGTGTTGCAATCGTAAAGTCACGATCCTCAATCACCGGCTTCGCCCCTTCTGGCAGATGCGCATCAGAAACATTAATAGAATCGCCATGCTCTTTGCCTTCAAGGTTAACTTCAATATTTTCAGGAATATTAACAGCCGTACAGCGCAGCTCAACCGTGTAGCGCACAACGTTCAAAATCCCTTTTTCCTGAATACCCGGTGACTTATCTTCATTGATAAATTGCACAGGGACATTCACAACAATCTGCGTCTTTGGTGTTACGCGCAGAAAATCAACATGCTCAACGACATCAGTCACCGGATGCGTTTGCACATCACGCGCTAACACAAGATGCTTGTCATTTCCAACCTCAAGGTCACAAAGCGTTGTAAACATCTGCCCTTTATTAAATTCAGTATTGATCGTGTTGGAATCGAGCGCGATTTTCACTGGCTCTTTTTTGTCACCATAAATGACAGCGGGGGTTTTTCCGTCGCGGCGAAGACTGCGTGCGATCCCCTTACCGGCACGATCTCTTATTTCCGCTTTCAAAGCATAATTCTTTGGCATAGCTTTTTCCTTATATTTAAATGCGCCAAACTCCAGGGGGATTCAGACGCGGTTAGCATTGATGCGGAATAAAACAGATACGCGCGAAAATTACAAGGATTTTATTTACGAGCGATCACTAACCCATCCCCTCATAGTATTTGCAGTGTTTAAGGCAATTTCTTGCGGAGATTCTAGTCCTGATTCATTGCTGTATACCGCCATGAAATTCAAGTAATTAGTATACGCCTTTTCAAGGTTTTGAACGGCATCTGTAGCGACACCATCATTGGGATATTGTGTCCGAATGTCTTCTATGATTTTTTCTGCGTTTTGAGCGCTCATAGACACAAGCGTGATAACAACAGCCGATCTAAAATCTATACCAATTCTACCCGATTCTCTTAAAAAATTTCCATCGGCATCGTGTTCCGTTTTTCTTTCAGGCTCAATAGTTTTTCTATCAGCAACAGCATTCAATGCATATGCAAGTGTATTGGCCATATTAACTAAATTGTCAAATTTATTATTCATTTGTAAAACCTTAATCTTATTTTTTATGCAACCTACAATAAAAAATAAGTATGTCAATTTTTTTATGTGTTTTAATCATTGTTAGCATAATCTCCTACCAACCGGGTCCGCTTTTCGGGTCGGACCCGAGGATTTTTATCTTGTCTCGCTTCTCAAACCTTAAAAGTAGCCCCGATCTTCGGGTCGGACCCGAGGGTTTTAACCCTTTTCTTGATGCTCCCGCACCTTTTTCTCATAAGGTAAAACAAACGCAACTGGCTTGTCATAGCGTTTAATAAGCACTGCATCATACGCCTCTTGCTCAAGCAAACGTATATATTTGGCAATATTGCTCTTAAAATCATGGATAGTTGCGTAAATATAAGGGCCGTTGTAATCGGGCATAATCTTATTCTCCTAATCTTGGGTTTGAATGACATAGAGAACATATTAGGAATTTATTCATAAAAAATCAATGGAATTCTTGACTAAATAGGTATTTTTTCCTAAAATGTAATCTCAATCACCCTAAAAAATAAAGAATATCCTCATCGGTATAGCCCAAAAGCTTACCGATGATTTCATCATGCGATGGATTATGCTTAAGGCGCGCAGACAGGTTTTCTTCTTTCAACCAAAGCAAAAACTCCGCACGCCACTCCTGTCCGCGCACAGCAAAGCAAACATAGCGTATCGTCTGGCCGTTTTTACAATTCAAAACATCTTTTGAAATACGTTTGATTGTCCCTGATGCGACATGCGGCGCAAAGGCTTTTTCGGGTATGATATACTCAGGAATATCACCGCTATCGGGAAGTGAGTCATGAAACATCGCAAGAGGTTTTTCCCCTGCTAGCATCATCGCCAATTCTGTTCCTTCGTGCGGTCCGATCATGAAGCAAATTTAAACAAAAACTATTTAAACAACGCGCTGATGGAGCGTTCTTCGTAGATGCGGCGAGCGGCTTCGCCCATCAGGGATGCGACAGATAGTTGGTCAATTTTTGGAGATTCTTCTATCGTGTCAGTCGCGGCGATTGTATCGGAAATCACCAGCTTTTCCATGGGTGATGCTTCTATTTTTTGAACCGATGAACCGGATAAGACCCCATGCACGACATAGGCATGAACCTCTTTTGCACCACTTTCTTTCAGCGCGACCGCCGCATTACAGAGCGTTCCACCGGAATCCACGATATCATCAACAAGGAGGCAAACTTTCCCCTTCACATCACCAATTACGTGCATAACTTCGGAAACACCTGCTTGCTCGCGGCGCTTATCAATAATTGCAAGGTCAGCGCCAATACGCTTTGCCAATGACCGTGTTCGCACAACACCGCCAACATCCGGGGAGACAAGGCAAACCTTTTCACCGCTGAATTTTTCGCGGATATGCGGTACAAAAACGGGCGCTATGACGAGATTATCAACTGGAATATCGAAAAAGCCTTGGATTTGACCTGCGTGAAGCTCCATCGTTAACACACGATCAGCGCCGGCGGCGGTGATCAAATTCGCCACAAGCTTCGCGGAAATCGGGGTTCGCCCGCCTGTTTTTCTGTCTTGACGGGCATAGCCAAAATAAGGCATGACGGCAGTGATACGCTTTGCGGAACCACGTTTCAGTGCATCCATGGCAATCAGCAACTCCATCAAATGGTCATTGGCGGGATAAGAGGTCGATTGAATGACAAAACAATCCTTGCCGCGGACATTCTCCATCACCTCGACAAAGACTTCATTGTCGGAGAAGCGCTTGATACTTGTTTGCGTGAGTGGGATATCCAGGAAAGATGAGATTGACTCCGCCAGAGCCTTATTAGAATTCGCAGCAATCAATTTCATATTTTTATACTCTTTAGCCATATCATCGTCTCCGCGAGATCATATAAGGGCATGATGATATAAAAATCAACCGTGCAATCGTTATTTCTGTATTAGCATGATATAAGGCTTATGATCCAGCAATCATAATCACCGAAATTTGACGCCCGTAATCTTGCTCATTGCGGTGGGTTGTTCGGCGATAACTAAAGAAATCCTGTTCATTTGTGTATGTATCCACGCCCATTACTGTAACATTGTGAATATTTTGCTTGCGTAATTTAAAAGCATTATAGCCGATAAGGTCAAACATCATGTGTCCCGGCTTTTGGCTGGGAATAAAGAATTGTCTGTTATCCGGGTTTTCTTCTAAAAAAGGGGTCAAAAACGGTTCAGAGACCTCATATGAGCCTTGTGCAATTGAAGGACCAATTGCGGCGCATATTGTCTCACGCACCGCGCCTAAATTTTCCATCGCTGTAATCGTGCTGGTGGCGACATTTTTGAGAGCACCGCCCCACCCTGCATGGGCTGCACCTATGACGGGGGAATGATCGCTTTTCATGCCGTAAAATAAAATCGGCGCGCAATCGGCTGTTAAAATACCAAGCGCCAGTCCTTTTTTATCAGTGACATGCGCATCTGCCCGGGGACGCGTATTAGGTTCATAAGGTTCACTGGCTGCAATGCATTTATTTCCATGCACTTGATAAAGGGTCAGCAAATGATCCGGCGCGCAACCAGCGGTATCGCTAACAACCTTGCGGTTTTCGTGTATATGAGCAGGATTATCATGAGAACCTGGTCCGCAATTTAATGTGCTGTAAATCCCTGTGCTGACACCGCCTTGACGGCCAAAAAACCCGTGAAAAACAGGGGCTTCATTGGGAATGAAATCTGATGCGGTTATATATAGATTTTCAGTATCCATAACGTATATCCATCACTTTAAATAATGTCCCCATCTCATCCTGATCCGTCAGGCGACGCAAATCTTTTTCAATATTTTTTGCGCCTTTTTCCTTTAAATAGGCTGCACGCGCTTCGATTCCCAGCATTTTCAGGAAGTCGCCCTGGGTGATAATGGGCTGAGTCATACAATTGGCTTGCTTTGCTATGCGATTAAGTGGTTCGAAGTGAACATGGGATGTTAAATCACAATCTCCCACATGCTCAAGAGGGTTGGAATAT
Source organism: uncultured Alphaproteobacteria bacterium (assembly GCA_963922705.1). GTDB lineage: Bacteria > Pseudomonadota > Alphaproteobacteria > Micavibrionales > Micavibrionaceae > TMED27. The sequence continues at coordinate 327 of CAWUJS010000089.1, read as the reverse complement.
TCATGCTCTTTGATGGCCTGAAACGTATCCCCAAAGGATGATTTGGCATGACCATAATCAATGAGCAGCGCCGCGCCGCAATTGGTTTTCATGCGCTCGCAAAGATTAAAAACAAAACTTTCCCGCGCAGGTGAAAATTCAAAAACATCGCCGTCTTCACCTGTATCTTTCGGTGCTATCGCAGGATCAATGGGGCGAGCGCCAAAAACGAAACGATCATTATCGATACCAATAACACGCTCCATCCATTGATTGTCGAGATGAATAAATTGACGGAAGGGCAAGGCATCCAGAAACTCGTTTGCGATGACGATGATCGGGAGGTCA
>CAWUJS010000088.1:0-7378 GCA_963922705.1 uncultured Alphaproteobacteria bacterium | reverse complement strand
TGATGGTACAAAATCTCGGCAATACAGGCGGGCGCGTTACCCCCATCAAAGACTATGATTTCGAGAAACTGGGCGGCTGGTTCATGCTCCACCATAGCCTTGATCCCAAATCAAGCCTTGTTCCCTATATGGCTGCCTATTATTTCGGCGCATCACAAGACCCAACCAAAATAAGACCTGTGATCGATTACCTCATGGTCGCCGGTAACAGCACGGAAGGTGAAAAATGGCGCTGGCTGGCGCAGGCAGTCTATCTGGCAAGGTTTAAACTCAAAGATCTCGAGCTTGCATCAAAAGGCGCTGATATGCTCGTAGATTTGCCAAAAGCGGATATGCCGGCATGGGCAAGGCAGCTCAAAGTCAATATCCTCAACCAACAGGGCGAAAAAGAAGCCGCGCTTCAATTGATGATCGCGATACTTGCCGATAGGGGGGAAGAACTTCACCCCAATGAAGCCAATGAAATGGTCAGGTATATTTGTGAGCAAATCCTTGACCCCATCGAAGCAAAAACGCATTCTTTGTGTATTGGCATGCAATAACCTGCAGGCCTAAAAATGAATCCATAATTAAACAATGCTCGAAAACCTAAATTTTTCACTGCCGGAAATCTTATCCCTCATCGGATTGGTACAATGCGCCTATCTGCTGATTTATATCGCCATCAGAATGAAAAATATCGCCCATGCCGGGCTGCCTTTCGTTTATTTCTTTATATTGGGCGCAGCCTTCTTTTTCGACATGGCCGAAAGCCATATCGGCAAAATAAGCGATTTTTATTATTACCTCCAATGGTTTGCATGGTTCACGCTTCCCCCGTTGAGCGTTTTACTGGTGATACAATTCTCCGATATTCAAAAAACACCATTAATCCGCGAATATTGGGTGCTTCTGCTCCCGCCATTATGCTTTATCCTCTCAATTACCGCCGTAGATAGCATTAACGCCTGTGAACGGCTAGAGCCTTGCGAGCAGCTAAAATCCCTGATGACTGTGACGGGCCTGCTCGCCGGCGCGATTAGCCTGCTCGTGATTTTCAGCAAAAAGGATTTATTCATAAAAGCCCGCCGCCAAAGGCTCGGTAAAGAGCGCTATTGGTTGATTTTTGCAATCATTTCGGTCAATAGCCTGCTACTTGCTATCGTTTTAGCTGCGCTTATGGATTATTTGAGTTATGAGGAGGCGACACAAATTCGTACAATCCTCGGCCTCGCTTTTGTGTACCTTGTGAGCACAAGCTTGCTGCGTCTCTACCCCAAAAAACCGGTTGTCAGCCACAATACCCTCTCAACCGAAGAGTTTTCCGAAGATGAAGTCGCCCTCGCAGAACGTATCGATTATCTTATTTTTACGGAAAAAGTGTATCAGGAACCCGCATATTCCCGCGCTGACCTTGCCAAAGAATGCGGATATTCGGAAACAATCGTCTCCAAAGTCTTTAATGCACATTTTCAAAAATCCTTTCCTCAGGTCATGAATGAGCAGCGCGTCGAAGAAGCCAAACGATTATTGGAAGAAACAAAAGCGAGCGTGAAAACCATTTCTGAAGAGGTCGGTTTTAACTCCATGCCATCCTTTAATCGTGTTTTTAAAGAGATGACAGGCTTCGCGCCAAGCGCCTATAGAAAATCACTCAAAACGTAAACCTCTCAATTTGTAAGTGTGATTAATCACCTCTCATTTTGTGCGCGCGCAATCTCTAACATTAAGATTTTATTCATAAAATTTACGGCATCCTGATGATTAATGATGTTTTCGTGGGTTGTGTAACGTAAAACATCACGATAGACTTTTGGGCGTTGCGAAATTGATTCGCATACATTCTTAAGAGTAAATCCGTTTAATATTTGAGAAGGAGTTTATAATGGATATTTCTACACTCAAATCGCGTGAAAGCGAAAAGGGCTTCACCCTCGTCGAACTCGCGGTTGTTATGATCATTATCGGTCTGTTGATCGGTGGAATTCTAAAAGGGCAGGAGTTGATCACAAATGCACGTGTGACATCAACAGCATCACAGCTTGAAGCAATAGGTGCGGCCTATAATGGTTTCCGTGACAAATACAACGCCATTCCTGGTGATATGAGTTCAGCAACAACAAGAATTGCTGGGTGTGCAGATGCCTGTGATGATGGTGATGGCAACGGTTTGGTAGATGTTAATGTCGGCGCTGATGCAGGTAATGATGAAGGAGTATTCTTCTTTGGCCAATTACTTTTTGCTGACTTTATTACAGGAATGACCGGTACTGATAACGGAGCAAACCCTGAGTTTGGAATTACTAATCCAACAGCTCCAATTGGTGGTGGTTTTACTGCTGGCGATAGCCGTAACGGTGTCGAAACCGATCTTGACCAAGGCTTAAGGCCTGGCGTTCATGTTGTACTTGCTGGCCGTGCTGACGTAGCTGCTGCTGCAGGTGATGGTGTATTGTCTACATCTCAGGCTGCTAACATAGATCGTCGTTTGGATGATGGTGTTCCGACCACAGGAATTCTAGTAGGTGATACTGGGTGTGATGATGGTGGAGCACCTGCTGAATATGACGAAGCAGATCAAACAGTTGGTTGTACAGTCGCATACCGCATGTAATCTCAAACAGAGCTAAAAAACAAACAAAAAGGCCGGATATCCGGCCTTTTTTATGCTCTCCACAACCATTATCACGTCATTGTGAAGCGTAGCTAAAAGTACAAAGAGCTAAAATTCAAATTGCAGCTTTATCCCTGCCGCGGGGTTGATGCGGTTGAGATCATCGGCGGTGATATCATGGATTTCATGTTCGCTGCTCGTATTTTTGACAAAAAGCTCAAGTGCTCCTTCTTCTTCCGGATCCCCCGCCAGCTCAAGGCTAAAGCCTTGTCCCTCTTTTTCCAGAGCGCTATCGTTATCGAAATTATATTGTGTGTCCGGCTCAAATGCTTGTGCATTCGCGTAAGGGAGAATAGAGCACGTTAGTAACAAAAACCCAGAATAAATAATGTTTTTCATGACAAAGCCCTTTTTTATTTTGCTATTATACTAGCTTATCATGAAATATGCAAACAAATAGTAAAGTGGTTATGGTATTACCATGTGATGTCTTTTTTATACCTTAAAGATAGCTCTGCGTCACTGCCAACAGATGACTTAAATTGCAATCCCTCAACACGCCCGATAACCGGGATGTATTCGCTTTCGAATTTAAGCGCGGTCTCTTCGCCAATATCAGCTTGTATGTGTGCATCTTTAAGGTTTCCGGTCAGGGGAATGGTACTGGTTTTATAGGTTATGCCTTTATTTCCGGCATCTGCGCGTAAGTTTTGAACCCCCATCAAATCGGCTTCACCATCAACAATCTCCCACGTATATTTAAGGGTATTTTTATAGGGAAGTTGATTTAGAATATTGTCCATCCATTCTTCTTCATCTGTTTGATTATACGAGGTGTACGCATTATCCCGTACGTTAGAATCAGGTGTTTTATGCAAGGGTACAGGCGCATTTGATATGTCAGTTGTGAAATCATAATCCTGCTTATGCCATGCATTTTCGATTGAATAGACCGCAGGAATGAAAAGCTCTTGAGGGTTTGACGTGATGTTTTCAGCATATGCGAGTTGCGATAAAAGCATCAGCGTTACAATGGTATGAATTAACCTTTTTGAAATATTTTTCATATTCATAGTTTCATTTTATCAGAAAAAAATATATTCCCGCACATTTAAATACGCTGCAACGCACAGTCAGCATTAATTACAGCGCATAAAACATGGATGCATACATATAAATTTGCTTTTCTTTACAGAGAGATAAGGTTAGATATTATTTGAAATAAATTGGAAACGATAAAAATGCGCCATGGTTGGCCTGATAGTTTTGATTTACGCGATGATCCGGTCATTGAGGCACGGATCAAAGGCTTTATTGAAACACAAATGCAAGAGCTTCAATCCTATGATGCGCAGCGCCCGGATGGTCATACCTATATTTTTCATGAACATGCGGTGCGTGTTGCGGAGAATGTGAAGCGTACATGTCTGCATATGGGGCTTGGGGATATAGTGGTGGAAAACATGTATTGGGCGGTGTTGCCGCATGATATCGGCAAAAAAATGCTGCCCGTTGACATTTGGGATCAGGAAGAAAAGCCAACGGGTACGATGAAAGCTTACAGGCGTACGCATACGCTTCTCGGGGCGCAGATAGCCGAGGAATATTTGCATGATCTCGATCACCCCTTTAAAGATTTAATGATTGATATTATGCGTTACCATCATGAGCAGATGGATGGAAATGGAACGCTTGGAATTAAAGGTGAGGCGTTATCTTTGCCTGTACGTCTTTGCGCGATTGTCGAGGCGTATGACGGCTGGCGCATTTGGAGGCCGCATTACGGGGATCGGGACATTTCTCCGCCCGGTGTTTTGCAGCGTATGCGTGCAGAAAAAGGCGGGGAGATTTTTGATATGGATTTGTTTGAATCCTTTGCAGAAATGAAAATGCTGGATTATAAAGAAGGGCGTATTTTGCAAGAGTAACGTCATTATTAATGTCATTATTAATGTAATTATGACCATAGCGAAAGCGGTATGAAGCAATCTGGATTGCCGCGTCAGCCTTACAGGTTTCCTCGCAATGACATGAAAGGAAAGATTTATATGGACAAATTTACGATTTTAAATGCCAAAGCGGCGCCACTTGAAATGATCAATGTTGATACGGATATCATCATACCGAAACAATTTTTGAAAACGGTTAAGCGTACAGGACTAGGTGTGAGTGCGTTTTACAATATTCGCTATGATAATCATGGTGATCCTCTGCCAGATTTTGTTTTGAACCGCCCCGAATATCAGGATTCTGAGATTTTGATCACCGGTGAGAATTTTGGTTGTGGTTCTTCGCGGGAACATGCGCCCTGGGCAATTTTGGATATGGGATTTCGCTGTATTATCGCGCCGAGCTTTGCTGATATTTTCTTTAATAACAGCTTTAAGAACGGTATACTACCCATAGCTTTACCTCAGGAACAGGTTGATCAGCTTATGGAGGCCGCAAAAGACGAGCCGGATGTTCTGATCAAAATTGATCTTGAGAAACAAACAATCACACGCGGGAATAAATTCAGCTTTTCATTTGATATTGATCCGTTTCGTAAGCATTGCCTTTTGAACGGGTTGGATGATATTGGCTTGACGCTTGAGAAAAACACCCATATTGATGCGTTTGAAGATAAACGTAGTCAAGAGCAGCCCTGGGCTTAGCTGGGTAACCTTAGGGTGGATAAAAGGTATGAACGAAAAAGAGAGGCGATATGACACAAAAAATGATGATACTGCCCGGTGACGGGATTGGGCCGGAAATTGTTGCTGAAGCAGAAAAAGTTTTAGGCTGGTTTTGTGATCACAAGCATTTGGATGTTGTGGTTGATCATGGCTTGATCGGCGGGCAGGCTTATGATGCGCATGGCGTTCCGCTATCTGATGATGATCTGGAAAAATGCCGCAAGAGCGATGCGATTTTGATGGGATCGGTTGGCGGGCCGCAATGGGATGATGTGGATTATAGTGTTCGCCCGGAAGCAGGGCTTTTGCGCCTGCGTAAAGAACTGGATTTATTTGCGAATTTGCGTCCTGCGATTGTTTTTGATGCGTTGGTTGATGCATCAACGTTAAAGCCGGAGATCGTTAAGGGGCTGGATATCCTAATTGTACGCGAATTAACGAGCGGCGTGTATTTCGGTGAACCGCGCGGGATTGAAGATTTGGGCAATGGTGAGCGCAGAGGGTTTAACACGCAAACTTACACAACATCTGAAATCCGCCGTATTGGCGAAGTTGCATTTGAATTAGCGCGCAAACGAGAAAGCCGCGTGACTTCGTGCGAGAAAGCCAATGTCATGGAAAGCGGGAAGCTATGGCGCGAGGAAATGACGGCTTTGCACGCTGATTTTAGCGATGTCGTATTAGAGCATATGTATGCTGATAATTGCGCGATGCAATTATGCCGCAATCCGCGTCAATTTGATGTGATTGTCACGGATAATTTATTTGGCGATATTTTATCTGATGAAGCGGCGATGCTCACGGGGTCGCTCGGTATGCTGCCTTCGGCTTCGTTAGGCGTACAAGGGACTGCGGGGCTTTATGAGCCTGTCCACGGCTCTGCGCCGGATATTGCCGGGCAAGGCAAAGCCAACCCGCTGGCGACGATTTTAAGCCTCGCGATGCTACTGCGCTATTCCTTTGATCGCGGCGATTTGGCTGATCTGGTGGAGAAAAGCGTACAGGACGTTTTAAATGCAGGCATACGTACATCGGATATACTGGCCGATGGGTGTCAGGAAGTTTCGACAAATGCGATGGGAGATGCTATAATCAATGCATTGGAAACTTGTACACAAAAATCAGCTTAAACTATTGCGATGCTTCTTATACTTGTCGGCATTATATTGATCATCTCTGAATTTATGATCCCGCTTTTCGGGTTTTTTGCCCTTGTCGGATTAGCACTTATCATTGCCGGGACATCTCTGGAATTTGATCCAAGTTTAGCGGAATATGGTATGGCAATGATTATGGCTGTGTCTCTAAGTCTGTCGCTCATTATGGGCGGCGGCGGCATTATGGCCTTTAAAGCTCACCGCCGCAAAACACAAACCGGGAAAGAAGGGTTAATCGGTGATAAGGCGATTATTCTAGACTGGACGGGTGATCAGGGACGTGTTTCCATTGATGGCGAGCACTGGCATGCTGAGGCCAAAAAAGAGTATGATTTTGAAAAAGATGACCTTGTCCGGGTTGTTGAAATGCGTGATTTAACTTTAATCGTTAAGCCAAAATAGGAGATATTTCATGGAAGTTTTTATTATTCCCATTCTCATTGTTATCGTATTTGTACTCTTTACCCTGATCAAGATTATTCCGGAGTATGAACGAACAGTCATGTATTCGCTGGGGAAATATGCATCGGTTGAAGGGCCGGGACTGGTATTTAATATCCCCTTATTCTATTACATCGAACAGCGCGTGGATGTACGTGTCCGCACCGAAGATATCCCGCCGCAAGATGTGATTTCCAAGGATAATGTATCGGTTAAGGTGAATGCCGTTGTTTATTACCGCGTTGTTGATCCGGAATATGCGATTAACAATGTTGAGGATTTTGTTGATGCGACCAGCCAGCTTGCGCAAACAACGCTGCGCTCTGTTTTGGGGAAGCATGATCTGGATGACATGCTCTCGAACCGTGAGCAATTAAACGCGGATGTACAGGAAATTCTGGATCAGCAAATTTCCAAATGGGGCATTAAAGTTACAAATGTCGAGATCAAGAATGTTGATATTGATCCATCCATGGTCAGGGCAATTGCGAAACAGGCGGAAGCCGAGCGAT